>NZ_JACKSY010000079.1:0-6962 GCF_025821985.1 Mycobacterium timonense | reverse complement strand
TCGACGTCAGTGACCAAAGTGCCGAAACCATTGCCCCCACAGCCGCTCTCACGGCATAGTGGCTACCACAGAGCCACACGCGGACACGCGACCGCTCTTACACCACTCCACGGGACGTGACCCCACCGAACGCGCAGTAGTCACCTATCGACGGTACTCATACGCAGGAGTTCGACCTGATTTCCGCAGCGACCGGTCAACCTTGCCAGTGAGTGGTGCCTGCTGGGACCGCCGATTAGAGCGGCGTGCGAAGCTCCCTTACCAGGACCGACGACACGTCCCCGGCGACGCTCGACCTGGCGTCGGCCGGGCGCTACAGGTGGCTTACGTCGACCCCGCGCCAGCTGCCGGACCGCCGCCGTCCTCGGGCGGCAAGCGCAGAGGATCGACGAAATCCGGCGCCATCCACGGCGCGCGCCGCAGCTGCACGTAATCGGTGCCAGACCCCTCGGTGTAGCGGCTGAACGCCTCGTCGACGCCCGCCCATTGCGCTGGCTCCCCATCCGGCCCGCGTGGCGCCGGCGGATCATCACGCCACTCGAAGAGATCCTCGCCGTACGACGGTCCCCGAACCTGCAGGTCGAAAAGGTGCTCGGCAGTCAACGCGAAGTGCGGCCGCCCGTTCGGTGCGGACTGCGCCCGCCAGAGGTCACCGCACGCCTGCGCACGATCCAGCGTCACGGCGAACGTGGCGCGCGCCCCCACCGAATCAGCGGCCCTCCACAGCTTGTCCAGTTCTCCGCTGGTGAGCCCCCGCGCGTTGGTCTTGCACTCACCGACGATCATCCCTCCGGTGCGCAGGACGACCAGGACATCGACCTCCGCCTCGACCGGCGAGGCCGCGTCGCGGCGAAATTCGATGCCCGGATAGGCGCCGAACACCATCCCACCCCGACCGCCCATGACCGACGCGATGTAGCGGATGGCCAGAACCGACGGCAGGACATCGTGACTCATCGCGCGCAGCAGCGACTCGCTTGCGCGGTATCGATACTCAATGTGGCTGAACCCGTACGCATTAACGATGGGCTCCCCGCAGCCATGGCAGATCAGAGCCGGAACGATCTCGACGAAAGGACGCCACTGCTTGTGACCACAGCGGTCACATTTGGCCTCCACGCCGCGCAGGACCAGTCCGCTCGACGTGGCCCACTGCAGCCACCGCTGCGCTCCGGCCACCGACATGCCAAGCAGCACCTTGAGCTGGTTGAACGTGAGCGAGCCGGCCTCCGCCACATCCGGGGCTCCGACGGCCTGATCGAGACGTTCCAGGAGCACCTGGTAGCGATCGGTGGACTCGTCGAGGTCGTCCTGGCCCAGGAACTGGTTAAGGCGTCGCTTGACCAGGCTGACATGGCGCCCGCGGGTCAGTTCGTTGATCGCGGCGACCACCCCGGGGGCGGCCAGCATCGACAGCTCCGGCATGGCCGCCCGGATCAGGTATTCGGCGGCTCTGCCTGGGGCGCTCTCGGTCGCCACCAGGCGCGCGTCGGTGGCCAGCGCGGCCAGCACCTCCATGCCGGACGGTTGGGTGATGCGGGTCGTCTGATTGAGGTGCCCACCACTAGTGATCGGGCCGTCGAGGTACCTCAGCTCGCCGTAGTAGTGCGGCCGGCGCATGGTGGCGCTGAGCGGCAGCGGATCATCGGCGACCGTTGTCTTCAACTGCATCCAGGTGCCTTGGTGGCTGCCCAGCAGCGGCAGTCCCAGCGCCTCGACGTCGGTGGCCGTGAAGTCGGGGATCGTCGCTGACCCCTCGCTGAAATGCGTTGTCTCCGTTGACGGCACGCAATACCCGCCGATGGGACCAAGGAGCTTCCACGGGTCGGCGACATCGAATTGGTGGCGCGTGGCGAGGGCTTCAAGATCGGTACCGGCCACGGAGAACGACGTCAGCGCCACATCGTGGCCGCCGCCGAAGTAGTGCTCGACACCGGCGCGCTTCAAGGTCGCGATGTCCTGGTCGATGGAGTCGGTCAACGGGATGGCCAGCGGGAGGCCACGAGGATGCGCGAACCGTGCACGGATGTTCCAGATCAGCGCGAGGTCCTCGACGCTGCCTGGGCGGTAGACGACGATCACGTTCGGGCCGTAGCGCCGCGAGATCCGGTCGTCGTCCCACCCGAACCGCGAACGCTCGGGAAGTAGGTCACGGTTGGTCGCGGCGGGCACTCCGACGCTGAGCTTGCTGCGGGTGAGGTCGACCGCGGACACCATCGAGGGATCGCCGATCAGGGATGCCAGCCCGCGCGCACCGGCTGCGGTCTCAACGCCCCGGACCGTGACGACGTGGTCGTAGGTCAAGTCGGGCCGCAACTCGTTCCACCTGTTCATCGGATCCGGGTGGGTGGGCAGGTCACCGAACACGCTCAGGTAGGCGAGGTACCAGTCATCGTCGGGGGACACGCCGCGACACGTCTGCACGGTCGGTTTCGGGTCCTCGAGGTCGATCAGGATGCGCAGCAGCAGCTGTCGGTAGTCCCCGCCTTGAATGTCGCAGAACCTGCTTCGCTCGTGCTCGTCGATCAGGTCCGTCTTGGCGATGCCATCGATGTTGCTCTGCAACAGAATTCGGTGCCACCGGCTGTCGATGGGGGACCGCGGGGTGACCGGTATTAGCGGCATAGCGCTGCCGCCCCAGGAATTGCACAGACCGACCACAGCGCGCGCGGCGGCCGCCAGGTCCGAGCGATCGAGCGCTACTGCGCATCCGGCGGGCCGCAGTTGCCGGTGGACCACGGTGTCGCCATCCAGTGGCTCAGTGGTCAACAACGGCCACATAAGGCAACCTCCTTCTTTGGCCGGGCTCGTCGAGCCGGTGGGCGGTTCCGGCGCTGCGCCAACTGCGGCCACCTGGCGTAGCGCCGTCCACGGTAGCGCCACCAGCACAGATAGCCTCGTCGGGAATGCTCTGCGATCACACCCGCCATAGGTCTGCGACCTGGGCCAATAGCACGTCCCTCGCTGCGGAGAAGTCCGCGTCGAGCCTGCATGAGCGCTGGTCCGCCCCACCCGCCGAAACGCGTGCGACCGGCGGCGATGGCATGTCCCTCGCCCGGGTGGTGTGGTGGTTGCGGTGAGCTTGGCTGCCTTCGCGCCCGAATTGTGCGCCGCGCCGTCAGCGCGATGCCCAGCCGCCTCGGCGACGCCACACGCAGCCTCAGGCTCTGCGTCGGGCGTGTTAGGCAGTGCCGCCGACGGTGGACTGTCGGTGGAAGTGGCGTTGCACTTTCACGAGTTCCCGTGCACCGAATGTGGCATAAACACCGGGAGTGCCATTCCCGATGTAGAGTACGTCGTCGCGGTTGGTGTGCGGCCCCCACCCTTGGTTGAGGCTTACGGCAACCACGGAACCGGCCTGCACCTGCTCCCCCCAGAACCACGCGTCTCGGCTTGCGCCGGCAGCATCACCGTAGATTGACACGATGGCCTTGCTGCCACGGCGGGCGTGTTGGTAGACGTTCTGCACGTAGAGCAGTGACCAGCCGTGGTGGGTGGCGTACTGGTGAAACGACGCCCAGGCCTGTGCGGCGGCGGCGTCACGCCTTGGGGACGGACGGAAGATCATCCATCCAGTGGCTCCGACAACGATCAGGAACGCAAGTGTCACCATCGTGATCTGCCCGCCATGGCCCCAACTGTAAGAGAGGCCACCGACATCGGCTCCCCGTCAAGCTTTGCGGAACGGCGCGCAGTAGGCGCTTGATCTGCCCGGCGTTCGGATGGACCTAGGAGTCTGCGAGCTTCTGTACCCGTGGGTCGACCGGCCGGCCAGATTTCTTGCTCGCCGCGACCGCGGTCTGGGCGGCGAGCTTGCGAACGGCGAGGCTATGTTTCGGCTTCGTGGGCTTGTGCGGGGCCGTCGTCGAGGATGTCTTGTCTGTCATCGGTGACGACCTCCTCCAGGGCGATGTGCTCGGCGATCGCCTGAACGTAATCGGAATCGCCCTTGGTGGCCAGTTTAGAGGTGATCAGGACTTTGAGCAGTGTCCATCCGAGGCGTTGTTGGGTGTCGTCGCTGTCGAAGACGCGTTCGTAGGCCCATGCGACGCGGCGCCACCATTCGCTGCGGCGATCGGCGTCGTTCTTTTGGCGCCAGGTGATGATTACGCCGGTGATGGCGGTAAGTCCGACGACGAGCGTGACCCAGGCTTGCGCAGGCATTTCAGGTCCTCTCGTGAACGCGGATGACGACGGCAACTACGTGTAGGCAGACCATCGCACGAAAGGTCGACACCACCGGGAAAACCCTGATCATGAGGCCGCCCGCATGGGGCCAATCGTGTGGTGGGGATGCTGTGCGGCGTGCGGCGCGGGCCATGGGAGAAACGCTAGCCAGCAGGGGTGCACGACCTCGGTGAGCGACACGTCGGGACGCCCGTTTTCTGGCGGATCGACCCGCAAACGGCTCCGTGCCCTCAAGGCTGGACTGGATAGCAGTCCCGTGGCCGGTCAGACTGCCTTGTGGCCAGGCGGGGTGGCGTCCTCATCGAGGCGCACGCGCCGGGCGCGGGCCCGCAGATCGGAGTGGCTCAGGAAACCGTCTATGAGCGCAACCGGTCCGCCGACACAAGTCCAGTCGTCGTCCCACAACGTGGACACGAGCCCGGACCGGTCCATCGGAAATATCAGGTTAGGTAGCCGGCCGAACCGAAACCGCCCCGAGTCGCTCTGGCGCCAGTTCGCGGCCTGCTCCGGTCCGGCTTGCACCAGTACATAAGGCCAGTTCGCATACAAAATCACCCTTGGCGCGTCGGGGAAAACGACGTCGTCGCAGCCGGTGTCAAGATAACCAGCCCACCACGATTGATCCGGCGAGGCGAGCTGATGTGGTTGGTTCCCCGCCCATGGTTGCGAAAATCGCAACTACGCCCGTACCCTCAAGAACATGAGCCAGGACGAGATCGCGCGCCGCGTCGCCGACAGCATCCCGGCGGCCACCACCCATGCCGAGGTCGCCGGACAGATCGGCCTGACCAAAGACCAGCTGTCGAAGTCCCTCAACGGCCGGCGCGCGTTCTCCTCGGTCGAACTCGCCCAGCTGGCCGATGTCCTCGACGTCGACGTCCACTGGCTCATCACCGGCCGGCCCGACCCGCACCGCCTCGTCGTCGCCGCCCGCCACAACTTCGATCACGCAACCGGCCGCCGCGACGTCCCCGGCCGCGACACCGACCAACCGGTCCTCGACGACATCGCCCTGTCCTACCGCCAAGCCTTCGCCTCGTGGGATCCGGTCGACATCGCGCTGCCAGGCACCGTCCTCGAAGTGAAGTCCACCCTCGGCCCGAACTTCGTACGCCGCATGGCCGACCGCTTCGAAACCCACCTCGACGTCGACGTCATCCGACTGTCGGAGATCTCGACCGCCTACTCCTTCCACGTCGGCCCGCGCAAGGTGATCGTGCTGCAGGCCACTGGGAACTGGTTCCGTGAAAACTGGTCACTGGCCCACGAACTCGGCCATCTCGTCGCCGGCCACCACGGCGACAACCTCACCCCCGCCGAGCAGAACCACCACGAACTGGTCGCCAACCGCTTCGCCGCCGAACTACTGCTGCCCGAGGCCCAGCTCCGCAGAATCGACTGGCACAACCTGACCGAAGGCGAACTGGCCGACCAGATCTGGGACTGGGGCGTGTCCACCGACGCGCTCTCGCGCCGCCTGGAAGGGCTGGGCATCACCGTGTCCGACACCATCGGCCAGGCCCTGCAGCTGTCGACTCAAAAGCTGCTCCGTTGGCACTGGGCCGGCCAGCACGATCACGGCCCCGACCAGATCACCGTGCGCATGGACGAAGCCGCGACCCGACGCTTCCCGCTCAAGCTGCAGGAAGCCCACACCGACCTCATCGCCGCCGGCGCCCTGCACAAGGGCACCCTGGCCTGGATGCTCGGCATCGACCCGAACACCCTCGAGGTCGACGAGCCGCCACAGCCAGAGCCGCTCGACACCGATCAGCTGGCCGCCGCCCTGGGCTTGTAAGTGCCCAAGCTTTTCCTGCCCGACAACACCGTTCTGATCAACTTCGCGATCATCCGCCGGATGGATCTGCTCGGCGAACTGCTCAACGGGCGAGGCGGCTGGTGCCTGTCGATCGCCCGGGAGTGCCGCAAGTCGCAGGCCTACCACGCCGACCTCGACCAGGCCGGTGTCATCTTCGGCACGCCACTCATTCCCGACCCCACCGAAAACCTGCACGCCCACATCCTGCGCGAATCCATGGCCAGCCCGGGCGAGCCCGCAACCCAGCACCTCGGCGAAGCCGAGACCATCGCGATCATCGACGGCCGCCAGCTCGACGCGTTCTTCCTCACCGACGACGCCGGCGCCCGGGCGCTGGCCCACCGCCACCACATCACCGTCGTCACAACCTGGGACCTTTTGCGCTTGGCCCACACCACCACCAAGGTCACCCAGCCCGTGCTCACCGGCTACCTGCGCACTCTGGCCGCCGCCGGCCGCGGCCGACCACCGGGTGTCACCACTTTCAACGACCTCACGGGCTGGCTACCCAGCCTCGAGTAGGCACCTGGGCTCACGCCAACAGCGCCGCAGCCCACCGATCCGCAACGAACAACTCCCGGGCGTCCAGCCCAGTGAACGCCTGCGGCACACCGGCCTGCTGCGCAGCCACATTCAGCGGCCGCGCTGGCTTGGGCGAGACCTGGCCAACCCAGGTATGGCTTTGGTCGTCAATCCTGACGTCGGTCGTTCGCCAATTTTGACGTCGCAGGTGTCGCCTGTGGCATGTATGTGTTCGCGAATGTTGACGTCATTTGTCGGTGTTGGTTCGGTTTCGCAGGGTGTGGGCGAGCCGGTAGGAGTCGGTGCCGGTGGTCACGTCCCGTGGAGTGGTGTAAGAGCGGTCGCGTGTCCGCGTGTGGCTCTGTGGTAGCCACTATGCCGTGAGAGCGGCTGTGGGGGCAATGGTTTCGGCACTTTGGTCACTGACGTCGAG
>NZ_JACKSY010000078.1:0-5568 GCF_025821985.1 Mycobacterium timonense | reverse complement strand
GGCGCAGGCGGCGCGGTTGGCCGAATACGTGCGCGCGCAGGGGGAATTGGACATCGCCGACGTGGGCTGGACGTTGGCGGGACGCGCGACGTTCGAGCACCGGGCCGTCGTGGTGGGCGGTGACCGGGACCGCCTGCTGGCCGGGCTGGACGAGCTGGCCGCCGACGACCCGGCCGCATCGATCATCCGGGGTGTCGCCACACCGGCGGGCAAGACGGTGTTCGTCTTCCCCGGCCAGGGATCGCAATGGCTGGGCATGGCAACCGAATTGCTGGACACCGCACCGGTTTTCGCGCAGCACATCCAGGCCTGCGAGGAGGCCTTCGCCGAATTCGTGGACTGGTCGCTGATCGATGCGCTGCGCGGCGCACCCGGCGCAGCGGGGATGGATCGCGTCGACGTCGTGCAGCCGGCGCTCTTCGCGGTGATGGTGTCGCTGGCCGAGCTGTGGAAGTCCGTCGGGGTGAGCCCCGACGCCGTGATCGGCCACTCGCAGGGCGAGATCGCCGCGGCCTATGTCGCCGGCGCGCTGTCGTTGCGTGACGCCGCCCGAGTGGTGACCCTGCGCAGCAAGCTGTTGCGGTCACTGGCCGGTCCCGGCGGCATGCTGTCGATCGCCTGCAGCACCGAGCGGGCGCGAGAGTTGTTGGCGCCGTACGGGAACCGGGTCAGCATCGCCGCCGTCAACGGCCGCTCGGCGGTCGTGGTGTCGGGGGAGGGGGCCGCGCTCGACGAGCTCGCCGCGTTCTGCGCCGACCTTGCGCTGCGGACCCGCCGCATCGACGTGGATTATGCCTCACATTCGGTCGAGGTCGAGGCGATCCGCGAGGACCTCGCGCAGGCGCTGACCGGTATCGAGCCGCGTTCCTCGCGCATCGCCTTCTTCTCCACGGTGACCGGAAACCGCTTGGACACAGCGGGATTGGACGCCGACTACTGGTACCGCAACATCCGGCAAACCGTGCAGTTCGACCAGGCGGTGCGCAGCGCGGCCGAGCACCGATACCGGACGTTCATCGAATCCAGTCCGCATCCGGCGTTGGTGGCGGGGATCGAGGACACCGTCAACGACAGCCTGCCGGGTGACACCGAGGCTATCGTCATTCCCACCCTGGGCCGCGACGACGGCGGGCTCGAGCGGTTCCTGACGTCGGCGGCCACCGCCTTCGTCGCGGGAGTGAACGTGGCGTGGCGCGGTGTGCTGGACGGAGCCGGCTTCGTGGAGCTGCCCACGTATGCCTTTGACCGCCGCCGGTTTTGGCTGTCCGGCGAGGGCGCCGCGGCCGACGCCAGCGGCCTGGGCCTGGGCACCAGCGAGCACCCGCTGCTCAGCGCGGTCGTCGAGTTGCCCGCCTCGGGCGGGGTGGTGCTGACCGGCCGGTTGTCCCCGAGCCTGCAGGGCTGGCTGACCGATCACGCCGTGTCCGGCACGGTCGTCTTCCCCGGAGCCGGTTTCGTGGAGCTGGCGATCCGCGCCGGCGACGAAGTCGGTTGTTCGACGGTCGAGGAGCTGACGCTGCAGGCTCCGTTGATGTTGCCGGCCAAAGACTCCGGGATCGGATCGGTCGCCGTGCAGGTGCTGGTCGGCGAGGCCGACGAATCGGGTCGGCGCGACGTGTCCATCTTCTCGCGGCCCGACAGCGACTCGCCGTGGGTGTGCCACGCGCAGGGAACGCTGAGCACCGGATCGATCGAGCCGGGCGCCGATCTGGCGGCGTGGCCGCCGGCCGGGGCCACCAAGGTCGACATTGCCGACGGCTACCAACGGCTGGCCGCGCGCGGCTACGGCTACGGCCCGGCCTTCCAGGGCCTGACCGCGGCGTGGGTGCGCGGCGACGAGGTGTTCGCCGAGGTGCGGCTGCCCGACGCCGCGGGCGGCGTCACCGGGTTCGGTGTGCACCCGGCGCTGCTCGACGCGGCCATGCACGCCTTGATCGTCGGCCACCAAATCGCCGGTGACACAGACGAAGTGGCGCTGCCGTTCGCGTGGCAGGGCGTGTCGTTGCACGCCGCCGGGGCGTCGGCGGTACGCGCCCGCCTGGCCCCCGCGCAGGCGCCGGGCACAGCGGCCTCCCGGGCGGTTTCCCTCGAGCTGGCCGACGGGCTGGGATTGCCGGTGCTGTCGGTGCGCGCGATGGTGGCGCGTTCGGTGAGCGAGCGCCAACTGCGCGCCGCGGTGTCGGCCGCGGGCCCCGACCGGCTGTTCGAGGTGGCCTGGGCACCGGTGACCGTGCCGGCGGCCCACGGCGAACCACCCGTCCACCAGGTGTTTGAATCCCTTGCGGCCGAAGGCGATCCGGTCGGCGAATCGTATCGGCGCACCCACGAGGCGCTGGCCGCCGTGCAGTCGTGGCTCACCGAGCACGATTCCGGGGTACTGGTCGTGGTGACCCGGGGGGCAATGGCGCTGGCCGGCGAGGACGTCACCGACCTGTCCGGCGCGGCGGTGTGGGGGCTGGTGCGCTCGGCGCAGACCGAGCACCCCGGACGGATCGTGCTAATCGATTCCGATGCCGCACTTGACGATTCCGCGCTGACCGCGGCCCTGGCGACCGGCGAACCCCAGGTGTTGCTCCGCGACGGCACGGTCTACACGGCACGCGTACACGGCAGCCGCGCGGTCGACGGCATCATGACACCGCCGGAAGACCGGCCCTGGCGGCTCGGCATCAGCAGCGCGGGCACCTTCGAAAACCTGCAGCTCGAACCGGTTCCCAACCCGGATGCCGCGCTGCAGCCGGGCCAGGTTCGGGTGGCCCTGCGCGCCATCGCCACCAACTTCCGCGACGTGATGATCACGCTGGGCATGTTCACCCACGACGCCCTGCTCGGCGGCGAAGGTGCCGGCGTGGTCGTCGAGGTCGGGCCGGGCGTCACCGAATTCTCGGTCGGCGACTCGGTGTACGGCTTCTTCCCCGACGGCAGCGGCACGCTGGTGCCCGGCGACGTGCGCCTGCTGCAGCACAAGCCCACCCACTGGTCCTACCCCGAAGCCGCCGGCATCTCGGCGGTTTTCACCACCGCCTACATGGCGTTCATCCACCTGGCCGACGTCAAACCGGGGCAGCGGGTGCTGGTGCACGCCGCCGCCGGAGGTGTCGGCATGGCCGCGGTGCAGCTGGCCCGGCATCTGGGCCTGGAAGTGTTCGCCACCGCCAGCCGCGGCAAGTGGGACACCTTGCGCGCCATGGGATTCGACGACGACCACATCGGCGACTCGCGCACGCTGGAATTCGAGGACAAGTTCCGCTCGGCAACCGGCGGGGCCGGGATGGACGTGGTGCTGGACTCGCTGGCCGGGGAGTTCGTCGACGCCTCACTACGGCTGGTCGCGCCCGGCGGCGTGTTCCTGGAGATGGGCAAGACCGACATCCGCGACCCGGGTGTGGTGGCCAGGGAATACCCCGGTGTGCGCTACCGCGCCTTCGACCTGTTCGAGCCGGGCCGTCCCCGGATGCGCCAGTGGATGGTGGAACTCGCCGGGCTGTTCGACGCCGGCGTGTTGAACCCGTTGCCGGTCACCACATTTGACATCCGGCGTGGCCGCGCCGCGCTGCGCTACCTGAGCCAGGCCCGCCACATCGGCAAGGTCGTCATGACGGTGCCCGGGGCGCTTTCCGCCGGCACCGTGCTGATCACCGGTGGCACCGGCATGGCGGGCTCGACGTTGGCGCGCCACCTGGTGACCGGCCACGGCGTTCGCGACCTGGCGCTGCTGAGCCGCACCGGCCCGGACGCGCCGGGCGCGGCCGAGTTCGTCGCCGAACTGGAAGCGGCCGGGGCCCGGGTGCAGGTGATCGCCTGCGACGCGGCCGACCGGGCCGCGCTGGCCGGCGTCATCGCCGGGATTTCCGCGGAGCGGCCGCTTTCCGGCGTGATCCACGCCGCCGGCGTGCTCGACGACGCGATGATCACCTCGCTGACACCGGAGCGGATCGACGCGGTGCTGCGGGCCAAGGTGGACGCGGCCTGGAACCTGCACGAGCTGACCCGCGACATGAATCTGTCGGCGTTCGTGATGTTTTCCTCGATGGCGGGGCTGGTCGGCTCGTCCGGACAGGGCAACTACGCCGCGGCGAACTCCTTCCTGGATGCGTTGGCGGCGCATCGGCGGGCGCACGGGCTTCCGGCGATCTCGCTGGCGTGGGGCCTGTGGGACCAGGCCAGCGCCATGACCGGGGGCCTGGACGCCGCCGACCTGGCCCGGCTGGGCCGCGACGGCATCCTGGCGTTGTCCTCGGACGAGGCCATGGAATTGTTCGACACGGCGTTGATCGTCGACGAGCCATTCCTGGCGCCGGCCCGTATCGATCTGGGCGCGCTGCGCGCACACGCGGTCGCGGTGCCCCCGATGTTCGCCGATCTGGTCAACGCGCCGACCCGGCGCCGGGTCGACGACTCGCTGGCCGCCGCGAAATCGAAATCCGCGCTGGCGCATCGCCTCGACGGGCTGCCCGAAGCCGAGCAGCACGCCGTGCTGCTGGAGCTGGTGCGCTCCCACATCGCCACCGTGCTGGGCAGCCCGACCGCCGAGGCGATCGACCCGGACAAGGCGTTCCAGGAACTGGGCTTCGACTCGCTGACCGCGGTCGAAATGCGCAACCGGCTCAAAACCGCGACCGGACTGGCGCTTTCGCCGACCTTGATCTTCGACTACCCCACACCCAACGCCCTGGCCGGCTACATCCGCACCGAGCTTGCCGGCGCCCCGCAGGAGACCACGCACGCGCCCGTCGTCCGCGCCACCGACGACGATCCGATCGCGATCGTCGGGATGTCGTGCCGCTTCCCGGGCGGCGTGGACAGCCCCGAGGCGCTGTGGCAAATGGTGGCCGAGGGCCGCGACGTGCTCTCGGAGTTTCCCACCGATCGCGGCTGGGACCTGGCCGGCGTGTACAACCCCGACCCGGACGTCCCCGGCACCTGCTACACCCGCACCGGCGGTTTCGTCGACAACGTCGCCGACTTCGACCCGGCGTTCTTCGGCATCGCGCCCAGCGAGGCGCTGGCGATGGATCCGCAGCAGCGCATGTTCCTCGAACTGTCCTGGGAAGCGTTGGAGCGGGCCGGAATTGACCCCGTCAAGCTGCGCGGCAGCGCCACCGGGATGTTCGCCGGGGTGTACACGCAGGGCTACGGCATGGGCGCCGCACCCATCGCGGACGTCCAGCGTGGCGTCGGGTCGGGTGTCGTATGTGTTGGGGCTGGAGGGCCCTGCGGTGTCGGTGGACACCGCCTGCTCGTCGTCGTTGGTGGCGTTGCACATGGCGGTGCAGTCGCTGCGATCCGGCGAGTGCGATCTGGCCCTGGCCGGCGGTGTCACGGTCAACGCCACACCCGACATCTTCGTGGAGTTCAGCCGGATGCGCGGGTTGTCCGTGGACGGCCGCTGCAAGGCGTACGCGGGCGCGGCCGACGGCACCGGCTTCTCCGAGGGCGGCGGCATGCTGGTGGTCGAGCGGCTTTCGGATGCGCGGCGGTTGGGGCATCCGGTGTTGGCGGTGGTGCGGGGTTCGGCGGTGAATCAGGATGGTGCTTCCAATGGGCTGACGGCGCCGAATGGGCCGT
>NZ_JACKSY010000077.1:0-340 GCF_025821985.1 Mycobacterium timonense | reverse complement strand
GTCAGGCCCATGATCGCGGCCATCACCGGCAGCAGCGGCTGCAGCGGCCGGGCGGCCGAGCGCACCGTGCTGATGCGGCGGGCGACTGCCACCCGTTCGACGCAGTGATAGAGCCAGGCGCCCACCCCCAGCGCGAAGATCGAGAGCACCGAGGCGACGATGGTCCACCCGTAGGCGGCGCACACCACCGCACCCACCACCACCGTCGCAGCCAGCACGGCCGCAACGACCAGGCGCAGCTCCAACCGGCTCATGGCTGCGGTCCGCGCTCCTCCGGTGTGNCGGCGGCGTCGGAACCCACCGCGCCCCGGACGGCCTGGGCGGCCGCCCTGATCTGCGG
>NZ_JACKSY010000076.1:0-790 GCF_025821985.1 Mycobacterium timonense | reverse complement strand
ACGGCATCACCAGCTTCTGGTCATCGATCGCCCAGCAGCTGGTGTCGGGTCCCGGTGGTAGCACGGCGGGTGCCGGGGGTGCGTGGTATCCGACGCCGCAGTTCGCCAGCTTGGGGTTGGGCAACCTGGGCAGTGTGGGCGGGGCGAGCCATGTCAGCGCGATCTCGGCCGGCGCGGGTCGGGTGGGGGCGTTGTCGGTGCCTCAGCAGTGGGCGACGTTGACCTCGGCGGTCAGCCCGGCGGTCTCCGAGGAGGGCAGCGCGGTGCAGGCGGCGGCCGGCGGGGCCCCGGGGGGTGCGGCCAACGGGTTGTTGCGCGGCATGCCGGTGGGGGCGCTGGGCCGGCGCGGCGCGGCCGCGGGCTATGTCAACAAATACGGCTTTCGCTACAGCGTCTTGACCCGCCCACCCTCGGCCGGATGACGCCCATGCCCACCTCAACACGACCGAGTCCACCCGCACACCACTCCGGCACGGGCGCCGGGCCGCATCGAAAGGCAGGAACCTCAATGTCATTCGTCACCACAGCGCCCGAGGCGCTGGCCGCCGCGGCGGTCCACGAAGTGTTCGTCCACACCCTGAGCACCAGCTCCGGGTCCTACGCGATGACTGAAGCGGCCAACGCGGCCGCGGCTGGTTAAGGAGTCAATGATGTTGGATTACGGAACGTTTCCGCCGGAGTTCAATTCGGCGCGGATTTATTCGGGTCCGGGGTCGGGTTCGTTGGTGGCTGCGGCGTCGGCGTGGAGTTCGTTGGCGGCGGAGTTGAATGCGGCGGCGTTGAGTTATGA
>NZ_JACKSY010000075.1:0-7687 GCF_025821985.1 Mycobacterium timonense | reverse complement strand
CGCTCCACCCCCTGCAAACCATTAGCCGTACCCACCAACACCCCCGCCACATCAGCCAACACCGCCCGCAACCACGCCGCCTGCCCCACCCGCGACACCACCACCGCCACATCGCCAGGCCCACACCGACGCGCACCTGCCCCATCCACTACCACCCCGCCAGCCAGCAGCCCGCGCACCCGATCCACACACGCCCCCATCAACCCCGCATCAGTACACCCATCACGCACCCCCACCACCCGGCACGCCACCTCCGGCACCACCACACCACCCAGCTCCACACACTCCACAGGCCGCCGCGACACAAACGGCAAATCGGGGTAAAACACCGGCTGCACCAACCCCGTCGTCACCGGACCCAACCGCCACGTATGCCGCAACGCCACCGTGTTCACCGTGTTCGGATACGCCGCCGCCAGCGCCGAGGGAGCGGGCCGGTGCGGGCCGGTCGGCGAATCCACCCACCGCGACACATCCCCGGTCACCACCGGGTCGATCTGCCCCGGATCCCCCACACACACGATCTGGCGGGCCATCGCACCCAACGCCCCAACATCGGCATACGTCGCCTGATACGCCTCATCGACGATGAGCACGTCGGCGGCGGCCTGATCGGGTTCGCAACGCAACCACTTAGCGGTGGTAGCGATCCGCACGGCTCCACCCGATCGCGGCCAGGTAGGGCCACCAAACACCAACGGACAGCCCGCCGTATCGGGGCGTGTGCCGCTCTTTTTCCACAGCAGTCCGATCAAACGCCAGTCGGCTACTGCCCCTAAGCGGCGGGCGATATCGACGGCCTGAGCGCGTGTCTGGGCCGCAATACCAACCCGCAGGCCTGCCCGATGCGCCAACGCCGCGGAGAGCAGCACAACGAGCCTGGTCTTGCCCGCACCGGGCGGGGATGGCACCAGGACCACAGGGTCGCCGTTCCATACCGACAGCAGCACCTGTGCGGTGATCGGGTGATTGAGCAGTTCCCGGCCTGGCCAGGTCGGCGCTGCGGGCGCTGGTGTGGGCCGCGCCGGGGCGGGGGGCGCGGCGGAGCGGTGAGCGTCGCTTTCTGTGGCGGTCGCGCCGGGTCGGGGCTTGAGGATGCGCATGGCCTTACTCGCCTTCGGCTTCTGCTGCGCTGATTAGGACGTCGAGGGGCACGTCGCGCCGGATGAGGCCGGGTGGCTTTCCTTTGGCGATCCATGAGTCGGTGCCGAACTGCAAGCGCCGGTAGTGGTACTGGCCCGAGCGGACCATCGGGGCGTTGGGCGGGGCGGGCATTAATGACACCCACTGCCCGATGCCGGGGCGTGATTCGACGCGCACGCCGGTCACGGTCAGCAGTAGCGCGCTCTGGCAGGCGGACGTGTCGGCGATTTCACCGATGAACGTCACGCTGCGTTCGTAGCTGTCAATGCCACCGTACCAGCCGCAGACCGAGTTTCCTTCGCGCAGACGGCAATCCATGCGTTCACACCGGACGGTGAAGCCCGCGCGGTTGGCCGACACCATTTCGCCGCCAGTCACGTGCCCGGTGTGAACGGCGCGGTGCCGCCACAACCGATCCCCCAGCAATGCGCTCTCCCACAGATCCGCGGTGTCGCAGCGCCGCCGTAGTCCCATCGCTGCGACCGGGGGCCGGTCGGGAGCAGCCCAATCCGCGCCATCACGGTGGCGCTGGGCTGCCGCCTTGAAGCTGTACTCATCGTCGGCGCGGACCTGATTGAGCGCAGTTAGTGGCGTGCCGTTGGCAAGGTGCTGCGCCCATCTCCACAGACCCGCCGTGCCTTCGCCGACTGCGAAGACGCTGCGCCAATGCTCGGCACTGCGCTCGGCGGCGGGAACCGCCGCGGTGATATAACGCTGGCGGCTGTGGGCGCACAGATCGACCACCGCGCTGGTGCCGGGATACCCGGCGCGATCAGCCCACCATCCCACGACCGCCGCCGCTTCCCTGCTGGCCGGGTCGTCACTGCCGCTGTGTGCGCGTGCCAGGCCAACGAGCGCGGTCAGATCGGATGCCCCGGCCACGACGAGCTGGCGCATCGGCGCGTCGAACCTCGCGCCTGCTGCCGCCAAGGCGCGCAGCACACCCATACCGGATACCTGCGTCGCCGGCTGGTCGGCCACTGCCACCGACGCTGTGACCACGCCGCGGGTCTGCGTCGCGGTGAGCATGATTGCCTGCGGGTCGAGGACGAACAATGCCCCGGCCACCCGAAGCACCGGGTGACCGGACCGCTGTGCGTAGATTCGCTGCGCCAGGTCGTAGAACTCAACTGTCATGGCGCACCTGCCCGGCCCGACGCGCCATGTCCCAGCCGTGCCGCAACGCATCGGCGGCGGCACCGCCGTCGAGGTTGTCGGGGTGACCGATATCGGTGACGGTCAATTCCGTCCCGGCCAGAATCTGCTGTGCGTAGGCGTTCAGTGCCGCCTCGTCATTGACCACTGCTGCCCTCCCAGGCTCACCGACCGGGCTTGGAATCCCGGTCTCTCCACAACCCCGGCAACCGGGGGAACTGGCTCAGAATTTACCGCTGGGCACCGACAATTTTCGGGACCGCCCGCTTAGCTGCCAACGCCGGAGGGGACAGTCACTGTGACCGCGAATCGCGGTGTGCGCGCGGCGTTTTCCGGGCTGCCGACGATGACACACACCAGCTTGGACTTGCCGGGAACGCTCGGCCAGGGGGTATCGCCATCGGTGAACACGACCACGATTTCCGGGCGGGGACGCAGCGCCTCCGCCGCGGCGATACCCACGCGCATATCGGTGCCTCCCCCTCCGGTCAGCACCACGTCGGCGACCCGGCGCACCTTCTGCGCCTGCCCGCTGGCCGCATCACAGGTGAGCACCTGCACTCGCTCACCGGCGACTCCGGCAGAGCGCAGCACCCCCGATGTCTCCGACAGCGCCGCCGTCAGGTCAGCGCCGCTCATCGACCCCGAGGTGTCCACCACAATCGCCACCGACACTTTCGGCCCCCGCATCGCGGGCAACACCACACCGGGCACCCGCCGCCGCGAGGGACGCCGGTAGCTGTAGTCGGTGCGACCGGCGGCTTCGGCCAACGCGCACCGCACAGCTGAGCGCAGCACCCTATTCCACGGCACAACCGGCGGAGCCAACACACCATCGGCCCACCGCCGCAACCCACCCGGCAACGTGCCGATACCTGACGCCGCGGCATCACGCACTGCCTCAGCGATCTTGCGCCGAATCAGATCACCTGTCGCGCCGTCGATTCCGGCGCGACCGTCCACCAAGTCGTCGGCGCCCAACTCGCCGGGCACCGGACCGGCACCGCTGCCGGATCCGCAACCGACCTCACCGTCCGCTGCGGCATCACCGCCGCCCACACCACCATTGGGCGCGCTGTTCTCATCGACGAGCGCCGCGTAGTAGTCCTCCGCGATTCCGCCGGGCGTGCAGCCGATGGCATCGGGCGTGATCACCCCGTCGGGTAGAACAACACCAGCCGACACCAGATCGTCATTGATTTCGGCGTCCCCGGCGAAATTCCACGCATCGTGGTTGACGGGCTGGCGCAGCGTCTCGGCGCGGTCGGCATGGCCGCGCAGCAGATGCCCAATCTCGTGCAACAGCGCGCCACCGGCCACCAGCGGCGACCACTGTTCCGGGCCGATCAGCCGCGTCGGATCGAGGTAGAGCCGCCAATACTTGTCCACGGCAAACGTATTCAGTCCCGGCGCTGCCACCGGCTGCAACGAAAACAGCCCCGCCGAGTAGTACGGCATCGCCTCGCAGGCAATCAGCCGGGCCACCTGAAATGCCTGCCGCTCCACCGACGTCAATTCGCGCACCTTCATGCCACGGCCTCCGCGTCATCGATTAGACCGGCGGCCTTCAATAACGGCAGGAACGCTTCGCGCGCCGAGGCCGGAATGGTTGCCTTGGCCGGACGCGACTTGCCCAGCGCCCGCGCTGACGATGCTGCAACGTCGGGCGCACCGGCCTTAGCGCACGCCACCAGCGGACCCCACGCCTTGCGCCACGCCTCGACGCCGCCGCGCTGCGCGGCCAGCGTGGTCACCCCGGCCAACACCGCCCATATCCGGTCGGGCCGCTCGCCTGCCCAATCCACCCGCGCCGGATCGGCAATCACTGCGTCAGGGTCGGGCAGGTCAGCCGTCGCCACCCACGACAGGAACTCCGCGCCCGCACCCTCCCCCACGAGACCGAACACCGCGGCCTGGGTTGCGGCCACATCATCAGCACGCAAGTGGCTTAGCACCTTTGCCGTCATCGCCCACGTGCGCCGTGACGGCCACGGCCCGCCGGTTGCCGCACTGGAATCGGGATACTTGTCGAGCAACTCTGGCCGCAGCCGGATGAACCCGGTGACTGCCGCAGTGCTCGCGGCCAGCCGCTCGGCGCTGTTCACCCCGGCCCGCGACGCCGGTACGGCCTCCCAGCCGGTCGCCATCCCATCGAGCCACTCGTCAACAGACGGAGTAAAACCCACGTGGCAGAACCGATTTGACAACGGCGGCTCCAGATCATAACCACCGGCGGCCTGCTCGGGAGGATTGGCGGCGGCGATCATGCGCACCGTCGCGGGAAGCACCAGATCCCCCACGGCGCGGTCCAACACCACGGCCAGCATCGCCGCCTGAACGGACGGCGCGCAGGTGGTCAGCTCGTCGAGAAACAACACCCCCTCGCCCTCGGCCGCCAGCCGCTTGGCCCATGCGGGCGGTTCTAAACGCACCCCATCAGCGGTAGTCACCGGCATACCGGCGATCTCGGCAGGCTCGCGAATCGACCCCAGGACCGTCTCACAGCGCAGACCAGCGCTGGCGGCCAAGCCGCGCACCAGCGACGACTTACCCTGACCCGGCCCGCCGCGCAGCAGCACCGGAACACCGGCACGACCGCACGCATCGACAACGGTCACGATTGATGCCATATCGGCCATAGTTGCCCTCCCAGGCTCACCGACCGGGAGTCGAATCCCGGTCTCTCCAAACGCCTCACACTGTGTGAGACGCCTTTAATCTACAATCGGCCACCGACAAAAATCGCCGCCGCGGTGGATGGTCTTGCGTCCTCGACAGCTGCGCCGATCCCCGCGCTGGAACGCCGACGACTGGCTCCGCGCGGCGAGCCATCTCGCTATGTGAATGCCCTTGGCAGACAACAGATTACGTCGTGCAGTCTTGCTGTAATCCGTTGTCGTGCAACATGTTCCCTGACGGGCGTCTTCGCGGGCTGGGCGCGCAAACTTGTCGGACCGCCCTGGTAGCCTCCCAGGGAGGGCGGGCGGGCCTCACGCAGTTGTCTACTGGGCGCTCAGGGGCCCCAGTCGGGCCCTGGCGGAATGCTTCCCTGGTAAATGACCTTGCCGTCGCGCCAGCGCCGATCCACCCCGATCGACCCGTCGGGGTTTTGCCACCAGAAGTTGACGTCTCGCTGGCCCCCTTCGGTCCACTTTTCGAAGTCCTGCGGCGACGGCGGTCCGGACAGCCACACCCTGACCTCCCCCACTTTTCCCGCCGGGTTGGTGATGGTCTCCATGATTTCGCCCGGGCCAGCAGAGATTTCCACCTTGGCTTGGGGAGTGACTTTGTCGCCCTCGATCTGCACGAACCGCCCGTTGTCGACATACCAGGTGTGCAAAGCCGGTGTGGGGCCGCAGATCTTCACCGGATCATTGTCCTTGGAGCCGAGGTAGCAGGCGTACGGCCGCACATCGGCATCGGCCGGATTCGGCGGTGGCTTGGGGTCCACGTGGGCCAATGGGTGGGGCAACTCAGCGGTCGCGCGCCGAACCTTACCGGCCGCTTGGTCGAAGCGTTCGGCTGCTGTCTGGACCACGTTGGCTGCTTCGAGGACTCTTCGTTGGCCGGCGGCGATGATTGCGCCGTCTCTATCCGGTGTGCGCGGCATCGCTGAGAGCGCGGTCTTGTCCGTTTCCCATTCGTTGCGGATGCCGCCCAGCCGCCGCTGAGCGTCCATGCTCTCGGTGTTCGCCTCGGCAACGAGGGTGCGCGTTTGATCGCCCAGTGCCGCGAAGGTGCCGTGCTGGGCGCTGATTTCGGCGCTGACCGCTGTCGCAGCTGTGGCGCTACCTGATTGCCACTGCGGTGGCGGGACAGGTTGTGGTGAACTGGTGGGCCGCGGCGTTACGGCGGGCGGCTCGGAGCTACCGAGGAGCCGCTGTGCCTCGGCAAGGGTTTCATCGACCTGCCGCACGCGATCAGTCCTTCCTCCGGCGCCGGCGCCCGCGCGCCGGCAGCGGCACGCCCACGGCCACCGATCTCGCCTGGCCGTGCTGGCGCCGCTGGCTGTGCCTCTGTGGTGTGTCCACACCCGTGCTAACTGTGCTATCTCGTGAGGTTGGTTACGCGCATTACTCTGGCTCTGCTTGCGCCAGCAGTTCGAGCAATTCCTGCGCTCGTCGCTGTTTGTGTTCATCCCAGTCGTCGGAGGCAAGACGCTGTGCATGCCGTCTCCCTTGCGTGCGCTCTTCTTTGGTTAGGAGGGACCATTCGGCGGGGATCACAACGGGCGCATCGTCAACGATGACTTCGCCGACGATCTCAGCTCCGACGTCTACCAACGTGAAGAAGGCATCACGATCGTAAAATGCCGCTTTGTAGAAGATGCTGACGCGAGGGAGGCCGCGAGTATCGAGCACCTTCGACCACATTGGATGGTCATCGCGCTCACGCCGCCAGCCTTCAGGAAGGATCGCCTCGACGAACAGATTATCTTCAGCCACAGGGGTTTTCTTGATAAAGCCGAACCTTTCCAGTGCGGCCCAATCACCGGCGGCCGGTAGCAGTTCGGAGGCAACCAGCTGCGCCTGTCCCGCTGTTTCCATATCAGGCCCGTATGAATCCGATGCCATCAGCCCTGCGAGGTGGTCGGCGGCGGGCCGTCGTGAAGTGTTCTCCACACTCCGCGCATGCTGGTTAGGTGTTCGCTCATCCGCTGTGTTGGTGTGCGGATGGGTTTGCTCGACCTTGCTGGCGGCGCGTGATGTAAACCGCTGCCAGAATCGGCGGTTGCGCATGGTGCATCTCCTTTGTTGAACGAAAGTGGTGGAACCAACGTGGTGAGACACCACAGCTAACGCCTCGAGCCGCTAGCCGCGGTTTGGCCATCCTCACCATGGTTGTTGGCTGGTGTCGTGGTGGTGTGCCATCCACTCGTGGATCTCGGCGCGGGTGAGCGTCCATCCGGCTTCGGGCAGGTTAGCGGACGATGTCGAATTTGAATCGCTGATACGAGGAGGGCAGGACGGTAAAGCCTCGCTCGCAGTATTGGCACTCCATGGGCTCTGAATAGCGGGCCTGTCCGTCAGACTCGCCGGGGTTGAGGTGCTCCAAGTCTGCGTGGCGAGACGGTATTTCGCGGTCGGTCGTGATGTCGTAGACAACTTCGCCGGTACCCTCGCATACTGTGCATCGCGCGTCGTCGCCCAGCGCGTGGATAAGCAACGACCGGGCCAAATCAGCTGGACCGGAGCCGCAGTAACCCCACGTCATTCCGGTTGGCGAATGTTTAACCGCGTGTGGAAGTGGGCCGATGACCTCGCCGGCGGGGTCACGTCCCGTGGAGTGGTGTAAGAGCGGTCGCGTGTCCGCGTGTGGCTCTGTGGTAGCCACTATGCCGTGAGAGCGGCTGTGGGGGCAATGGTTTCGGCACTTTGGTCACTGACGT
>NZ_JACKSY010000074.1:0-30912 GCF_025821985.1 Mycobacterium timonense | reverse complement strand
CGCGATGTTCCTCTCGGTAGTGATTCTTGGTCGTTTCACCACAGAGACTCACGCGATGGCCCTCTTACGTCAGGGACCGACACGCCGCCATCACTTACACCACTCCCCGGGACGCTCCCCGCCGTCGATTTCGATCACCACCAGTCGTCCGCCGGCGGGACAATACGGCCCGTATCCGCGGTAACTGATTTCGCCATGGTTGGGCAGTGGACTTGGTGTGGAACCGATGTGTCGCGGCAACATAAATTAGGCTCTGATCTTTGTCCCGGACAGCAGGTCTTCGGCGCTGTCGATGATTTTGGCGACGGTGTCGCGGTGTAGCCCGAGTCGGCGGGCGATGGTGTTATGCGGGGTGTGCATCTCCCAAAGTCGCAGCACCTCAGTGGTTTCGGCGGCGGTCTTGGTGGTGACGCCGTCACGGACGAGTGTTTCGGCGACATCGGTCCAGTCTGTGCCTGATGTTGTCAACCCGTCGATCATGGCTAGCGCGGCCCGATCCACATGCCGTTCTGCGCTGTGCAGCCGCGGAACCTCGCCGTTGCGACGTGCCATACGGGGTGCTTGCATTCCTGTTGCTGCAGAGGCGTATTCGCTTGTCGTCTTGGCCATGTCGAGCCGGGTGGTGGCGTTATCGGTTTGGGTTTTGACCCGCGACAAGATTGCAGCCCCGTGAGCTGTCGCCAACAAGCTCACGGGCGCGACGGTGGCTATCGCCGCCGCCAACCAGGGCGACAGCGCCGCATCCTTGGGCAGGAACCCGTGTAACCCATTGCAGCTGATGCTGACCAGCGCGGCCGCGCCTAACACCTGCCAGAAGAACCGCCGACTCTTGCGCTGTTTGACCCCCGATGGGCCGAGCACTACCACCGCTGCTGTGGCGAGCACGATGGTGAGGTCGACGATCAGCGGCCATAGTGGCGCTAGCGTGTGCGGGTATCCTGAACGCTCAGCTAAATCGGATAGCGACGCGAAACTCAAGACGAAACTGGCGATCCCGACGATCGCCGTGATGATTACCGCAACCACGCGCGCTGATTGCAGCATCCTGCCAGAAAGCAGATCATCGCCGCAGTTACTCGCCGCGCTGACTTGTGTTGACGCGCCGGGTTTCTCGGCGCCGTGGTCGGACTCGGAGGGTGCGGAGCCGTCGCGCGTAATGCCGGCGGACTGGTCTTCGATAATCGTCACTGTCCGCGCACTCCACTCTGATCGATTAACCGGACGAGATGCTGATCAATCGTCGTGGTGGGGCCTACGCGGTTCTCGTTCCAGAGCCCATGCGGTGCGCGGTTTTTCGCCATAAACAATACCGTGATCGGCGGCGGCGTGGTTTGCAAGACCACTTGAGGCGGCCCCAACGATGGTTAGCGGCGACGGTTGCCGCGGTATTTGGCTCGTGCCCGCTCTACGGCGGCTTCGCTGATGCCGCGCTGGCGGGGGTCGATCCCCAATGTTTCGAGCACACCGTGAAGTTCATCATCGCCGATGAGCCCGGCGCGGTGGTCATCGATCGCGACCACGAGCGTTTCCAGCAGCTCCCGTATCACCGGCGGGTGGCGAGCATACTTGGCCCCCGCCCACGCCATGGCCTGGTCGGCTTCGTTGCCGAGTCGGTTGATCGCATCATCAGCAGCGCGAATGAACCGTCGCGCCCGGGCCTGCTCGTCGGGGTCAAGCCTGTTGCCGGTGAGCGCGTCGTGGGCGATTTGCTGGTCGGCGCGTAGCCGGCGGGTGACCCGTGCGCGCCAGCGCCCGTCGAAGGCCAGTGTGCGCCACAACGCCCGCCAGGATGCCTGATAGGGCTCGCCTTTGTGCTGCGGGGTGAGGTGGGTGCGCAGGATGTCCCAGCCGTGGTTGGTGGCCAGGATGTCGGTGATCCATTCGGGCGTGATTCGCCGGGGCAGTTCGTCGTCGACGGTGTCCCAGGGCGCGGGCGCGTCGGCGGGCAGCGTGGTGTCGTCAGGCATTGATGCTGACCAGTCGACGGACAACGAGGTCGATGAGCTGTTCGGCGCTGACTTGACCGTCGCTGTCGGTGAGCACCAGGTCAGCCAGGCGTTGCAGCTGCTGGCGGGCTTGGTGGCCGGCCTCGAGCTCGGCGCTGTTTTCGACCGGGTGCTTGCTGATGGCCTCAAACTGTCCGCGGCCGCGGTCGCGGTAGCGGGCGGTGAAAAACCACTGCCGGGTTAGTTCGGCGCGAAACACCCTGCCCGGTTTGAGTTCAGCCACCGCCGTCTCCTGTGGTTCGGGACCGGATGTGGTCGTCGTAGGCGTTGATGGTCGCTGCAGGGATCCGTCCGCGGGCCGGCAGTGGTATGCCGTTGGCGGCTGCCCAGCGCCGGATCAGGTGCAGGTCGTGGCGGCGGCGGGGGGCGCCGTTGCGTCGTCCTGTCGCCGGGCCCGGCTTGCCGTTGCTGTTGGTGGGGCGGGCTGCAGCGATGTAGGGGGCCAGGAGCTCGCGGAGGGGCCGGTCGTCGACGAGGTCGATTTCGTAGTCGGCGCCGTCGAGGTTGAATCGTGTTGTGGTGGCCCCGGATTGACCGTTGATGTCGTCGACGAGTTCAACTACGACTCTTTTCGCCATCGCGGATCATCCTTGTCGTCGGGGCGGGTTGTGGTCGGGCCGGGGGGCGGTGGCGGATGCGCGGCCGGCGGCGGGTTATCGCCGCTCCCGCGCACAAGATGTTGCTCGGGCGGGGGTGCAATGTTGTTGGCGCCGCGGGCAAAGGGGACGCGTGCTTTGCGGCCGGGCTCTGCGGGTATTCGGTGGCGGCCGGATTCGCCGTTGCCGGCCGGGCTCGACGGCGCGGTAGTGGGCCGCTGGGGCGCCGCGGGTTGTGCGGTCTGCTCGGGTCGCTGTTGTGGCTTTGCCGGCGCGCCGGCTGGCGTGGCGGGAGCCGAGGACCGTGGGGCGGCGGGTGCCGGCGGTGACGGCGGCTGCGGCGTGGCCGGCGCGTGGGGGGCCGGTTGGGCGGCGAGCCTCCGCGGCGCGGCGGGGGCGGCGGGCGGCGGGCTGATGGTGACCCCGAGCAGCCGCCGCTCTTCGTGGGTGGGGACGGCCCGCACCCGCGCTGACAGGCCGGAGCGGGTCTTGAGGGTGAACGTGTACTGGTCGTCGGCGTCGACGAGCTCGACGTCGGCGCCGCGGCTGGCGTCGTTGGTCAGCACCGTCACCTCGGGCACCGCCAGCGGGCATTGGCCTTCGATGACCAAAATCGCGTCCTCGGGGACGTCTTCGGGCACCGCCTCGACGAGTTTTCCGGTGGCCGCGCTGGCCACGATCGGCGACCACCGCTGTGCGTCGTCGGCGACCACGATCAGCGGGCGGCCTGTGGAGGTGGCGCGTAACGCCAGTTGCCGCAGCAGCAGCGATGTTTGGCACAGCACGGTTATGGCCCCGGCCAGCGGCAGGTGGGCGGTCGCTTTTTCGCGTGGGCCGACGACGAACCCGATCATCGGCCCGGTCGGGCCGAACGCGATCGCCGGATCGTGGTCGGCCAACGGCGCCCACGGGATCGGGGCCAGGGGCGGGACGTAACCGACCCGGAATTGGCGCCACATCGCCTGCTGCACACCGTAGAGCGGCCCTAGCCGCGACACCGGGGGCGTCGACGGCCGGGTGGTGGTGCGGTAGCGCACCAGGGCCGCGATCTGGGTTCCGGCGCTGGTGCGGGTCAGCCGGACCAGGGTGGTGGTGTCGCGGGACGCCGGCCAGGTCCACCACTGTGCGGCGTCGTCGCTGATGTGCTCGGGGTCGGCGTAGTAGATGCCGGTGAAACTGGCGGGACCTTCCAGGTATGACCAGTGGTCGGCGACGGGGGCGTCGGCGTGCAACACGGCGTTGGCGGCGACGATGTGGGCGGCGGTGGCCGGGCGGGCGTCGATACCGGTGGCGGCCAGCGCGTCGGCGACGCGCAGACAGGCCGCCGCGGCGGTGCGCCGGGGCGCATCGGCGTCGGATCCGCGGCGGGCGATGGCCGCGAGGTTGTCGACAAGGGCGATTCGCAGCACGATCCAGGTGCGCCGATGGGTGGCCGCGGGTACGGGTCCGATCATTTGCTGGTAGAGATCGGCGAAGCCGCCGGCGGCGCGGTGCCCGGGGCTGATCACGTCGATGGAGGACAGTTTCACGTCGGTCAGCGTGAGCATTGCCGCGAGCCGGTTGATGTGCAGCGTGTTGATGGTGCGCTCTTCGTTTTCCACGACCACGGTGGGTGCGATCGGGTCGGGCTCGAGTTCAACCATGGTGATCAGGGTTTCGTTTTCGCTGACCACTCCGATACCGCCGGCGACGCCGTCGAGTGCAACGTCGCAGACGGCGTCGGCCGCCGGCAGCGGTGCCGGGTCGCGGCGGTGTCGCCGCCAGGCCAACCAGCGCAGCACCCACCGGGTGAGGGTGACGTGATAGATCGTGGTGAACACGATGGCGATCACAAGCAGCGGCACCGCCGCCACCAGCACGGGGTGCAGGCGGCCCCAGCTGGCCGCAATCCAGCTGGCGCAGAGCACGGCGGCCACCGCGATCCGCCAGGCGCTGATGTGCACGCCCAGCATCGGGGGCTTGGTGAAGCCAGCCCGGGCGCCGGCGCTGCGGGGCGCGGTCATGAGTGGGGCTTTCTGCGCAGCGCCGCCACCGCGCCGACGATGACGACCGCGGCGGCGGCGACGCCGCCGAGCACCCAGCTGGCCACCCGTCGGGGCGCAAGGTCGGGGGCCGGCGGTGGCGGGGCTGGCACGATGACTTTGTTGACCGGCAGCTTGGGCGCGGGATCGGCCACGTTCCAGGTCAGCGCGGCCAGCGGATCGACCACACCCCACCCCACGGCGGGATCGGTGGGGGCGGGTCCTGCGTGCGCGGTGGATTTGATGCGGTTGATGACCTGGTAGGCGTTGAGCTCGGGATATTTCTGGCGCACCAGGGCGGCGACACCGGACACGTAGGCGGCCGCGAACGATGTGCCATAGATCGGCACCAGCGGCCCATCCTTGCCGGGCAATCCGTTGACCAGGTGCCCGTCGGGGTAGTTGCCGACACTGGTGATCGTCTCACCGGGTGCTGCCACCCCGAGCCAGGGTCCGTGCAGGCTGAACGTGGAGGGCACGCCGTCGTTGGTCACCGAGCCCACCGACAGCACGTCGTCGGCCCACCAGGCCGGGGAGGCGACGGTGACCACGTTGCTCCAGCTGCCCGGGTCGTTCGCCGGCGGCGGCGGGTTTTGCGGGTTGCATTCGTTGCCGGTGTTGCCGGCCGCGGCCACTACCACGACGTTGCGCTCGGCGACCGCCCAGTGGATTGCCGCGCCCAGCGCGGCGTCGTCGACGGGGCGGACAGCTTTCATGCACGACACCATCGAAATGTTGACAACCTGGGCGCCCAGGTTGGCGGCGTGAACAACGGCCCGCGCCATCGCCCGCAGGTCGATCGCGGTGCGGCTGGCGTTGGGGTCTCCGTTGGCCGGTGGCGGGGTTTGCAGGTCGAAGTATTCCGAGGACTGCCGGATGCTGATCAGGGCGGCGTCGGGGGCCACTCCGACGAATCCATCGGTGCGGCTAGGGGCCGCGGCGATGATCCCGGCGACCAGTGTGCCGTGCCCGTCGCAGTCATGCAGCCCTTGGTCGCTTTCAATGATGTAGTCCCCGCCCGGGCGCAGGTTCGCCAGCCGCGGATTGGGGGTGACACCGGTGTCGATGAGCGCGACGGTCACACCGGCTCCGGTGGCTAGCGGCCGCGCTGCCTCGAGGTCGAGTAGCCGCCACGCGGGCGGCGGGTCGGCGAAGTTGCTTGCCTCGAGCACACCGGGGGTCTGGCAGATGGTGCTGGGCCGCATCGGCTGTTCGGGGCCGACCGTGTCGGGCGGCACCGCGGCGGTGTTGATCGGCGGCGGCGTGATGGCCCACGCACCTGGTGTCGCCGCAATGGCGGCGACGAGTGCGCAGACCGCGGCCAACGCCGCCGCGGCGTGTAAAGCTCGCCACCTGATCATCGGAATGTCACGTCCCGGATCGCGGCGAACGCCCCGGTCACCCACACACACAGCGGGATCACGACCGCCAGGGCCGCCAACTCCAGCCGCTGAACCCAGTCGCTCAGTGTTTCGGGCAGCGATCGCGCCGCCCCTACCACCGCGCCCAGGACCAGCACCGCCGTCAATGCGGCGACGACGAGGACCACAATCAACGGGCCCTGCCCGGTCGGCCAGGCAATCAGCAGCTTGGTCGCTGCGGCGATGGTGATCACCGCGGCCCCCGTAAACATCGCATAGGCCTGGATGCGGTCCGACAGCGTGCGGCCGCGCAGAACGAGGATGATCACCGTGCAGGCCACGATGCCTATCTGCAGCCAGCGGTAGTAGGAGTGTGGGTCGAGCACGCACACCGCGGCACCGGTCACCACGATCACGGCGGCCACCATCAGCCCCGAAGTCAGCTGGACCGCGCGGCGCGCCCGGATCCGCAGCGACTGCATCTCGGTGTCGCTGATGTCGCCGCTGACCTGTACTTCTTGGCCGGGGGCCGGCAGCCGGGGCAGCGATATCCGGGCCAGGGTCAGCGCCGCACGCGGCACCGCCGATAAGCCCACTAAACCCAGGGCAAGGGTGCCCGCCGCAATCGAGGACGGCGCCAGGCTGGTGTACTGCAGCACCGCGCACAGCAGCGCTGCCGCGGCCGCCGTGGCCGTGACGGTGCTGTAGGCGGCCGGATGTCCACCGGTGATCCACAGCGCGCACACCGCGGCCGCGCCCACAGCCACCGCGGCGACCAGCAGGTGTGCCAGGCCCGGCAGTCCGGTACGCGCCGAGACGGGCACCACCTGCGCCAGGCAGCCCATCGCCGCAATCCATATCACCGACCAGGCGGCGGCCGCGTCGCCGGCGCGATACCGGGTGGCCGCCGACCACATGCCGATCAGGGCCACCAGCGCCCCGATGACCCCGCCGACGGTCGCCGGCCACGAATACCCGTTGACCGCCCATAGTCGCCACTGGGCTGCGCATAACGCCAGCCCTCCGGCGACCAATGCGGCCAGACCGGCGCGGCGCGCTGCGGCGGTGTCGAAGGGGGTGGCGGACTCGGCGGCGGCGGCCGCCACCGCGTCGACGACGTCCTCGATCACCGGCCGGTAGCGTTCGGTGGAGGCCACCACCCGCAGCTCGAGGACCGCCCCGTCGGCCACGCGCGCGTCGGCCAGCGAACTGCTCGGCTGCAGGGGCCGGTCGAGCCGGGCCAGCGTCCACTGGCCGCTGCGGCGGGCCTCGATGTCGACTTGGTCGCTGAATGTGTCGACGACGTCGTCGATGTAGTCGCTGATTGGCGCCCGGGTGGGTAGCGCCAGATCGACTTGGGTGTCCTGGTACCAAATCGCCACGCGCGACAGCGCGATCGCGCTACTAGTGGTGGCCATCGACACCTCCTCGGCGGGCACTGGTTTGGGTAGCCGGGCGAGGTGGACCCGGGCTGGGGCGGTGGGTGCTCACCGGCCGTCTACTCGCCCACGGTCTTGGGGAACATGTCGGCCAGCATTGCGGCGATCTCGAGGTAGCGGCGTTGGCTTTTCTTGCTCAGCAATTCCAGGATGATCTCTTTGCCCTCGTGGATGTGCGGATCGAACGGCAGCACGACGATGCGCTCGGAGCGGATTTGGCGCGACCATTGCTCGACGGCCTTGGGCACCTCGACGTTGGGTTTGCCGCGTTCGGTGTGATTGATCACCAGCACCGTGGAGTCCAGCAGCTGCTGATATCCGCTTTGGCGCAGCCACTCCAGGGTCATGTCGGTTTCTTTCATCGCGTCGATGGAGGCGCTGGTCACCACGACTAGGGCGCGGGATTCCCGCAAAACCGCGTCCATCATCGTGTTTTTGAGCCCGGTGCCGCAGTCCATCACGACCAGCGAGTAATGCTCCTTGAAGATCGACATTGCTCGTTCGAAGTCGTCGCGGTCGACGGGACGGTCGGTGCGCGCGTAGTCGGGCCCGTCGAGGACTTCCAGATCGCAGTCGTTCATCGAGGTGTGGGCGCGTACGTCAAGGTAGCGGGTCACCGACGGGTCGGAAACCAGATCGATGATGCCCAGTGAGCTTTGGCGGCCGTGCCGGTCGACGAGGTTGCCGTAGTCGGTGTCGAGGTCGACCGCGAGCACACGGTCGCCGCGGACGTGGGCGAAGGTGGATCCGAGGGCTTCGGCGACCACGGTTTTGCCGACTCCGCCTTTGAGGTTGAGCACGGCTATCGGGAAGGTGACGCGAACTATTCGCCGGACTCGTTCCTGCAGACTTAATTCGTATGTTTCGTCTTTGCCGGGGCCGAGATTGATCTTGGTCAGCGCGAATAGCGCGGCGCGCCATCCGTGTTTGGCGGGGACCTTTTTGCGTTTGATGTCGAGGTGATCGAGCGCTA
Organism: Mycobacterium timonense; assembly: GCF_025821985.1. Taxonomy (NCBI): domain Bacteria; kingdom Bacillati; phylum Actinomycetota; class Actinomycetes; order Mycobacteriales; family Mycobacteriaceae; genus Mycobacterium; species Mycobacterium timonense. The sequence goes on along the minus strand of NZ_JACKSY010000074.1, from coordinate 22,516 downwards.
CGGTGCCGGCCGGTTGGCGGGGTTGACGCACGGCGGGCACGGGGCGGCGATCGGGCTGGGCCGGCCAGGGCTGCGAGGGCGCCTGCCGCTGGAAGTTGTCGGCCGCTGGGCGCGAATCTTCGGTCTGGTGTCGCTGCTCGTGGGGCGGGTAATACTGCTCGTTGACCCGTTGATTCGCCTCGTTAGGTGGGTAGTGCGCCGGCGCGGGGCGCGGATCAGTGGCCGGCGGGGAGCCAGCGTCCCGGGCGGGCCACCCGGGTGGCGCCTCTGGTGGGCGCTGCTGCGGCGGGGGCGGGGCTTGGGAAAAAACGCCGCGATATGGGTCTTGATCGTTGTTCATGGTCGGACCGTAACACAGTTAAACGTATGAAAGACACAGGAGTTGGGCCGCAGACAAATATAGCGGCCGGGATTGTTTATACCCGTGCCGCTATATTTGTCTGGTCGGTTTTATCTGGGCGCATGGCGAACCAATTCACCGTGGCGGCACCCAAGCCAGGACGGTAGTGGCTGGCGTGGGTGGGTCGCCGACGGTGATCGGTGTCGGCCGGCCAGCTCAGAGGAAGCTGGCCTGGTTGACGGCCTCCTGATGTTCCTGGCCGAAGGTGGCGTTCTCGACGGCATTGAGGTAGTCGGTCACGGCCAACTGGAACTCTTGGGCCCGGTGGTTCAGCCGGCCCTGTTCGATCGACCACTGCGTGGATGCGTCACCGCTCCACACCGCCACGCCCTTGCCCAGCGCGCCTTGAGCCTGCTCATTGCCCGCCTGAATGGTGGCGGCGTGCCCGCGCAGGGTAGCGATCTGGGCGTGGATCATCGGGAAGTTCCAGACCTGCTCCCCGCCGATGTTTGCACTCATTTTCGATTCCTTACCTTGTGCTCGTGTGTGGGCAGTCGATAACGGTTAGAACGCCTGGCCGGCGCTGGCGCCGACACCGCTGGCGCCGGATTCATCGGTGTTGACGTAGCCGCCGGAGGCCACCCCGACACGCTCGGCGATGTTGCTGAACTCGTTCATCAAGGCGAGTCCGGCGTCGTTGAGGTGCATGGCCTTGGCCTGGGTGGCAGCCCCGGTCGAACCCTGGAGGTGGGCCTGCATCGCCTGGACCTCGTCGAGGAAGGCGTTGATGGTGGTTTTCTGCGCCGTGGCGATGTCGCCGATCTCGGTGGCGACGGCCTGCTGGGCAGCGGTATCGGTGTGCAGTGGTGAAAGCACCGGTCAGTCCTTTCGTTGGATGGTTCGTTATGTGGGGTTGTGTCGTCGTTTGCCGGTTGCCGCCACCTTTTAAGGTGAAGGTCCGCGCCGCAAACGACGTCGACGCGGAAAGCTCCTACCAGCCAAAACCATGCCCCTGGCAAACGCAAGGGGACTTGACGCCGCACCGCGGCGCTCAGATTTCGTCAACGTCATCGAATGCCTCGAATCCAAGAGTTGCCGGGACCGGCTTTTCCTCGACCGCCGGGGATGCCACCACCGCGCCGTGCCCATCGGAGCGGGCATGCGCCGCACTCAAGGGGCCCATCATCCCGGTTCCGGTGCCCACCGCCCCGCTACCAGAACCGGGAGTTGAGGTCGTTGAGACAACCTGCGCCACTTCCTCGACCGCGGGGGCGGCCGGCGCGCTCCATCCCGCCGGGGTCCGCAGCGGGGTGGACGATGTGGCTGAAGTGAGCAGCCCGGCACCGCCGTAGGCGCCCCCGGCTGATCCGAGCGGGCTGGTCCCGTACATGCCCAGCTGGTCGACCGACCCGAAGTGGGCCAGCAGCTGATCTTGCGAGATCCCTTGCCCGGCAAGGTTGCTGCCCAATCCCTGGGTGAACACCGAGGTCAGCTGCTGCATGGGTTGGCTGGCCGCGCTCATCAACTGCTGCGGACCGAGTTGCTGGGGCAGCTCGCTGACCGCCTGCGAGGCTTGCATCGCGATCTGGGAAGCCGACTCGACCAGCGGACTGGACTGGCCGGCGACCCCACTGGTGTCCAGTGATGCCGACTGGGCGTCTTGGGTGCCCTGCTCCGCCGCACCGCCGGCTAGGTTGCCGGCGATGCCGCCCACTTGCGCGGCCAGCTGCGCCTCCCCTTTGGGTCCTTCGACCGCACTTTCGCCGGACAGCGCGACCAGCAATGCGTCGCGAGCAAGGCTGTTGGGCAAGGCGGCCGCGGTTTGGGCCAACACCGCGGCCAGCCCCGCCTCGGGCGCCCCGGGCATCGCCATGATCGGCGGCGCTACCGGGAACGGCGGAAAGGTGGTGTTGACCGCGGTCGCCGAGGCGTATTCATCCATCGCGCCGGCGGCACGGTTCCACAGCTCGACGAAGTATTGGAACTCGTTGACCGCGATCGGGATGGTGTTCATGCCCAAGAAGTTGGTCATCTCGAGAATGAAGTGGGTGACGTGGTTTTCAGCCAGCTCAGCCAGGGTCGGGGTGGTGACCACCGCGGTGCTGTAGGCCGCGGCCTGGGCGCCGGCGGCCGCGGCGCGCTGTTGGGCCATGGCGACGATCGAATCCATCCACGCCAGGTAGGGAGCGAACGCCGCCTGTGCTTGTTGGGCGGCCATCCCTTGCCACAGTGTTGAGACCGTCGCGATCTCTGCGGTCAGCATCGACATGGCAGCGGTGAAGTCCGCCGCCAGCGCCTGCCAGGCCGCCTGCGCCTGCACATAGGGCTCGGCCATGGCTCCAGCGATCAACCGCCCGGTGTTGACCTCGGGCGGCAGTCCATGCCAGGTGGTCAGCGAGACCGCCTTCTAGATGATGAGAGTGGCGCCGGCCGCGTCCACGCCCTCGTAGGCGGCGCCGACCGCGGTCATGCCCTCGCTGGCCGCCAGCAACATGGCAGTGGCTTCGGCGGACATGGCGCTGAAGTCCAGGCCCTGGGCGCTAAACGCGGTGGCCGCCAATGCCGACACCTCATCAAGACCCGACGGCGTGAGCGCGGAGACCGCCGGCATCGCGGCTGCGGTGGCAGCACCCTGGTGGGCGCCGACGGCGCCGACAGCCACACCTGAGGTTGTCAGGCCGATCGTGTTGACCTGCAGCATCTCCCCCTGCCTTCCCTTATCTTACGAGTGTGTAACCAGATGATTCGAATGTTTGCACCTGTCCCGGCCAACCGCAATACCACCTTGACACCAAACGGCCTAAGTGTTCTCGAGTTCGGGCACCACGGGCGTTTGAATCGTCTGCAGCTCGCCGGCAAAGCTGAGCACACCCCGCCCGGGCGGGCGCGGGGTGACCCGCACTCCGGCGATGAACGGGCCATGTTCTTTGACCCCGTCCATGACCAGGGTGGCCGCGCCGGCGTCGTTGTTGAGCTTCATCAGCGACGCCCCCTGGGGCAGCACCCGGTTGGCCACCGCGATCGGGCAGGCCACCACCGAGTGCACGCCGACTTGCTCGGCGCTGCCCCAAAACGGCGCCAGCGGGGCGAACACACTTGGGGCGGCGTTGTTCACCATCGCGTAGTCGTCGACGAAGATGAAGATTTCCGGGCCCTGCCACCACGACCGGTTGCGGCGCTGTTCGCGGGTGACTTCCCCGCTGGCTTGCCGGTTGGCCATCCCGTTGGCGATGGCATGCACACCGATCTCCAGCTCGGAGCTGTTGAGGATCAACCCGCTGCGCTCGCGGCCCTGCTGGTCTTCCCAGCGCAGCAGATAGTCCTCATCGACTGCATCCAATAGCCGCGACGACTTGAGGTCCACGACAAGGAATTTGACCTCGTGAGGGCTGTAGCGGGCGGTGAGCGACTTCATCATCGAAGCCAGCAAATGGGTTTTGCCGCAGTTTTTCGCCCCGAAGATGTTGAGGTGGCGTTCGGCCATGAAGTCGACCATCGCGGTGGACAGGTCCTTCTCGTACATGCCGACCGGCACCGACCAGCGCGACCCACCCCAGCGTTCGGGCATCCGAAGCGCGGCGGCCTCAAGGCGTGTCGGCAGCACTCGCACGGTGCGAGCCTGCTGGTCTTCGAACCGCTGCCGCAGTTGTTCGATGGCTACGGCCAGGCCGGCGTCGTCGACCACTTCGGTGTCGTCGAGGCGGGGCGCACCGATCATGATGTGCTTGGCGCTGATCGCGTCGAGACCGCGGCCGGGAATGTTGTGGGGCACAGCTTCGGCTGCCCGCTTGCTGACCTGGGTCAGGTTGGGGTCGTTGATCTTCAGTTCGATCTTGGTGTTGAACAGCCCATTGATGGTGCGCGGCAGCGTTGTCCATTCCAGGACGGTGACGACCAGGCGCACCCCGGCGGCCAGCCCGTCACGCATGAGCGTCTCGACTTGATCCATGGCGTCGGGGTGGGCTTTGCGGAATTCGTCCCACCCGTCGATGAGCAAGATCACGTCGCCCATTCCGTCGTCGCGGGCCTCGCCGCGCGCCACCTTGTCGCGGTAGGTTGCCATGGATCCGACGCGCAGTTCGCGGAAAATCTCGGAGCGACGGCGCACCACCTCGCCGACTTCGGAGAGGACCCGGTTGACGGTGTCGGTGTCGCCGCGCAGCGCCACCCCGCCGACATGCGGAAGCCCTTCGAGTGCGAGCAGTTTGCTGTCGCCTCCGAAATCCAGGCCGTAGATCTGCACCTTGCGGGGATCGTTGAGCAGCGCCGCACTCATCGCAAGTGTTTGCAGCGCAACGGATTTTCCTGAGCGTGTGCGTCCCCACACCACCAGGTGGCTGTCGGTCAGATCGACGCTGAACACATCTTGCTTGTGCTGGTAGGGCAAGTCGATCAGACCGATTGGCAGCCGCAGCACCGCTTTGGCGCCGGGTGTTGCGCCGCTGGCGGCCACCAGCGCACCCACGGGGCGGGGGCGGTCCAGCCTGGGCAGCCACATCTTGTAGGCCGGTGGGCCTTGGCCGGCAAGCTGATCGAGGACGACCGTGATGAGCTCGGGTGCGTCGTCGATCTCTTGGCGGGTGTGGGTGACCGGCGCCACGGGCTGGTCGGTCTTGCTGTCGGCGTGCACCGCCCCGACGGGGGTGATCCCGAACTTGGCGATCCCGGAAATGCCGCCCACGGTTTTGGTTTCGTTACGGGTCGCGCTGATGGTGGGCGGGAAGTAGGGTTCGTAGACGTGGGCGGCTTCGAAGAATTTCGGCTCTGCCCCACCGACTTTCAGATAGCCCTGCCCGACTTGGGTGAGGTAGTAGGCGTCTTTGGTGTCGATCGCGGCGCTGGAGTCCTGGGCGTTGGCGGTTTTGAGCGCGATGCGCCAACCCAGGTTGGATTCCAGCTGGCCCAGCGACACCCCGGTGAGTGACTGGGTGGCTAGCACCAGCTGGATACGGTCGGATCGGCCTTGGCGGGCCAGGTGTTCGAAGAGGTCGCGGTATTCGGGGTGGTCTTTGAGCAGCGCGGTGAATTCGTCGACCACCACCAGAAGCGTTGGGAACGGCGGGATTTTGGCTCCGCGTTCTCTGGCCTTCAGGTAGGAGGCGGCGTCTTTGAAACGCCCGGCTTCTTTGCGGAGTCGCTGGCGGCGCTCCACCTCGCCGCGTAGCACATCTTCGAGCCGGTTGACGGAGTCTTTGTCGCCGATGTTGCTGAGCACTTGCACGGTGTGGTTGAGCTTTTCGAATCCCGGGAAGGTGCCGTCGCCCTTGTAGTCGACGAGGATGAGGTTGACCTGTTCGGGGGTGTGGGTGGCGACCACGCCCAGCAGCAGGTCCGCCACGAACGATGACTTTCCCGACCCGGTGTAGCCCAGGATCAGCCCGTGCGAGCCCATCCCGCCTTCGGAGTCTTCTTTCATGTTCACCACGACCGGGGCCCCGGATCGATCCCACCCGATGGGGATGCGCATCCGCTCGGGGTCGCGGTCGCGGTAGGTGACCCAGCGGCTGGTGCCCATGGTGCCGGGGTCATCGATGCCGTGCAGGGCCTGCCACGTCTTGACCGGGCCGCTGGCCTCACCGCGGGTGTCGGTGTGCCCGGAGCCGGCGGCGCGCCAGCGCGCCATGCGCCGCGCGATGCGGCGGGCGTCGTGGTCGCTGACCGCATCGGCGCGGGTGACCCAGTACTTCAGCGGGTCGTCGGGGCTCATCCGCCGTCGGCGGGCCCGCCCGCTCGCCGCTAGTTCGACGCGCGCGCCTTGGGTGGTCTCCAGCGCCGACTCGTCGGTTCCGCCGCGGCGTATCACGGTCACCGCTTCGCTGCCCTCACCGCAGCCCGGTACGGCGCCGACCCGATCGGCCACCACTACCAGCCATGGCTTGTCACCGTTGTAGTCGCGGTCGGCGGAAAATCCGCCGCGCCCGGCCAGGATCTCTTCGAGGCCTTCGCGGGCGTTGTGCGGCGCGTAGACCATTCGTTCGCTGCCCAGCGCGTCGTTGCGGTGCGGGTTTTGGTTGTGCGGCAACCATTTAATCCAGTCCCACTCCTGCGCGTGTTCGGTGACGACGGCGATGAGCACCAGGTTGGGTGGGTGAAATACCGCCAGCTGCAACAGCATCGCCCTAATGACGCCGGCCAGGTCGCCGTCGCCGAAGAACTGCACGCTGGCATGGGTTTTCAGGTCGATCTTGACCGGCATACCGGCGACCGCCCGATGCGCCCGGAAGAAGCGTTGCGCCGCCACGTTTTGCACCGGCTCGAGATCGATGTTGGGGGCGGTGTCGGCCATCGTCATCCCGCCGCCGAGTTTTTGCTCGTTGAGCCCGACTCGGGCGGTCAAGAAGTTGGTCCGGTCCCGCTCGGGGTTGGTGTGCTCCCATTGGCGGGGCCCGCCGATCAACGAGGCCAGGGTTTCCGGCGGCGGCGCGGTGTGCGCAAGCAGCGCGTACTGCTGGGCGGCTCGTTGGTGCACCGTGCCGCGCAGCTTGGTCAACATCTCGGTGTATTTGCGTCGTTCGGCGTTGATCTCGGGGGTTTTCTTGCCACCTGATGCGCCGTAGCCGCCCATCATGCCGGCCCCGGAGGCCAGAAACATCAACGGGAACAGCAACATGAACGGGCTCATGCGACGCAGCCCGGTGGCAAAGAAGATGCCGATCATGCCGACGATGGCGATCACCATCAAAATGGGCAGGAGCTTTTGCATTTTGCCCGCGGGCACCACCTCGGGCACTTCGCTGGGTGGCGGCACCTTGGTCTCGACCATCGAGAACTGCGGCGGCGGTGTTGGTTTGCGCGGCGGGATCCAGGGTCGAACGCTCACGGGTTGCCCTCTTCTTCTGGTGGCGGTGGCGGCGCGGCCGGGGGTGGCGGCGGCGCGGGCTTGGTTTCGGTGATCGTCACCGGCGGCGGTGGGGGCGGCGGGGGTGCCGGCGGTGGCGGCGCGGTTGCCGGTGTCGTGCTGCTCGGCGCCGATTGTGTTGTTGTCGCCGATATTCCTTCGTTGACGACCACGGCGGCGGGGTCGGCCGGCAAGGTGTCATGTCCGATCAGCGCAGCCGATTTGCTCAACGTGGGCCCGGCGGCCAGGATGGCCAGCACCGACCATGGCATCGGCAGCGGTGAGGACAGTCCCAGCGCCGTGGCGGCCGAGGTGCCGCCCTGCTGCTGCGCCGGCGCCAACCCGTAGCGCACCCCGGCGTCGGAGACCCACCACAGGGTTTCTTTGGCGGGTGAGCGGGGATCGGATCCGGTGGTCTGCACGAAATACCCGGAATCGGGCGGGGCATACATCGACACCCCGGGCCGCGATACCAGCTCGTGGCGCCACATGCGCTGCTGCTGCTCGCGCAGCGGCAAGCCGGGCAAAAACGCCAGCGCGGCCTTGGCCTGCTGTTCACCGGCCCGCTTGACCCACTGCCAGCAGGTCACCGGATCGCTCAACGCGGGCGCGGAGTGCAGCGGCTTGTCGGGGAACATCGACACATCCAGACCGGGGGCGGCGGCCGGCAAATGGGCCACCACGTCTTGAGACACCGTCGGCGCCACCTGCGCCCCATAGGCGTTGGTGTTGCGCAACACCGACGCCAATACTCCCGAGATGGGTTGCACCCCGTCGCCCAGCGCCACATACCACTGGTGCGATTCGGCCTGGGGCACCCGGATCACCGATCCGACCACCACCCCCGGGGCGACCGGGTACGGGGTGGGCGACCCGGCCCCCGGGATGGCCGGGGATTCGATCGGCCGGCCGGCCGGGATGGTGTTGAACAGCTGCTCGCTGATGGTGTCGATGGTGGGAAACCGCTGCAACCCCAGTCCCAGGACCAGTGCGCTGTCGGCGACATTGATCCGGTGGCGCATACCGCCGTTGAGCAACCAGGTGGCCCCGTCTGGTCCTTGGACGATGCGCGCCGCCGACGGGTCTTGGCCGATGATCTGCTGCTGGTCGCTGGCGATCACCGCGGTCTCCACACCGGGCCGCGTGGTGCCGGGGTGGTTGATGACGTCGCAGACCGCCCACACCGAGTCGGTTTGGGCGGGCTGAAACACCCGACCAGGCGCGCCGGGAATCCCGACCAGGGGGCCGCGCGGCATGCCGGCCACCTCGGCGGCCTTGACCACCGCGGGCCGGTCCGGTTTACCGGCGATCAGCTGGGCGGACACCAAATTTATTGCCGGATGCAGTTTCCCGTCGATATCGACGAACAACTCCATCGATTCGCGCGCTTGCACGATGCGGGCATCGCCGCGCAGTCCCTGGGGTTTGAAGTAGGCCAGGGCCAGCGCGCCGCCGGCGATCAGCGCGGCGACCATGAACCCGGCCATCAAGGCCTGCACGACCGAGCGGGCCGGATCGTGGCGCATGGAGGTGTCGAACCGGGTCAATGCGTGATTGAGCCGCGCCACCAGGAACTTATGCCCGGTGACTTGCAGTTTGGTGGTGGGAACGAACGGCGACAACTTATCGGATCCCTTCGCCGGCTTGGGATTCGATTTGGGCCACCACCTTGCTCAGCGCCGCCGCCATGTCCGGTTCGCGGATGGTCATCAGCGCGGCCTCGTCGAACACCTCTGGCGGGTTTTCGTCGTTGCGCAGATCACGCAGGTCGGCGGCGGCCTCGAGCACCTTGCGCACAAAGCGCCCGTTGCCGTAGAAGTCGATCGCGCGGTGGTTCTTCACGGTTGCGGCGGCGAGCTTTTCACAGGTGGAAAGCAGCGTCTGTGCTGCGCCCGGGTCGAGAATGTCGTCGCGGCCGGCCGCCAACACCTGAGCGATCTCCACCAGCTCTTCGGGACTGTAGGTCTCGAACACGAAGCGGTGCGCAAACCGCGATCGCAGACCGTCGTTGCTGGCCAACAACCGCTCGATGTCGGCCTCGTAACCGGCGAAGATCACCACCAGCCGGCCACGCTGTTCTTCCAACGCTTTGAGCATTTCATCGACGATCGCTTTGCCGAACTGATCTGTGCCCCCGGCTCCTTGCGGGCCCACCAGGGCGTAGGCCTCGTCTAAGAACAGCACCCCATCGCGGGCGCGCGCCAAAGCTTGGTGCAATCGTTCTTCGGAGTGCCCGACGTAGGGGCCGATCAGCTCGCGCCCGGACAGCTCAACCACGTTGGGTTTGGCCACGATCCCCAACCCGCACAAGATCTTGGCGATAATGCGGGCCACCGTGGTTTTGCCGGTGCCGGGCGGCCCAACGAACACCATGTGATTGGCCGCTTCGGGTGTCTTCAACCCGATCTCGCGGCGTTTTTCGGCCATCCGCATGCGCGCCCGGAAGGTCTTGATCTGCTCCTTGAGAGTCGCCATCCCCACCTGGGCGTCGAGCTCCTCGGTGGCTTCGGCCAACAGCTTGGCGCGCTGTTCGGCGGCACGTGTCTCGGCGAGCTGCTCGGCATCAGGCCCGGAGGCCGGGTCCCACGGGTCGGCACGGGCGGCCAGCACCTCCGGTGTGGTAAACCGCAGCCCCACGCCGGGATCGGCGATCGCCGCGGCCACCTCCGGCGAGGGGGATTCGGCGTTAACCTCACGCAACAAGGCGATCGCGGTGTCTTCCTCGCCGCGCTCGCGGGCCAGCAACGCCAAAAACCACTGGGCGGTCTGCTTGGCCGACGGAAACTCGCCCGCCGAGTTCTCCGCGTCGGCCAGGTAGCGTTGGGCGGCGTCGATTTCCCCCAGATGGGCATGCGCGACCCCGACCGCGACTTTCACGGCGATGCTCAAGAACGCGTCACTGCGGAATTGGTCGTCGTGGCCGGCCAGGGTGGAGATCACGTCGGGCCAGCGTTGGGCGCGGTAGTACATGGCGGCCTGCACCCAGCGCGAGAGCCCGCCCGCTGGGGCTTCCTTGAGGGTCTCTTGTGCCTCGTGGTAGTCGGGGGGGTTGCCCATCGCCAGCATCCGCACCAGCGCCAGGGTCAACACGCCGCGGTCATAGATTGGCTGATCGAGGGCCACGATGCCCATGCCGATGTCGAACTTGGGCATGAAGTATGCGGGGCTGACGCCGAGCCGGATGATCTCGGCGTGCATGTTTTGCCGGCAATTCCAGGCGCGGTAGACGATCTGGGATTCGTTGTCGCCGCACAGCATTCGGCCCAGCCATGCGTCACACATCTGCGGATCGGTCTCGCTGGCCGTGGTGAAATAGCGCAGCGCCTGCTCGGTGTTGGGCCGACCGCCACCTAGCAGGCCGAGTGCTGCCGCGCCGGCGTCGAACAGGTCGCTGGCTTCGCTCATTGCGGGTACCTGTCGGCGAAGGTGGCGGCTTCCATTTCGCGATACTCCTCGGGGGTGGGCAGCTTTTGCACGCCGCGGTAAAAGCGATCCATCCGATCAGGGTTGCGGCCTTGCGCCTCAACGCATTGCAGCGAAAACAGCCGCAGCTCCATGCGGTATTTGGCCCGCGCCAAGCCTGCGATGGTCACGATTTCTTTGGCCAGTTCGTCATCGCTGGTCAGCGCGTCCTCGTCGAGGAACAGGCCGGACACTTGGCCGCGGCCGTTGCAGCTGACACCCACCGATCCGGCCGGGTTGAACACGGTGAATTCGCGCCGGTAAAACATTTCGGTGTCGAGTTCGTCGCCGCCGGCCTGCTCGCGGTCGATTTCACTCACCTGAATGCCCCTGTCTGCCATGGCTATTCACCGGCTATCCCGTTGATCGTGTTGGCAATCGTGACCAGCTCCTCATCCTGCGGGTCGACCTCCAACCCGACATTGGCGTATCGCAGCGCCGCGCCCGGATCGTCGGCGTGGCGCGCCGCGAGCTCCCGGCATGCCCGGCAAATCAGGTCCCGCATGCCGGGCAGATGCGGCACAGCCCAGGATGGCGGCTGTGCGCCGAACAACGGGACCGCCACCATCTCCACCGCTTCGATCAGTGCCGCGGTGTCGGCGCCGGACGGGTCCACGCCGACCAGTTTGGTAAAGCGGCGCCAGTCGGAGTCGATGTCGATCCGGTATCCGGCGTCGGTCAGCACCGGGTTGAGACCGCGGCGACGCATCTTGCTCATCGCCACGTGGAAACTCTTGTGCCGCTCGGCCCCGTAGAGCACCTGGCACAGACGCGCGGTGGGGATCGGCCCATCGAAGCGGATGACTCCGACGATCTGCTGTTGCATCGGCTGCAGCTGCTCCCCGGCCGCGTCGGTGACCTCGAAGCGCCCGAACACCCGCAGCAGCGCACCGGTATCCGACACCCCCGCGCCGGCGTCGGCGTCGGCTTCCAGTGGCGCTGCCCCGTCGTCGTGTTCAGTGGCGCCGGCCGGGCTATCGGTCGATTGTGGGATCGCTTCGCCGACCGGGGTTTTCAGCGGCCGCACCGGCCACGAGGTGCCCGCAGCCAACACATCCACCCAGCCGCTTTGCCCGTCCAGGAGCGGATCGGCAACCACCACGGTGGCGTCGGGGTTAGCACTCAACCTCGCCCCGGCCACCGCCGACTCATCACCGGCCGCACCTTGCACCTGCGCCTGCAGCACCCAGTTCGCGATCAACGACTCACGACCCCGGCACGTCACACCGATCTCGTCGATGGCCAACGCGTTGACCGCCACCACCTGGGACTCGGCCACGCCGACCACCACCAGCACCGGATCCGCCGACGCGTCGCGAAGCCCCGGCTCGCTGCCGCGCGGCGCCCGCACCCACCCGGCCGTGTCCGTCTCCCAGGGGGCCGGCAACGGTCCCGGCGATGCCGAAAACCGCACCGCCACCCACTGCTCGTCGGCGCAGACCACCACCGCCCGCGACGACGTCAACGAGTGCACACCGCCGATGAGGCGCCGCACACCGCCGGCCAGGCAGTCGGCCACCAAATCCGCTGGCGTCACACTCATTCCAAACCTAATTCCACGTCGAGTTCGGGCACCGCGGCGCGGGCGGCAGCCTCGCGCCGCTCCCCGAGCACCTCGTAGCATTCACGCATCGCCGACATGAACAACTGCTCGATCTGCGCCGGGCGGTAGCGCCCCACAATGCCTTCCATCCACAAATCGGTCAGCGCCCCGTACCCGTCGATTTCGGGTATCAAGTTCGGCTCCTCAGGCGCAGCCCGGCGCACCCGCAGATCCTCGAACGCCGCGGCGTGCACCCGACCCAGCATCTCGCCCAGCTCACGGCCGCGCGCCAAAAAGCGCTCCACGTCGGGATGAAATGCCACCGCCGCTCCTACGTTTCGGTGGGCCGGGGTCGGCGGCGCTGCCCTGCCACAGCTTCCGACACTTCGGGCTCGTCTTTGACCAAAGGCTCGTCGGGGAACCACTCCGGGTTGCGCGTCAGCTCTTTGTCCGAGTCACCGCCGGCGCGGCCCATCGGCATCATTCCCATCGGCATGCCACCCATGCCGCCGCCTGAAGTCGACGGTGCACGTGGAATCGAGGTCGGTGCCGTCGTGGGCGGAGGCGGCGCGGCCGGCGTCCCTGGGGAGAGTTGTTCGGGCAGACCGGCCGGCATCGTGCCGCCCGCACCGGCACCGGATCCGCCACCCGCGCCGCTACCCAGCAGGTCGCTGCCAGAGCCCAGGCGGCTCAACGGATTACCGGACGCAGGCTTGCCCAGCCCGCTCAGCGGCGACCCGCCGCCAAGGCCCTGCCCGAGCTGGCTGGCCGCTTGGCTGGCCTGCTGGCCGAGCTGGCCCAGCGACTGGCCGGATTTACTTAACGCCTGCCCGACCGCGTTGGCCACCTGGGAGGGAACCGTCGTCATCGACCCCATGACGTCCTGCATGGACTTGCCCGTGGTCTCCCCTAGCTCCTCGGCCGGCGCATCGCCAGCTTCCTCGACGTCCTGCGGATCGTGGATGCTTCCCAGCCCATGGGCGGGCTTGTTGGGCAGATGCGGATCCCCGTCGCCGCCGATCCGCGGCGAATCCCCGGGGTGCTCAACATCTTTGACCCCGGCCGCGCCCTGCCCGTAGCGGGCCATCGTCATCACCGACTGTTCTTTGAGCTGCGACAGCTTGGCTTCTTCCTCGGCTGCCTTCGCTGCGGCCGCCGGATCACCGGCCGCCGCCCGGGCAGCCGCATTCAGCAACGCCTGCTCGGTCTGGCGCACCTGCACCGCACGCGGATGCGCGCTGACCGCATCACGGTGAAACCCGCCCAATTGGCGAACATTGGAAGCGTGCGAGCTGGCCGCTTCCCCCGATGCGTGCATCCAATCGCCGAAACCCAGCAATCGCTGCGACAAGCTCTCCCCGGCAGGCCCCGCCCACGACGCCGGCAGACTCGACCCCAGCGTGCGGAACTCGGCGCCGATCGTGCGCAACTGGGTTGCCACCCCGTCCCAGGCCGCGGCGTGACCTTCCAGGCCGCCGGCGCCCGCGCCGGTGGTCAGCGCTTCGTCGACCGTCGCCGGGTCGGCCGGAACGCTGGCCAGCGCTGCAGGGATATCAACCGGCACGTTGGGAATGTCCACGGCTGGGGGTGAGGGAAGGTTGATCGCGCCAATCGCCGCCCCTGCCGCTGCGCCGGCCGTGCCGCCGTTGATTTCGGCCGCACCAGCCTCATCGGTGACGACATAACCATTCAGCGCAGTAGTGACGGCCTGGGCTCCGTCCGCCAGCCGCTTGATGCCGCCGGCCAGGTGGCCGCTGAGTTTGGCCGAATTGACCGCCGCCCGGTTGGCGGCAGCGACCGAAACAGGATCGGATCCCGCCGGTGGGGCTGGCGCGATCCCGGCGGGGGCGGCCAGTGCGGCCGCGGCCGCGCTGAACGCCGCGGCGAGCCGCGGGCCCACCTCGGCCGGGTCGACTCGTAGCTCGGCCACCTAGCCGACACCACCGACCATGACGCCAGCTGCGCCGTCGTTATCGGTGTTCTCGTAGCCGGCAGCGGCCACCACGAGCTTGTCGCCCATCCGCGCATGCTGCTCGGCCGTGGCGGCGGTCCGCTCGCTCACGCGGCCGAAGAATTCCGGCAGGCACTGCGCGACCGGGGCGGCGACAACGCCGTTGCAGCGCAGGATCTCCGCTTCGGCGTCGGCCAGCCACGCCTGGCAGCGGGCGCGGTAAGTGTCGTAGTCCGACGCGGTGTCGCGGTTAGCGGTGGCGGCCTTCCGCAACATCGCCGGGTTGATCGAAATAGGCGCTGAACTCATGCGGTAATACTCTTTCAGCGAACTGGTCTTTTTCAACAGGTGTGCACTCAGCTTAGTTGCGACGCGGTGGCCTGCGGTGCCAGAACTGGTGGACTCTGCAGAGCGGCGAAACATCCCATCGCCGGACGGTTCTGGTTGTGCGGTTGAACACATGGCTATCAACGTAGCACTGACGGATTATCAGGTCCAGACTGATACTGTTGGCGTGGGAAGCTGCCGACCAGCCAACTGCAACCGATATGGTGACCAGCGTGTTCGACGAACTCGACGCCGAGGAGCTGACCGCTGCCCGCACCCGAGTCGCTGACGCCGGCCTCGATGCCGCCCGCCGGTTGGCGACCACCCGCCTCGTCGACGGACCCGCCGCCGGTCTCGCCAAACCCGCGACCGTGATGGAACTGCTCCTTGCTCGCGACCAAGCCGACCCGAGATGGGAAAGACTGGAACCGTTCGAAACCCGGTGGGCGCTTCTTGTGGTCCGACTTCTTGCGCCCGTCATGAATCCCGCAGCGGCGGTAGCTGATGCCCGCCGGCGCGGAGCAACCTGGGCCGCAATCGGCGAGGCCTTAGGTGTGACCGCACAATCGGCACACGCCCGCTTCGGCCCACGCCCATAACCACCGCCCGGCAGCCGCCGGCCGTTACCAATAACGGACCCATTCTCGAAGGCGCCGACATGCGCAATACTTTGAGTGTCGACTCGTCAAGCCGCAGGCATGCGGTCAACGAAAGGGGTCAACACGGCTAATGCAAGACACCGCACCTCCAGCTGACCACCCCTACCTGACCCGATCTCACCGCGCCCGCGCGCGCATCCCGCAACGTGCAGAGGACCTCCAACCTTGAGCACCCACCCGGTGGACGCCCTCCTGCAAAGCGCGCGCGAACTGCTCGGAACAATGTCGCCAGCGCAGCTCGCCGCAATCAACGCCGGCCCGCAAAGCATGCCCGCCCCGGCCACCTGGGATGGAAACGCCGCCACGGCCGCCGCCGTCGCGAGCAATGAACTCGACCAGCGTCGCGGGCAGCTGAATAACGCCCATCAGACCGTCAGCACCGCGGTATCGCAGGCCAACCAGATCTCGCGCGACGCCCATACCGGCCTGCGCGCCATCGAAACCGCCTGGGCCAACGACAAGGCCGCCCTGGCGCCGCAGGCCAACACCCCCGAGGGCCAGGCCGCCCTACTCAACGCGGGCCAGCAGCGCGTGCACGAAGCCACCCAGCTGATTCACACAGCAGCCCAACGTTTCCAAGGCGCTTCCCAGCAGGTGAGCGCCACTACCGCGGACCTGCGCTCCTCCACCGGCGCGGACGACACGCACGTCCAGCCCCTTGATTCCGAACACGCACCCGGCTGGCCCAAACCACACCACCCGCTGGACCTCGCCGACATCAAACGGCTGCCCCCCAACCAGCCCGGCCCCTACGGTCACATGCCCATCGCCGACGGCGTGTGGGTACCCGACCCATCCGTGAACCAGCTCCACCCAGACATGGTTGGCTCCACCGCCAAATACCCGCTCGACCTTGCTGACCTTCGCCCACTGGCCCCCGGAGAGCTCCCCAGATACGGCGAGATGCAACTGGTGCCCGGCTGGGCCGTCCCCGATCCGACCGCTCCTGGCTATAGCCCCCACCCGCCCCGACTCCCGCTCGATCTGCAAGACATCGTAAAACTGCCATCCGACGCGCTCGGCCCCCGCGGCTACATCAGGCTCTCTGTCCTGTCGGATGGCTCCGCGATCTGGGTGCCTGACCCCAACGCAGCCCACTAACCTACTTAGCCGTGAGCTACCGGAATATATGCCTATAGGCATACAATCGCGGCGTGCCTCGGGATGCGGAGCATCGGCTGGCCGTTGAGGCGGCCGGCCAGTGGGGCATGTTCACCGCCGCACAGGCAACTCGACTGGGCCTGACCCGCGTACGGCTGGCTCAACTGGCCCGCAACCAGCGGATCCTCCGCACCGAAACCCGCGGCGTGTACCGGTTCGCCGGCACCCCCGAACATGCCGTGCTCGACGCGCTGCGCGCCACCTGGCTGTCCCTGCAGCCCAGCGCCTTCGCCGCCGAGCGACTGCGCAACCTGCACCACGGCGAACCAGACGCAGTCGTTTCTCACCTATCGGCCGCTCACTACGTCTTCGAGCTCGGCTCACTACAGCCCGACCGCCTCGACTACACCATCGCCACACCCCGGCGAACCAGTAACCCCTGGGTCGAATTCCACGTCGCCGAATCGTGGCCGCCCACATGGCAGCTCGTCGACGGCCTCCCGGTCACACCGGTCGCGCAGACCATCGCCGACATCTACCGCGCCGGCATCGACGCCGGACATCTCGGCGACATCGTGCGCGACGCGCTATCGCGGGCGGTGGTCGACGTGCGCGCGATAACCGCAGAACTCGACCCACCAACCGGCGGTCACGGACGCGACACCGTGACACACGCCCTGGCAGTCGTCGGCACACCTGACAGCGTCGCCGCCGGCAACGAACTCCTGTTCGCCGGCCGCAGATGAGCTGGGCCGACGAATACACCTCAGAGCGCGCCTTCTGGGTTGCCCTGCGCACCCGCGCCGCACGCCAAGCACACACCGAGCGCACCCAACCCTCGCATGAACTGTTGCGCCAGTTCGTAATCCAACGATTTATGACCCGCCTATTCACCCCCTCGCACACATCCTGGGTGGTGGCCGGCGGGATTGGAATGCTGATCCGAGTGCCGCGTGCACGTGCCACCCGCGACCTGGATCTGACCACCACCGATCCGCACAGCGGGGATCGCCGCCAGGTGCTCGACGACCTTGCACCGCACACCGGCCTCAGCGAGCTCGACCCATTCGCGTTCACCATCAATGCCGACGAACCGTTCACCGGGGTCATGCGCGGCACAAAATTGCGGGTGACCGCCACGATCGGAGCCGAACAGGCCGCGATCTTCGGGCTCGACGTCGCCGCCGACGCACTCCGCGTCAGCGACATCGAGCACAGCCGACCAGAACCAGTCGTCCCCGGCATCCGAGGCCTATCCCCTATTCCAGCCATTCCGCTGTTTCCGCTAGCCAGCCAAATCGCCGACAAGATCATCGGCGTGGCCTTCCGCGACGATCAGGGCCGATCAGCCAACCGCTATCGCGACCTGGTCGACCTCGCGCTCTACGCCGGTGATGTCGACGTCGACGCCGATCAACTCCGCGACGCTCTCCGGGCGCGGGCGGCAGCTCGAGGCCAACCACTCCCCACCCACCTGGACGTCCCCGACGCGTGGGAGACGCCGTATCGCCGGGTCGCCAGCAAGACCACCCTGCAGCCAGCGCTACACAACGCCACCACAGCCGCCGAGGCCGTCGGCGCGTGGCTCAACCCGGTGCTAGCCGGGGAGATCCAGGCCGGATGCGTCTGGGATCACCGCTCCGGCGTGTGGCGCCACACCAGCGAACCGGTTGCGCGGCCGGGCCGGGTATGGGTGCGGCCGCACATGCGCGACGGCCGACCGGTCACCGACTATTTCCGCCGCCGCCCCCGCCACTAAAGATCGACACGTCCCATCAGCGGGTGTCCAAATTACGTGCGCGGCAATGCTTTCCGAGCGGCGGCGTATAGGTGGTTGCCCCACAATTTGCACACCAATGGCTGCGATGCATGATGCCGCAGGCGCAGTGCGCCGTGCCGACCAAGGTCCTGCCCGGCCCAAACCGGCCGCCACAACTCCAGCAGTAGCGAGGTGCGATTTCTTCGTAGCCCCGCCGCGTCCGACGCAACACCTGTCCGATCATATGTTCATATGTTCGATTCTCGATTTTGATCTGCAGCCGCAGGCGGATCAGTCGAACGTGGCCCGCCTGGCGGGCCGGACGGAGTTCGCGGGTCCTGGAAGATCTCTGGCCGCGAAGCTGTGTGCTAGAAGGCAGCCAGACTAGGTGATGAACCGGTTCACGACGGGGCTGTCCGACCAGGTGAAGGGCTGGGCTCTCTGGTGGTCCCAGAACGTCGCCGCTGCGGGCTGGTAGTCGGGGTTGACGCGGCGGGCGATCACCAACGCACCGCGCACTTCGTGCCCGGCATCGGTGAGCGCCGCGGCGGCGCTGTTGATGCGCGCGCCGGTGGTGTAGACGTCGTCGACAAGAAACACCCGCTGGGGCGAGCACTTCTCGGCGAGGACGAACCCGTCGCGGGCCGGCCGGTTGAACCCCAGCTCGCCGGGACCTCGGCGCAGCAGGACTCGGATCGGCACCTGCAGCCCGAGCTGGGACAAGATAGTGTGCAGCGGATGTGGTGGTGGCCGGTCAGGGTTGGCGGATGGGACCACCACGATGCAGTCGAACGGCGCCCGCCCAGTGATGCGGCCGCCGTGCACATGGAAGAACCGCCCCAGCAAGGCCTGCACGATGTCGACGTATTCGGGGATGAACGGTTCGCTGCCATCCGGGCGGCCTTTGTAGCAGGTCAACCATTGGCGGAGCTGAGAAGGCTTGCGGTACAGCGAGATCAAATCAAGCGGCACCGCCGCGATCTCTAATTCCGAGGCGATCTGCGCGCAGTTCCAGCACTCTTGTTCATCGGGGCGGTCATTCCAAGTTCGGCATCGCCAACACGTTGCTGGCTGCCCGTCTACTGGTGGTGGCACCAACTCCGCGGTCACGGTGTCCGAGAGACCAAGAAGCCGCGAGTCGAGCTGGCCGATCACTTGTCCACTGTCACATCTAGTTCAGGGCGGCAAGGACTTCCCGGCCACTGCTCACAAACGCCGCGGATCCGGCGGCGGCAAGCTGTCGCGCCCATCGCTGCCCAACCAACGCCGGCGCCCACATCAGCACGCGCCGCCCGTAGGTGATCGCCTGCTCAACCTCGTGGCGGCTTCCGCTGCGCTGCTGGCCGTCGATCACCACGCTCACGTCGGCCAGACCTGCGATGACATGGTTGCGGCGCAGGAACGTCGTTCTCGTGCGCGGCGCATCGGGGGCGAACTGCGACACCAGCACCCCCCTGCGGCGGATTTCATCAGCCAGGTCAGTGTTCTGCGGGGGGTAGATGTGGCGGATTCCGGTGCCCATCACCGCCACTGTCTGCCCGCCGGCCTCCAGTGCGCCGCGGTGGGCGGCAGCGTCGATACCGGCCGCGAGTCCCGACACCACGACCACGCCAGCGGCCGCCACCTCAGCCGCCAGTTTCCGGGCAGACGCCGCCAGCTCTGGCACGGTGTCACGGCTGCCCACGATGGCCACCGCGGGCCCGGGCGGGATCGGCGCCGTGGCAAACAGCACCGGCGGCGCATCCCAACACCGCGCCAGCCGGGCCGGATACTGCGGTGTCCCGGCCAGGATCGGCACCGCGATACGTTCCTGGATCACCTGGTCAATCACCTTGTGCCACCAGTCGATTCGGCCAGGATCGAGATTTTCACGCAGGTAGCGCACAAGCTCGGACGCCGGCGCGGGATCCCACCTTGGCCGCAGCAGGGCCGCGAACTCATCAGGGTCTGCCAGGATCGCGGTCAGGTCGCTGGGCTGTGCCGGCAACAGCTCCTGAGCAGCCATAACCGTGGCGACGGCCGTGGCGTAGTCCTGGTCACCTGGTCCCATACCGCCACTGTATGGGACGGCTCCGACATCAACCCGCGGGACGCGCTCCTTACCGCTGGTACATGGCCTGCGCGAGGAGTTGATGGGCGGCCTCTGCAGCTACAGCGGCGTCGGGGTTGTTGAGACGCTCCCACAGGCCCGGATCGGTCGGTAGGCCACCCAACTCCGGTGGGTTGTCGCGGTGGGCGGCCCAGTACGCCTGGGCCGCCCCGCCCGAGCAGGCCAGCGGCACCACTCCGACATCTCTCTTGGCGGCCCAATCGATTTCCTCAGCGGTGCGCTCACCGCCGCGGATTGCCAGCAGCGCCCGCGACTCGGCCAACAGCGACACCACCAGCGTTTCACGCGACATATCAGTGAAATTCACGGTGCCCACCCGTTCCTGCAGTTGCGCCGGCGGCTCACCCGCTTTCTCCCGAAAGTGAAACGTCAGCTTGGCCGGGTCATATCTGCCATTAATGCGGCGCAGCCGAGCCACGTCGCGTGTGATCAGCCAGCCGGCCGGTCCCCCCAACGAGGCGATCTCCCAAGTCGTTTCACCGTCGAGCTCGCGGGCCATCGCCAAGCACCACTCATCCAGAATCTGCTCATCCTCTTCTGCGGTGGTGTCGGGTCGAGCACTGCTCCCAGACACGAACAACCGCTCCGGGCGGGTCCGGCGCAGCAGTTGGGTCAGTATTTCGGTGTTCTCGTCAAATTTCGTGATCTCACATACCCGCACCCCGCTGTTCTCCAGGTCGGCCATGCGCAGCTCATGTAGGCGCGCATCGTCGCCGGCGTCGACGCCCGGGTGCTTGATCACCGCGATGTGCCGGTCTTCTGCGGCGGTGCCCAGCGTGCGGGCCAAGCGCAGCAGGATCTCCACGTTCGGGTCGGTGAAGCTAAAGCCCAAAAACAGCATCACCCGGCTTAGATACGACGCCCGCAGCACCGTCCACATGCGCTGATGGTCGGCTTCGTAGCGTTCGTAATCGGTGCGCGTAATGACTGGCGGCACAACCCAGCCCGGCGGATTCCCGCCGATGCTGCCGTGCATCTTAATGACGGTGCGCGGATTGTTCGACGCGATCTGTTGGATCGTGGCCTCATCGACGGCCAGCGCCGGCTCAAACCCTGCCGAGGCCATCGCTTTTTCGATCAGCGGATCGTAATTCGTCGTCCACACCTCCGGCACCCGTAACCGCGCCACCAGACAGTGACTCCGCGCCGGGCTTGGCAGCGGCTGAGTAAGGGCGGCAAGGATATGGTCTTCCAGCGCTCGCCGGCCGCCGCCCGGGTCGTTGACGATGTACTCGGCGACCAGCGGCAGATCGCGATGCTCGGGAATGTTGCAGCGTCGGCGAATCGGATCGAGAAGCTCTCCCCAGCCCGGAAGACCAGCATCGCGCGACAGGCCGGCGCCAATAAACAGCGCCGCGTTGCCGGACAGAACCGCTGTCGAGATGCAGCGAAGATTGACATGACACGCCTGCCTACTTTGACGAAACTTCGGCGTGTCGCGGCAGCTCGCTAATCTTCGTTGCATAACCGCAGGTGAACGTCTTTCTGCAACCAGATTAGCCACAGGGGCGTCTGACGTCCTCGGCTCAAACACCGGCGTTGTCGCGATAGCTTTTGGCGTCGCCGATGTCCGTTGCAGCTATCGGTCCTCAGATTTCGCGGCAAACGGCGCAGTCCCGACATCAGCGTTTGCAGAGTTCTCACGAACATGGCGAACGCTTTTCTCATTCCCTCGCTAATTCGCGGTGCCGACCATCGCCGTGGCGCGTGGGAGGTTTGAGTTGCAGTAGTCAAGGACTAGGTAGCGTGTCATGGCTCGATTCTCGGTGAGCGCTCTTGTTGACTGTTTATGCGACTGGCGCCCCAAGCGTGCGCTAGCCAACGGACAGGTCGACCATGAGCGGGAAAGGATGCCAGACATGACTGGAGGCAATCAGTCCGCTTTCGGGTATCGCTACCAGTATCTCGTCACGATCGAGCGATTTCTCCGGTACATGCGCGATCGTCTCGGCCAAATGGGTGCAATCGCTCTTCATGTCGAGCCGACGACGCTGGCGCGCGAGGGCATTGCGCGGGATGACGACATTATCGACTTCGCGATCGAGTTCGACAGCGCGATTGCAGAGCGAGTGCAGGTAAAGGGTTCGAGCAATCCCCAGGAAAACAAGCTTTTTCACGGCGAAGCAGACGAAGTTTTCGGACGCCTCGCCGGCAAGACTGCCGCACACTCTGTGCTCCTGACGAATCGCGCACTGGGGCCGGGACTGCAAGGTAGGTGCGCGCAAGCCCTAGATGCTGCCGGTGTCGAACAGTGGCACTACGTCGCACCCGACGGTGCGGCCGCTGATACCGAAGCGACGATCGTGGGAGCGTCCCGGGGAGTGGTGTAAGTGATGGCGGCGTGTCGGTCCCTGACGTAAGAGGGCCATCGCGTGAGTCTCTGTGGTGAAACGACCAAGAATCACTACCGAGAGGAACATCGCGAT
>NZ_JACKSY010000073.1:0-6350 GCF_025821985.1 Mycobacterium timonense | reverse complement strand
CATCACCACCGCGAACAAGCACTGATCGACCCGGCGACGCCGCTCCAACAACGCCGGGAAAAATGACCCGGTGCGCAGCTTGGGAATCCGCAGTTCCAGGTCCCCTGCGACCGTGGACAGCGTGGCCAGCCCCTCGGACGCGCCGTACACCCCGTCAGCAGGTTCAGTTCGCCCAGGAACTGGCCCGGGCCCTGGCGCGCCAGCACGGTTTCGGGGTGATCGGCGCTGGCCTCGCGGACCGTCTCGACAACGGCGCTTACCAGGACGACGAAGTCGTAACTCGGTTGGCCGGCCGCAAACAACAACTGGCCCAAGCGGACTGGCGCCGGGGTGCCGTAGGTGCGCAACCGCGCCATCTGCTCGTCGTCGAAGACGGGGAAGGCTTCAGCCTCGGTCGCGCCGCTCACAATGTGTCAACTATAGGGTGACGGGGGTCACTTGGCAGCGTCGTCGTTCGACGACAACGCTCCCATTCTGCCGGCGGTCGGACCCGGAGGCACCACGCGGCGCCCTCGTCGAACCCGATGCCAGTGGCTCAACGCCGACGAACCTATCGGCGCTTCGTTACGCCACCTCGAAAGGTGCCGAAAACCGAAGCGCCGCAGCGCAATCCGTCGTGAGCTGAATCCCTTCGGGGAGCCCCTATTACGTGCAGAGGACGGGAGCGTCGCACACGTTGCCGGGGCAGTAGGTGCGGTGCGCGGCGTTGACGATGGTGGCGGCTTGCGCGGGCGTGACGCCCTGTGGGCCCAGACGCGCCTCGAGGTCGTCGGCGATGCGTTGGGGGCTCCAGTCCCAGGTGAGGTTGTAGCAGACGTCTTGTGCCTCTTGGAGTAGGCCGGGCACCGTTTCGGGGGTCCACGTCAGGCCCGCGTCGCGCAATGCGGCCAGGTAGGCATCGTCTTGCGGGCTGGCGTTGGCGATCCCTGCGCTACCCAGCCATGCGACACCGGCCGTCGCGAACATGGCGAGCGTGGCTAGTGAGCGATGCGCAGTCATAGGTTCCTCGTCCCCTCGGTGCCGAACTATCGGCTGCGAGATTACCGGTCGACCCTGGTGACCAGCTGAAAGCTGTCGCCTGTCGGCCACCGCGCCGGATGGCGCCCCGCGCACGCGCGGTCCAGATGGAAGGTCGCACACTTCTCGTCTCGTCTGTCACACGTCCGGGCGCGCATCCGGGGTCTTAAAGCAGGGCGCTTCGTGATGGTGAGACGGTGTGTCGTTGGGCCGTAGTTCCGGTGGCTGCACCCTGGCTGCGCACCGGTTAGAGACGGCTCAGCCGGGATTCCTCCAGGTCGAGGCCCCGTTCAACCGACCGCAAGACGGAGGCGTTGATGGCACCGTTGCGTCGCAATTCCAACATCTCCGAACGCTCGACGCTCAACAACGCAAGCCGCAGCGCCACGTAGCTTCCCAGCTCGTCGACGCGGGTTTCGGCTTCGCTCTCCTCGTGATGGTCGCGAGCAGTGGCCTGCAGGCGCCGGACCCTTGCCTCGTAGAGGGCGCGGGCGGACTCGACGGCCGCGTCGTCGCGGTCGCCACTGTCGTGTTCATCCAGCCATGCCAGCGCGGCGTGGGCCGCCCGCAGGCGGGCCTGGGCCTCCTCGCTCCGAGAGTCCTCCGGCCGTAGACCCAGCCCCTGTAGCAGCCGGGGCAGGGTCACGCCTTGCATAATGAGGGTCACCAGGACGACCGCCCCCGCGATCACGATCACAAGCTCCCGATCGGGAAAGGGTGAGCCGTCGGCGCAGCGCAGCGGGATGGCCAATGCCGCCGCGAGCGATATCCCGCCGCGCATCCCGGCCCAGCCCACGACCGTGCGTTCTCGCCACAAGCCCGCGCTCACCGCGCGGCCGCGCAGCTTGGCCAGGGCAGGGCCGGCCAGGGTGAACATGCCAGGGTGAACACCAGCCGCATCACGATCACCACGGCGACAACAGCCGACACCGTCGCGAGAAGGTCGAGGACGGGCTCGCGCTGCGCCCAGTGCACCTGCCGGTGCAGCTGGATGCCTACCAGGATGAACAACACTGCGTTGAGCAGGAAAACCAGCACGTCGAGGAAGGCGATCGCTTGCAGTCGCGCGCCCGGCGAATAGATCTCACTCATGCGGGAGCCGACGTACACCCCGGCGACCGCTGTGGCCAAGACACCCGATATGCCGACGGCGTCCGCGGCGGCGTAGGTGAAGTAGGGGGTCGCAAGCGAAATGGTGATTTCCAGTGCGGGATGGTTCATGCGCAGCCGCACCCTGACCATGGCCCAGGCAATCGCGAAGCCGAGCGCTGCTCCGCCCAACGGATCCAACAGAAACGTTATTGCCAGGTGGCCGGGATGCACGACGCCAGCCACCGTGGTGCTCACGGCGCCGGTGTAGAGCACCAGAGCGCTGCCGTCATTGGTGAGTCCTTCCCCCTCGATGATCGTCGACAGCTCCTCGGGTGCGCCGAGTCGACGGAAAATCGATGTGGCCGCCACGGTGTCGGTAGGCGCGACAATCACGCCCGCCACGATGGCGGCCATCACGGACAGGCCCAGGAGGCCCACCAGCACCCCGGCCACCGCGGCGGCGGTGGCCACCACCAATCCCACGGCCAGCAGGGTGACGAGCCGGGCGTGCCTTCGCAGATCATCGGGTGCAACGAACAGTGCCGCGTAGTAGACCAGCGGCGGTAGGAACACGTAGAACACGATCTCGGGCGGTATTTCTGGGGAAGGGGTCCACGGGAACCAGCTGAGAAACACCCCGACCCCGACCAGCAGGATGGGAAATGGCACGCCGATGCGTTCGGCGGCCCATACCGCGGCGATGGCTGTCGCCGGGCCGCAGAGCAAAAGGATCGTGTAGGTCGCTGGAATCAAGTCCCCGTCTTCCATGTCGCTGCCAGTGAAGTGGGCCACCACGACTCACGTTGTGTTAGAGCGTGTTTCGCCGCGTCCAAACCCGGAGAAGGAGAACTGAGCGGACACGCCGACCGCGCAGCCCGTCATGAGTTCGTTGATCGATCCCCCAGTAATGATAGGTGGCAGCGCCTGGCAGTGGCAGTGCTAGCGTCACGAATGATCCTCAAAGACACATACAGGCGGATGGGCCTGGCCCCGGTTGAGCTGTACTGACTGAGGGGATTCGGCCTTGCTGGATCAACGGCAGCTGGCCGAGCACTGCTGGCCCAAGCGAAGGAGCAAGGAGTCGAACTGGTCGGCCCGACGGGGCTGCTCAACCAGTTGACCAACAACGTGCTCGAGACCGCCCTGGATGCGGAGATGACCGAGCACCTGGGGTATGACAAGCACGACCCGGCTGGACGCGGCAGCGGCAACTCCCGTAACGGCACCCGGCCCAAGACGGTGCTCACCGCGATCGGCCCAGTCGAGATCGTGGTGCCCCGCGACGTCAACAGCAGCTTCGACCCGCAGATCGTCGTCTCGTCGCTACGGCAAAGGGATTGACCACCGGTGAGGTCGCTGCCCACTTCGCCGACGCCTACGGCGCCGAGGTGTTCGATGATGCAACCTTCGTCAAGAAGGGCGGCACCGGCGATGTCTGCATCCTGGTCCGCGACGGGCTCAAGGGGCCGGCCGATCATCCAAACCTGTGATTCATCTGTTACGCAACACTTTTCGCTACACATCACGCAAGCACTGGGACCAGATCGTTAAGGACATCCGGCCGGTCTGCACCGCGGCGACCGAGGCCGCGGCCGACGAACGGTTCGCGGAGTTCACCGCGAAGTGGGGTGTCCAGTATCCAGCGATCATCCAGCTCTGGGAGAACGCCTGGAGCGAGTTCGTGCCGTTCCTGGACTACGACGTCGAGATACGCCGGGGCATCTGCTCGACGAACGCCGTGGAGTCAACCAATGCCCGCTACCGGCGCGCGATCCGCCCCCGAGGGCATTTCCCGACCGAACAACCCGCCCTCACATGCCTCTGCCGTGCGACCCGATCACTAGATCCCACCGGGCGAGGCAACGCACGCTGGGCAGTGAGGTGCGAGCCCGCACTCAACGCGCTTGCGATCACCTTCAACGGCCGGATCACCCCGACCGCCAACTAATCAATGCCAAGGTCGGATCCACCGTGAATCGGACGGTCCCCGTATGTCACACGTCCGGGCGCGCATCCGGGGTCTTGAGCAGGGCGCTTCGTAATGGTGAGACGGTGTGTCGTTGCCAGAGGGCTTGCACGGGAACCATGAGCGTGGGTTGGAGGTCGATGATGCGGACCCGGCCATCCATGACGGTTCCGAGGTCGGCGGTGACCAGCGCGATGGCGCCGGTGGTTACCGGGGCTGCGACCATCGCGGCGCCCTGGACCCTGCTGACGACGTAGTCGGGCTCGAAACCTGCACGGCGGCAAGCGCTCATGAGAAAGTCGCTGAAGTAGGAGGAGCCGGGTGGCGCCCAGAGCGCGAGCTGTTCGCCGGCCAGGTCGGTGATGTCGATCAGGTCGGCGGCGGCGAGGCGGTGCCCGCGTGGGACGGCGACGCGCACGCGGTGATACCCGATGACCGCGCCGGCCAGTTCGCCGGTGGGTGCGATCCCCCGTCGCAGTCCTAGATCCAGGGAGCCGTCCAGCACGCCGGCTACCAGGGCGTCGGGGTAGAGCTGTCGAAGCGTGAACGACAGCCGGGGGTACGCATCGATGGCGGGCTCGACCAACTGGTAGACCTCGGTGCCGCTGAGCGCCGGACTGTGGCCGATCACCCATGGCCGTTGGTCGGTCGCGGCGCTGCGGACGTGTTCGTCGACGGTTCGGGCGGCCGCCAGCAGTGGTCGCGCTTCGGTGAGAAGCGCCCGGCCGGCGACGGTCAGGGTGATGCGTCGGCCCGTCCTGGTGAACAGGGCTACGCCCAAGTCTTTTTCGAGTTGGCTGACCGAACTGCTCAACGCCTGCTGGCTCAGATGCAGGTGCGCAGCGGCCGCCGTGAAGCTGCCCGCTTCGGCGACACCGACGAACTGTTCGAGGCGGCGCAGGTCACGGAGCATTCACAAATAATAGTTGTAGATTTGACGGCTTTTACTGTTTTCAATTTGTTAGGAGCGCTTTTATGGTCGGGGCATGACCACACTCGAAGGTAAGTCCGCAGTCGTTGCCGCCGGAGCCAAGAACCTCGGCGGTCTCATCAGCAGGACGTTGGCGCACAGCGGCGTCAACGTTGCGGTCCACTACAACAGCGCAGCCACCGAGTCCGACGCAGACCAGACAGTGGCCGACGTGGTGGCGGCCGGAGCGCAGGCAATCAAGGTCCAGGGCGATCTCACCGTTCCGAAGAATGTCGCGGCGCTGTTCGACGCCGCGGTCGACGCCTTCGGCGGCGTAGACATCGCGATCAACACCGCCGGCAAGGTGCTGCGCAAGCCGATTCTGGATACCACCGAGGCCGAGTACGACGCCATGTTCGACATCAACTCCAAGGCCGCGTACTTCTTCATTCAGGAGGCCGGTCGACGCCTCAACGACGGCGGGAGCTTGACGACCATCGTGACCGCGCTGCTGGCCGCGTACACCGACGGCTACTCCACCTACGCCGGCGCCAAGTCACCGGTCGAGCACTTCGTCCGAGCCGCCTCCAAGGAGTTTGCACCGCGTCTGATCAATGTGAACAACATCGCCCCAGGACCGATGGACACGCCGTTCTTCTATCCGGAAGAGACCCCTGAGCGGGTCGAGTTCCACGCCAGCCAGGGCATGGGCAACCGGCTGACCAAGATCGAAGACATCGCCCCCCTCGCGGTTTTCCTCGCAGGCGACGGGCACTGGATCACCGGGCAAACCATCTTCGCCAACGGCGGATACACCACACGTTAAGTCGCGGCCACCGCAGGACGGCCGATCGAAGCCTTCGCGCTATCGATCGGCTGTCCTGACCATTCTCTTAGCGCTCGGCAAGTCTGTGCGTTTTCGGGGAGCGAGACCCTTCCTGGCTTTGCCGACCCGTAGCCGCGGGTCGCAATGTCTGGTCTCTCGCCTCACGCCGCGTCTCGAGTCCCCTTAGCTGCAACGAGAGCGACTCTCGGTGATTGGTTTGCACGACAACGCTTTTTAGCGTTATTCCGCTTCTACTCGCGGTTTCGCGCGCGCAGCGCTGCCGGGGATCGGCCGTGGCGCCGCTTACCGACTGGTCGCATTGGCGAACTGCCCATACGCAGTCCAGGTGGCCGAGTCCACGTCGTCACGCCACGGGTAAGCGAACTCGTTACATCGTGAACGAATCTGCACGCCAGAGTTGAGTCCCGCATAGTGGTGTAGCGCGGTTGCTGGGTTCGTCATCGTGTCGGTGATGGACGTAAAGCGGCCACCGCGTGATCCTTCGAGTCAACCTTCCACAGAATCCTCGAGGAGTCCCA
>NZ_JACKSY010000072.1:0-4366 GCF_025821985.1 Mycobacterium timonense | reverse complement strand
ATCGCGATGTTCCTCTCGGTAGTGATTCTTGGTCGTTTCACCACAGAGACTCACGCGATGGCCCTCTTACGTCAGGGACCGACACGCCGCCATCACTTACACCACTCCCCGGGACGCTCCCACGGGCGGCCTCGGGGTGGGAACAGGAGATGCTGCGGGGTGCGAGTGACCTAAGCAGCTCGGGGTTTCGGGAACCGGCAAGTATCTCGCCCTTGGTTTTTAGCCTAAATGGATTGAGGATCGGGTTGGATACCCCTACTGCGTCTGCGGCCGCGCGTAGCAGGTGCATGAATTGTGGGTGCGTCGTGCGCGTGCTGTAGCTGCCTGATCGAGCCCGAGTGAGCGGAACGTTGATGCCGATGAACCCGTTCTCCGGGATATATACGGGCACATCCGGTCCACCGGATGCTGCGAGGGCAAGCCCTGCGGTGAGGAACAACAGCGACCGCGCACGAGTCGTTGTCTCCCTTTCTAGAGGAAGCGGGCGACCCTGCCCTGCCGTAGCTGGTGCTGGACGGAGGAAGAGGCTCCGCAGCTCCAGGCGGTCCTGACCGTAGTGCTCACGCAGTTGAGCGGTCAGCGTCTTCTGCGCCGTGGAGGCTTGATCGCCCTCGTTGTGGGAGATCAGGCACAGGCGTCGCTCCTTATCCTCTTCGAGCAAGTCGATCACACCGGTCAGGGAGTCGAGCCCACCGGAGAAAAGACTGACTGCGTTCACGTCCCCCACCGGTGTGATGTCTTCGGGTACTCGCCTGACACCGTCCAGAGGAGAGACGCTTTCGAAGTAGGGCGTCAGGGCCCAGCGGTCGCCGGTGAGGAAGTCCAGAGTTTCCTTCCAAGGCGCTGCTGCCCAGGCGTCGACATCGGAGACCGGCAGTTCCACACGGAGCTCACGGGTCCACACGTCGGCCGTGTTGTTTCGGGGGGTCGCCTTATCGATGCAGTAGATGCTCGCACCAAGGAGGAACAAGTCGAGGGCTTCCCTGGGTGCCCGCCAGCCGGTGAGGAATCGAGACCCGGCCCGATTTCCTAGTTGGATGGTCGATGCCGTGCTTCCGGGCGCCCAATCGAGCAGTCGGGTGTCGTCCGGCCCAGCGGGGGTCCTCGCAGTGGGGTTGGTGCGGACCCGGTAGTTAGTCATGTGCGGTCCTCCCGTTCAAGGGCGGACAGGAGCTCGTAGGCAGAGCTGACCGCCCGCTCCGCGATGGTCCGCCCCTGCTGACCGCCCCATTCGACGGAGAGCGGATCTGCAGGCAGTTCAATCACCACGAGGTCGGCGATGATCTGGCGCATCTCCTGGTCGGCCCGCCGCATCGCAATGGGGTCGGTCAGCCGACTGAGACGTTCTGCGACAACGGGAACCCTGTTGTACACGTACAGCGCCAGGAAGCGTTCGAGGATCGAACCAAGCTGGTCCCGGTCGACGCTGATCTGATCTAGTTCCTCCCAGGAATCGGCGTCGCCAAATACCTCGTCCAGAACGTCGCACGCAGCGTCACGTGCTGCGCCCGAGTCGAGATCGTTCCCGGTGCCGGCGATGTAGGTGACGAGTTCATCGAGGACGGTGAACCGGTCCTGGCCGACCAAATGGCCGAGCCCGATCGACACCAGCGCCTGTGCCGCGGTGCCAGTTCCCAATCCGGAGAGCAGACCGCCGAGTCTTGTGATGCCCGAACGACCCGCGCTAGCTGTGGCGGTCGCCCCACCAGCGCCGCCGAGGAGTGGGACGTGGCGTGCCAGGACGCGGTGGGCTCGTTCGTTGGAGTTGGCCCTGCCTAGGCCTCGGACGTAAGCGTTCGCCGCGTACTTGAGGGGTGTCCAGTCGCCTCCGGTTCCCGCCGCTCGATCAGCTGACGTTCCCACCCCCTCATCCCTTCGCTCTCGCTGCGGCCTCGCGGGCCTTCTGAACGACGGTGCGGAGTTGAGTGTTGTCGCTGTCCTCCCAGCGCTGCAGGAGTTCGTTCACGGCGGGGTCGTCGAGCGGCAGCCGGCGAACCGCGGCAGTCCCGGCACCGAAGGGGATCGACGCGGGTGGCACTTGAAGAAGGGCTGC
Organism: Mycobacterium timonense; assembly: GCF_025821985.1. Taxonomy (NCBI): domain Bacteria; kingdom Bacillati; phylum Actinomycetota; class Actinomycetes; order Mycobacteriales; family Mycobacteriaceae; genus Mycobacterium; species Mycobacterium timonense. The sequence goes on along the minus strand of NZ_JACKSY010000072.1, from coordinate 2,313 downwards.
GCACACCGCGCTGACGATGTCCGAGTTCTTCTCCGCGAGCTCCAGCGCAGCAGTGAGCGCGACCGAGGCTGGATCGCGCTGAACGCGATCGAGAAGAGCCTCGATGAACTGCATCCGTTCGCTCGGTTCTAGTGCCGCGACGGTCGGGTAGTGGCTGCGTCGCTTCGCATCGACATCGGACTGGACGTCGGTGATGAGTCGTTGCAGGTGCGGCGCGAGCCTCGATGCGGAGACGCCGAACGACAGCTTGTCACGGGAATAGGTGAAGTAGGGGCGCAGGTCCGTGCCCGCGAGTGGAGGATCGGCACGCAGCCAACCGGCGACGTGGGTCTTGCTGGCCCAACTTTCCGCGTCAGACTGCACGGCGTCCGACTTCGCCTCTGCTGCGGGCTTCTTCCTCTGTGGCGGCTCGATTGCCTGCTTGCTGTCAGCTTTATCGACGTCAGCTGGGCCGGCGGACTCGCTTCCTCCTCGTGCGCGAGCCTCGGCGATGGCGATCTCGCTACATGCGCCTCCGGCTGACATCTCCCAGTCGAAGAGCTTTTGGAAATCGGTGTTGTACTGATCCTCCAGCACCATCAGCTTCGCGAGAACGGGGAGCTCGAGATTCGCTCCGCGTCGTTTGGCACTGCGGTGTTTCAGCAGCAGGTTGTTGAGGAACCGTTTCAGTTGACGCGGGTTACCGCGCAGCGATGCGCCCAGGATCGGTGATATGTCTGCCGCCCACTTCAGGTCATCGGCGAGATCGGCTGGGATGTCGCTGAGCACCGCCCCCGCGATCCCGGTATTGAATGCGACGGCCAGACCGTTCGCGCGTCGAACTTCGAATGCATTCTTGAGTACCTTCTGGAAGTCACTGTCCGACAAATGCAGCTCGGCGAAGAGCAGGTTTACATAAGTCTCGGCTTCTGGTGCGGACAGCGGCGGGATCGCGACCTTGAGCTGAAGCATCTTCTCCAGGTAGTCCCGCCCGATCCCCGCTCCGTCGGGCTTCTTGAGTTCGGGGTAACGCGAGTCGATCGCCGATTCGACGACGTTCTGATTCAAGGCGAGAACGTATGCGGTCTTGGGTGTGTTCAGGAAGAGTCGTATGGCTTCGAACGTGTCGACGACAGTTTCGGGGAGGCATCGGTCGAGGTCGTCGATGAACACGACTACCGCCGCGCAGTGGGGAATTTGCTTGACCAGCTCGGCGAACTCGCAGCGGAACGCGTCGACGTCACCGCGCGGCGTCTCGGGCGTCGCGGCGGGGGCGGTTGACCCTTCGCCCGGCTCCTTCAAAGCGGCCTCAGCCTGCTTGGCCGCCGCGCCTGTGAGCGCCGTCGCCGCCTCAACGACTGCGGGATCCAAGTCGAGCCCCGCGCCTTGCAGAAGGACCGGAAGTACCGCTGGCGCGGCGCCGACTCCCGTTCGACCTAATCTGCGGCCCCAGCGGCGGAGGCCGGCGACTATTCTCCGGAGTCGTCCGACTTGCTCGGCGGTATCGGGTGCTCGTTCCGCGATCGCATCCAGCACAGCTGTCATCAAGGCGATTTTGACGTCGTCGTGGTCTTCGTACTGCCACGGACTGAAGTGCACCGTCAGGTACGGGGACACCTGATCTTCGGCAGTCTCGGCGTCCTCTTTGGCCCGGATAGTCTCAAGCTCGCGGGCTGCAATTCGCATCAGACTGCTCTTGCCCGAACCCCAGTCCCCGAGGACCCCGATCGTCAGCGGGAGTAGTCGTGGTTCGGTTAACGCGACGACAAGGCCGTCGACGAGGAAATCGAAACCCAGCAGGTCGAGATCCGCTTCATTGTCAGCCCACACAGGCGCCTCCAGACGGCCAGCAGAGGCCAGCACTAGGAACAGGACATTGCGAGGGCTGCGGAGTGCCCCGATTCAGCCGCCCGTGACTTGAGAGCGTATCGACTGAAGGTGGAGGCAGACGCGGAATCATACGACGACACACCTTGGTTGCCCGAGGTCGTGGAACGGACTGAGGTGGACGGTTGAGTGCCTCGATGAAGTCGGCCGCAGCAACGGGGCGGACCGTCCAACGCACAGCGCCGCGTCCGGCTGGTGACCACGTTGGGACCACACGTCATGCGCGATCGCGAACGACCTGCATGTCCGCGAACTTCATACTTCACGATCGGACAGCGAAAACCACTTGCGAACTGAGGAAACGCGGAGTCGCTACTTCCTGGCCCGACTTTTATCAGGCTAGTGCGCACGTAGGCTGTGGATGTTTGCGAGGATTTCGGCGAGGTCGGGTGGTGGCGGTTCAGCAGCGGTCAGGGTGTGCTTGCCGGCTTGGATAGTGACGGTACG
>NZ_JACKSY010000071.1:0-4588 GCF_025821985.1 Mycobacterium timonense | reverse complement strand
AGCGACCAAGGACCAGGAGCGCCGGCGAGAAGCAACGCCGGAAACCCCTGCCGCCCAACGACTTATCCACCAACCAACGAGCCGCCATCAACCCCAACACCACCCACATGAAAGATTGAGGCTAAACGGCAGATGCCCGGGCTGCGGCTCACCGACCGGGCCGATCGAATCCTCGACCCGCGCCCGGACCGCATCAGAGGCTACGTTGAACGCGTCCAACGCGTCCGCGACGACGCTGTCTGCTTCTCCGCCAAGCAATCCCAGAAGTAGATGCTCGGTGCCAATGTAATCGCTACCGTGCATCCGGGCCTCTTGATGCGCCTGGGTAACCGCTGCGCGGGCAGCCATGCTGAACGCTTCGAACACGCGTAACACGCTACGCGCACAATCGCCACAAGAGCTTCGACGCGTCGTCGCGCGCAACTAGCAGCCCGTGGTCAAAGAACGAACTCGACTGGCAGGTTGATGCCAGAAGCCGACTCGCAGGTCATGAGGCGGCGTCACCGACGACAACCCGAGACCATGTTTGCCCAACGGTTTTGTTGGGTAGAATGGCGTCATGGTATCCAGCGAAAGAAAGACAACAGCGAGGTCGGCCCGGGTGGGGGCCGACGATCCACTGGCTGCTTCAAGGGTGCGGTATCTCGTCGACATGCTCGGCGGCGCCCAGCTGGCGTCCTTGGTGGGTGTGAATCGGTCACAACCGTCGCGATGGATGACCGGGGATGAGCGTCCGGGCCCGGTCGCGGCCCCGCTGCTGATCGACCTCGAGCATGTCATCGCCCGGGCCCGACTCGTATGGGGGGAAACCGCGGCCGCGACGTGGTTGGTCAGTGCCAACAGCTACCTCGACGGTGCGCGACCATTGGACGTGTTGCAGCTCTCTGGGCCCGCCCCGGTACTGGAATCGCTCGACGCCGAAACGTGGGGTGGGGCAGCCTGAGTGCTCGCCTACCGCGTCTTCCCTTACCTGGCCCGCGCGCGACCCGGTCAACCGGGCCACCCGTTGTACGAGCATCGTCCGCAGCGCGGCGGGCGAATCGATCACCCGGATTACCACGTCTGGTACCTATCGCGGCTTGCCGAAGCGGCGTGCGGGGAAACCTTTGGCAACCTCGCACAGTGGGACCCCTCGATGCTGGAATTCCCGCAGCTGCCGGGGGCGCGGCGGGCGCTGGGTGTCTATCGGCTCCCAGACGACCTACGGGTGCTCGATCTGGACGACCCGGCGCAGCTGGTGCGCCTCGGGCTGCGCCCAACGCAGGTGGTGGTCCGGAATCTGGCTGTCACCCGGGCATGGGGTCATCGGATCTGGTCGGAAACCGACCCGCATACCGGAGATCGCAACTGGCAAGCGGTGTCGTGGTGGTCCTACCACCGCCCCGTGTGGACGGTGCTGGCGAGCTGGCTGCGCCCCGAGTTGGCACGCGTCGAATCACTCGAGGTCGATCATCCCGCACTTGTTGAAGCCGCAAAGGCGTTGCACCGCACCATCAACACCTGAGAAAATTCCGACGCCTACAGCCGTGCCAGCACACTGAGAACTCGGAAACGATCCGCGGCTGGCGGCCGGGCTTACCCAGAACGCCGCCCGGTGTCGAGGCACCCTACGAGCCTGTTGTTCTCCTGGCGTTTCACGAAATGTGTTGAGCAACTACGTCACCAGGCCTGGATAATCGCCTGCAGCAGACGCGTCCCGCGGGAGCGGGGATCCACCTCGCCATGCAGCACCAGAAGGCCGAACCAGCAAGGTGCGCCACTGGACCCGGTCTCGCCGTTGCTGGTCCTGCCAGCTGCTGGATGCTGTGGTGGAGCATCGATTCCGGCTATCTGTGATGGTCGGACTGGGGATCATCGGAATCGCATTCAGTGTGGTCGCGCTCGTTACCTTGGTTGTCTATCCCGACTTCAGATAGAACTGCGCCAGAACATGATTCGGGGTTCAACGGATCACCAACTCCGATGGCGCGGCGCATCCGCAGGGCGACCACTTCGAGGTTGAGGTCGATAGTGAAGATCAACCTGTTTTCCACGACGCGTAGACCGTCAGAAAACCGCAGCAGAGATGACAGTTCGGCTTAGCGCGCATCGAGTGAGGTGGTGCTGAGCTGGCTCAGTTCCTGCGTGGCTTCAGCCGTCGAGTCCATCTGATGCGGCCTACTCGGAGGCCGTTGTTCCTGTCCCCGATTCGCGGACTTCATTGCGGGAGATATCGCTGCCAGCGCTGTTGCGGCGGCGCTGGTCGGTTGCCCGCGGAAACCGCTACCAGCGCGCGACCTTAGGAGGTTCGGCGTAGCTGTAGGACGTCGCGGACGACGCAGCCCACGCGATCGGCAGCCTCAGCCGGCGATAGTTCTGGGTTGAGCAGGATCTGCAACTCGTCGGCGGTGAAGATCGGTTCGGTCTCCCACGGCGCTTTATCCCACCCGGTTTCACTGAATCCCGAAAAGAGTTCATCACGCATCGCTAACCTCACGAAAGCAGTAGTGGCTGTGGCTATGTCGATAGTCACGACATGAAGGCGATCGATCGTCAGCTGTGCGTGGACTGCGTTGCCCTGCCACGCTGACCGCGTGTGCTGATCGTAGCGGGGACGGCCTCAGGCCGCATGGCGAGGCGCCGCGGCAGATAGGGCCGGCCGAGTTGTTGGTCAGCGGGCGCGGTGGGCGAGTTTTTCAGGCGCGAGGATGACCAGCGTCTTGCCTTCTTGGCGGATCCAGCCGCGCTGAGTGAAATCGGAGAGGGCTTTGTTGACCGTCTCGCGGGAGGAGCCAACGAGTTGCGCGAGTTCTTCCTGGGTGAGATCGAGCACGACGCGCAGCGTGTGTTCGGTGCCGGTCCCCCCGAATCGGTTGGCCTGGTAGAGCAGTTGTTTGGCCACCCGGCCCGGAACGTCGGTGAAGATCAGATCACACAGCGTGTCGTTGGTGCGTCGTAGTCGGCGGGCCAGCATTTGCAGGAGTTGGTAAGCCATGCTGGGGTAGGCGGCGATCCAGGCCCGCAGCGCGCGGCGGTCCATCCGCACCGCATGCACTTCGGTCAACGTCGTCACGGTCGAGGTTCGTGGTCCGGGGTCGAACAGGGCGAGCTCGCCGAACACCTCGGTCGATCCGAGCACTGCGACCAGGGTTTCGCGGCCGTCTGGTGTTTTACGCGCGATTTTCACTTTGCCCGCGAGCACGATGTACAAGTCGCTGCCTGGCTCGCCTTCGGTGAACACGGTGTGTCGGGCCGGGAAGCTCACCTGCTTGAGTTCGTCGGCCAGGGCGGCGACGGCGTCGGGCCCGACGCCGTGCAGCATTGCGGCTCGCGCTAGAACGTCCTGCACCAGAGCGCCTTTCGCGTCTGCGGTGTCACAGAGACTCCCGTGTGTGGGCTTCGCCACAGGCAGGTTATGCGTGCCCGCGTGGCGTGGTATTCACGACGAATGTTAGCTCATCTAACCCTTACCAAAGCGCTGGCGTCGGCTGGGGCGGTCGGTGCGCTACTCGCTGCCGCCCCGGTGATCCCAGCCAGCATTCCTTCCTCGAGTGCAGCGCTGATGACTGTGCATGCCGTCGACTTCAAGCGGGACCCCGGTGGCGGCGGCTGCGACGGCAACGGCAATTGCGGCTGGGGCGGCCAAAACGACGGCCCCGGCGGGGGCCCTGGTGGACACGGCTGCCTAGCCGGGGTCGGTTGCGGCTCTGGCGGCCAGTTCGCCGGCCCCGGCGGGGTTCCCGGCGGGACCGGGTGCCTGCCCGGCGTCGGTTGCGGATCAGGCCATGCCTAACACGCCATGGCGGCCGCGAGCGCCCGTCAGGGTGATTGGTGGCGCTTGCACATCGATGACCTCGACGCATACTCGGCAACTCCAGTCCACGAGTTGCAGAGATCCGCGTTCGAATCGTATTGGGCCACAACCTATTAGTCCGATAGCGGACCGCTCAGTTCGATGCACGATCGACTGTGTGTTTGTTGTTGCGCCGATAATCGTCGGGCGCCCACTGCGGCGCCATCACCGGACCGCTCCGCAGAGATTATCCGGGATCGAACACCAGCTGCGCGGGTCGGCCGCCGCGATCGTAAGGGTCGACCGGGATCAGTGAAACTGGTGCACTGCGCAGCCACACGATGTCCTGACAGCTCGAAGTCACACGCGTGGGGCAGACTAACCCGTCATGCGGGTGCGCTACTTCAATCAGCCTTGGTGGCTGCGGTGGCTGCTCAATTCGGCCTTCATCGGATCCGCCTTCGCGGTGGTCTGGCTTGTACAGGTCACGCACCCCTGGGAGCGCGTCGATCCGATGGTGCTGACCATGGCGCTGGCGGGCTACGGCTTGACGGCCGGCGCACTGTCCACCTGGGGCCAGCAGCCCGCCCGCAGGGCCTATGCGGAGGCGTATCGTGGGCTGACCCCAGCCCAGCGCGCCGATGCGGCGCGCGCACTGCGCGGCGGTGCTTTGCCCGCCGATGGCCAGGTGTTAGCCTCGACGTTTCATGAATTGGCTGGTGACGCGGGCCCTGTAATGCACGGAAGTGCCTGTCCTGCTTGAGAACATTGACTTGCTGAGGGTCAAGGTTTCATCAAGTGGAAAGGCACTCCGTA
>NZ_JACKSY010000070.1:0-857 GCF_025821985.1 Mycobacterium timonense | reverse complement strand
CCGGGCGGCCAGTCCTTTCAAGCCGCACCATCAGGCCGGCAAGAGCGATGCAGCCTCACCCGCCCCACCCGGGGTCACAGCACAACGTAACAACACGAAGTAACTGCACCTACGAACTTAAGGAGTCCTTTCCGAACGCAGCCAGCAGGTCAACAAGCTCATCCTCAACTCCGACGTGCTGCTCCAAGTCCTGGTGGCGCGCCGGCAGGAGATCGTGGACCTGCTGGCCAACACGTCGGCGGTGGCCAAGCAGCTGACGGCGTTGGTGCACGACAACGAAAGCAAGCTGGCGCCGACGCTGGAGAGACTGAACTCGGTCACCGCGATGCTGGAAAAGAACCGCGACAACATCAGCAAGGCGCTGCCGGGCCTCAAGAAATTCGAGATCACGGTGGGTGAGGCGATCTCGAGCATGTACGCCTACTCGGCGTTCGTCCCGAACTTCCTTGCACCGCAACTCTTCCAGCCGTTCCTGGACTACCTGTGGGGATTCCGCACCTTCGACACGGCTCGCGGTCCGGGCCACCCCTCGCCGGTTCCTCGGTCGCTGATTCCCTGGCCGTACAACGGGATTCCGGTATGCCCCGGCTGCACGTTGGGTGGCCGGGTCGGAGGGTCGCAATGAGCTCCCGGGTCCCCCGCAACAGGCTGGCGGCGCTGGCGGCCGTTGTCCTGGTCGGACTCATCCTCGCCGGCGCCGCGGTGCTCGTCCGCAACACGTTTTTCGGGCAAAAGACCTGACTTTTATCACTGTCGGCGATCCGGCGGTTGTGTAGGGCTGTGACCTGTGTCTTCGGTTGTGGCCTGGTGCGGATTTGTGCACTAGCCGGTGGGCCGTAGGGTGCCTGCGTGGCCTA
>NZ_JACKSY010000069.1:0-6125 GCF_025821985.1 Mycobacterium timonense | reverse complement strand
TCTGCCTGGCGCGACGCCGTACCAACGTCCTTTACGCCCTCATCCGTGACAACCGCACCTGGCAACCCGAATCACCCCCGATCACCAAGTCGGCGGCTTGACATCTTCATTGAGAGTCCTTTCGCTGCGCCCACGATCTCTGGTGGCGCCAACCATCGATAGACGCGGATTCATCAGTGCGCTTGTAGGCGAACTCCCGAACGCACTGCGCAAGCTCCAACAAGGCAAGGTCGCGCCGGTGGATCTTCCGCAGGCGGCGATCGGACCAGGCATGGCTGTCTTTAGCCGACATTCGGCAGTGCTGGAGCCAGACGGCACCAAGATGACGGTTCGGTCGGCGCTTGGGCGCATAAACGAGATCTTGGACCAGGTACTTAACGAGCAGGAGGGTGACTTTGATGCGCCCTCACGTTTTGCCATCGCCTGGTATCGCCAGCATGGTTATGGGACAGGAAAGTTTGGTGATGCCGACAATCTCGCTCGTGCCAGGAACACGAGCGTGAACACCATGGACCGAGACGGGATCCTGACAGTCGCGCGCGGGGAACGTTGCGTTGATCAGACCAACAGACCTCGCCGCGGAGTACGACGTCCTCACCGATCAGCACACCAGCAACTGGGAAGCATTGCATCACCTAATCAGAATCCTTGAGCAGGACGGTATTTCAGCGGCTGGCGACTTCCTGCGGTCCGCTTTGAGCCGAGAGGACCGCGCAATCGAGGCCGACCTCTTGAAGGAACTCGCGCATCTACTGTTCCGCATAGCCGAGGGCAACGGGTGGACCAAAGACGCCCTCAGCTTCAACAACTTGGTGACGACTTGGCCGGAAATCAGCGAGGCCGCACGCGCCCAGAACAATGGCGACCTTCAGAGCGAGTTCGAGTTTGAGGACGATGATGATTAAGCCGATCGACGCAGGTGAAGTCCAACTCGGCAAGCTCTTCACCGCCGAGTATGACTTCACCATCCCCGACTACCAGCGGCCTTACGCATGGGGGAAGGACGAAACACTCCAGCTTCTCGATGATCTGCAGGGATCGTTAGACCGAGACACCGACGAGCCTTACTTCCTGGGATCGGTGGTTCTCGTCAAGGAGAAGGGAATACCGGCGTCCGAGGTTATCGACGGGCAACAGCGACTAACCACCCTGACAATACTTTTCGCAGTGCTGCGTGACCTCGCGACCGACCCAGCACTCCAGGCCGACATCCACAAGTTCATCGAGGAGCCAGCGGTGGTCTGGGACAATCGGGCCGCCACCCCTCGCCTGCGACTCAGGGCCCGCGACGCGAAGTTCTTTCGGACACATATCCAGACGACGGGAGCGATCGAGGCTCTAATCGGCCTGAGCGACAACCAAGTCGGCACCGATGCTCAAAAGGCGATCCGGGACAACGCGAAGGCCTTGTACGAAGTGTTGTCAACATGGACAGCCGAAGAACGCAAGAAGCTGTTCGTGATGATGGCGTCGCGCACGTTCCTGGTCGTTGTGAGCACCCCGGACTTGAACAGCGCGTACCGAATCTTCAGTGTCATGAATTCACGTGGACTGCCGCTCACGCCGCCCGACATCTTCAAGTCGCAAGTGATCGGCGCGATCGCGGAGGGTGACCGGGCAACCTACGCCGATCTTTGGGAAGACCTCGAACAGGAGCTGGGCCGCAACGAGTTCGGGGAGTTGTTCCTCTATCTCCGAACGATCGTCTCGAAGGCCCGAGCTGTCCGCGGATTGCTCGTGGAGTTTCCCGAGCAGGTCTTGTCGAACTACCTGCCCTCGGATGGTGCGGGATTCATCGACAACCTTCTTGAGCCGTATGCGTTGGCCGACCAGCGTTTGATCAATCAAGACTTCGACGCTGGCGGCACCTGGGACAGTGTCAACGCTTGGCTCAAACGACTGGTCCAGATCGACAACGCCGACTGGCGCCCGCCAGCGCTGTGGGCGCTGAAAAACCACGGCGACGACCCCGAATTCCTGAATGCGTTTCTAACCAGATTGGAACGCCTCGCAGCGAGTTTGCTGATCAGACGTGTCTATACGACCCCCCGTGTGCTGAGGTACTTGGATCTCCTCAAACAGCTTGACGCGGGCGACGGGTTGGAATCGTTGGCCTTCGGACTCTCGGACGAAGAGAAGAAGGAGACGCGCGAGCGGATCTCCGGAGAGATTTATCTTGTGACCCCTGTGCGTAAATACGTTCTGCTGCGGCTCGATTCGATCATTGCGGCAAATCCGGGCGCCTCGTATGCCCACAAGATCATTACGGTCGAGCATGTGCTCCCCCAGAATCCGCGACCAGACAGCCAATGGGTCAAGGATTTCACCGAGGAAGAGCGTACCTACTGGACGCACCGTATCGGCAACCTCCTCCTGCTCAACCGAACGAAGAACAGCGAGGCCCAGAACTACGACTTCGATGTCAAGAAGGCGAAGTACTTCACCAGCCGCAAAGGTGCCGCAATCTTCGCGCTGACCACGCAGGTTCTCGGGTATCAAGAGTGGACACCAGCAGTCATCGAGCAGCGGCAGGCAGAACTCACAAACAAACTAGAAAGCGAATGGAAGCTGAACTGACATGGCACTCAGCAACCGTGAACGCATCGACCGCATGTTCGTCGCGATGGCACCAGCCCTTGACGACTTCATCGCATCGATTGTCGGTCAAGGCAATCCGTCATTGGGTGCAGAGTGGACCAAACTCGTCCAGGGTAAGGACCTCAAGAACGGCGCCCCCTCGACGAAGACCTACGAGCCGCTCGATCCGCAGGTTCAGTTCCGCATGCTCACCGAGGCCAACATCACCGGCGGCTACCGCAAGGGTTGGTATCCGTTCGACGAGGCGCTGGGCAAGGCAGGCAAGTCGTACGCCATCGAACTGCGCGAGGTCCGCAACACCTGGGCCCATCACGGCAGCACGTTCTCCGATGATGACGCCTACCGTGCACTGGACACCGGGGAACGTCTGCTCAAGCTCATCGGCGCCGCTGCCGTGGCAGACGAAATCCGCAGCATCCGGCTGAACCTGCGGCGGGTCACGGCCGACAAGGACGACAAGAAGGTCCTCAGAGCCGCCGTCGACAACCCGGAATCCGCTGGCCTCAAGCCCTGGCGTGAGGTCCTGCCACCGCACGACGACGTGGCCACCGGCAACTTCGCCGCCTCGGAATTCGCCGCCGATCTGTACAAGGTTGCGTTCGGCGGTGAGCAGGACGCCGACTACGCCGATCCCGTCGAGTTCTTCAAGCGCACTTATTTGACCGAAGGTCTCGTCGACCTGATCGGCCGCGCTGTGCGGCGGCTCTCCGGTGACGACAATGCGCCGCCAGTCATCAACTTGCAGACCAACTTTGGAGGCGGCAAGACCCACTCGATGTTGGCGCTGTGGCACATCGCATGTGGGCTGCCCGTCGGCAACTTTCCGCAGGACACCCAGGACCTGCTGACCACCAGCGGTTACACCGGCACCAAGGTGAACCGGGTGGCGATCGTCGGCAACCACTTCAGCCCCTCTGGCGTCGTCAAAGACGACGGGACCCGGATCAACACGATCTGGGGCGAGCTTGCCTGGCAGCTGGGCGGGCCGGAGGCCTTCGCGTTGGTCGCGCAGGCCGATGCCGACCGCACGCACCCCGGAACGGCTCTGCACGAACTGCTGGCCAAGTACGCGCCGGCGGTCATTCTGATCGACGAGTGGGTAGCGTACGCACGCTCCCTCGTCGGCCGCGACGACCTGGCCGGCGGTACCTTCGACGACCAGTTCACCTTCGCGCAATCGCTGACCGAGGCGGCGAAGGGCACGTCTGGTGTCCTGCTGGTGATCTCCATCCCCGCGTCGTCGACCGGTGATGACGGCGACAAGATCGTGGACGGGAATGCCGAAGAGGTCGGTGGAGCCCACGGCTTGGAGGCGCTGAAACGGCTGCAGAATGTTGTGCGGCGTGTTGCGGATCAGTGGCGCCCGGCGTCATCGGCCGAGGCGTATCAGATTGTGCGACAACGTCTTTTCACGCAGCCCGATGCGACGGCATTGGCGGCGATCGGGGCGACCGCGCGGGCATACGTTGAGATGTACCGCAAGTACAGCGACGATTTCCCGCGAGAGGCCCGCGATACCGCGTACGAGGACCGGATCAAGCGGACTTATCCGATCCATCCGGAGCTCTTCGACCGGCTGTACGAGGAGTGGTCGTCGCTGGAGCGCTTCCAGCGCACGCGTGGCGTGCTGCGACTGATGAGCACGGTCATCCATGCGCTGTGGACGGGCGAGGACGCCAGCCCGCTGATCATGCCCGGCTCGATTCCGTTAGCGACCTCGAATGTGAATTCGGAGCTGACGCAGTATCTTCAGGACTCGTGGAAGGCGATCATCGACGCGGACGTGGATGGTCCCAACTCTGAACCCGCCCGCATCGACACGGCCAAACCGCTGTTTGGTCAGCGGTCACTGACCAAACGCCTTGCTCGAACAGTGTTTTTCGGTGCGGCACCGACCATCGGCTCGGCCCACAAGGGCCTGGAGCGGCAGCGGGTGTTTCTGGGCACCGCCGTCCCGGGGGACGTGCCGGGGAATTTTCACTCGGCGCTGACCCAGCTTGGCGACCGCGCGACCTACTTCTACTCGGGCTCGGGCAAGTATTGGTATGACCTACAGGCCAATATCACTCGCACTGCCAAGGACCAGGCTGAGCGGCTGCACAAGGAAGACGTGTGGGCCGAAATTGTGCGGCGCTTGCAGAGTCAGGCCAAGAGCCGAGGCGACTTCGCCGGCCTGCACGTGTGCCCGGAATCCAACGCCGACATCCCCGATACGGACGAAGCACGCCTGGTCATCCTGCACCCGAAGGTCGCTCACAAGCGGGGATCCGACTCGCCGGCAAAAGAATTCGGCCAACAAGCCACCGAACACCGCGGGACGGCCAACCGGACCAACCGGAACATGCTGGTCTACCTGGCGGCCGACGAGGCGCGTCTCGATGAGCTGGACTCGGCGGTGCGTGACTACCTGGGCTGGACGCACGTCCTGGCCAACGAAGCCGACCTCGACCTGACCCAGAACCAGAAGAACCAGGCAACCCAACGTCAAACCCAGGCCGACGGCACTGTGAATTCCCGCCTGCTGCAGACGTTTACGTGGGCACTGGTACCCACTCAGCCTGATCCGGGCGCCCCCTTCGCGATCCGCGAGACGAAGGTCGAGGGGCAATCTCCTGCGTTGGCTGAGCGGGTGTCTCGCCGGCTGGGCAACGGCGGCGACCTGTCGATCCGCCAGGCCGCGGCGACCATCAAGCTCGCGATCGGCAAGGTGCCCCAGATCTGGAAGGACGGCCACGTCTCCCTCGGGGCGCTGTGGCGGCTGTACAGCCAGTACCCCTATATGCCGCGGCTGCGCGACCGGCGGGTACTTGACGAGGGCATCGTCGACATGCCGCTGATCTGGCAAACGGACGCCTTCGCGCTGGCAACGGGTTTCGATGAGGCGGCTGGCCGCTACATCGGGTTGTGGACACCAGACGACAACGGGGCAGCGCCGGCCGCAACTGACTCCCTGCTTCTGGTGCGCCCCGATGTCGCCGTCAAGCAACGCGAAACCGAGGTCCGTCCCCCACCGGTGACCACCGCCGGTGATACAGGCACATCGGCAGGCGCGGACGCTCCGAAACGACCCATCGACATCGCGTTCCCACCGCCGATGACCCGCTTCTACGGCGTCAAGACCCTCAGCGCTGACAAAGTCGCTCTGGAGTTCAAGAACGTTGTCGAGGAGGTCATCTCCCATCTGCGCGACACTGGCACCCAACTCGTCGTCAAGATCGAAATCGAGGCGACCGATGCGGCCGGCTTCGACGAAAGCAAAATCCGCACCGTGTCCGAGAACGCTCACACGCTGAAGTTCGACCAGTCGGGCTTCGAGGAGACGTGAGCTTCACTACGTGACCGCGGTTGCGGGCAACACCACCACCGAGCCGTCACTGGCGCGGACGATGTCGATCGCAACGTCAGACCTGACTTTTATCACTGTCGGCGATCCGGCGGTTGTGTAGGGCTGTGACCTGTGTCTTCGGTTGTGGCCTGGTGCGGATTTGTGCACTAGCCGGTGGGCCGTAGGGTGCCTGCGTGGCCTA
>NZ_JACKSY010000068.1:0-14993 GCF_025821985.1 Mycobacterium timonense | reverse complement strand
TGGCCGGACCCCGTGAACTGGTCCACGGCGAACGAGAGTCGTTCATTGGTGGGTACAGCTGGCAGCGTAGCGGGCTGGGGGCTGGTAGCCCAGTGACGAATGTCGGCGGTGGTGGTTGTAGTCGTGTTTCCAGTCGCCGATTACCACCTGGGCCTGGGCCAGTGACCAGAAGCTGTTGATGTTCAAGCATTCGTCGCGGATGCGGGAGTTGAATGACTCGATGTAGCCGTTTCGCCACGGCTCGCCGGGCGGGATGAAATGCAGGCCGACCTGTCCGGCGGCCCAGTCAGCCATTGCGCTGCAGGCCAATTCGGGGCCGTTGTCACAGCGCAGCACTGCTGGATAGGTGCCGCGCTGGGCGGCCAGGCGGTCGAGTTCAGCGATCAAGTCCTCGCCGGTGATGCTGCGCTCGACCATCCCACCGAGGCATTCGCGGGTGTGCTCGTCGACGATGGAGACGATCTTGATTGGCCGTCCGTCAGTGGTGACGTCGAACTGGAAGTCGGCCGCCCACACCCGGTTGGGCGCATCGGCGGTAGGAACGTCAGCGGCGGTGGAGGTGCCGCGGCGTTTACGTCGGCGCCGCTGCGGTACCCGCAGACCTTCTTCGCGCCAAAGCCGTTGAACTTTCTTGTGATTCACAATCCATCCTTCACCGCGGGCATCGTGATAGGCGGGCCGAAACCCTCGCCGTGGGTGATCCTTGGCATAGGCGCGAAGCCAGGCCCGCAACGCCGCATCAGGATCGGCTGGCGTGGCTGCCCGTGACTCGTGTCGTTGGGTGGCGCGGTGCTGCCCGGTGACGCGGCAGGCGAACCGTTCACTGACCCCCAGCACCCGCTGGAGATGACGAACGGCCACCCGCCGACGTTCCGGGCCTAGAAGTTTCCCCTCGCAATCTCCTTAAGCGCGACCTTCTCCAACTCCGCATCAGCCAACAACCGCTTGAGCGTGGCGTTCTCACGCTCAAGGTCCTTGAGCCGTTTGGCGTCCTCGGCCTTCAGCCCACCGAACTGGTTACGCCACCGGTGATACGTCGCCTCGGAGACACCCAGCTCGCGGCACACCGCCGCGGTGTCCTTGCCCTCAGCCAGCAGCCGATCGGCCGCCATCAGCTTGCGCACAATCTGCTCGGGGCTATGCCGCTTCCTCGTCGCCATGATCTTGTCGAGCCTTCCTGCCCAAAAGGTGGGCCGCAAGACTCTCATACGCCATGGATCAACCGATCGGGGTCAGGCCATTTGCGCACAATCTGCTCGGGGCTATGCCGCTTCCTCGTCGCCATGATCTTGTCGAGCCTTCCTGCCCAAAAGGTGGGCCGCAAGACTCTCATACGCCATGGATCAACCGATCGGGGTCAGGCCAGGACATCGAGGACACTCCGCCGAGGACTACAGATAACCCAGGAACGGCTCAACAAAGAAATCAGGCGCAGGACCGACGTCGTGGGCATCTTCCCCGACCGGGCCTCGATCATCCGCCTCGTCGGTGCCGTGCTGGCCGAACAACACGACGAATGGATCGAAGGACGACGCTACCTGGGCCTTGACGTGCTCACCCGCGCCCGCACAGCACTGACCAGCACCGACGAGCCCGCCGGACAGCAAACCAACACCACCCCAGCCCTGACCGCCTAGACTGCCACCCGAAGGGTCACGCGATCGAACGAACTCTTACACCACGTCACTGGGCTTGGCCTGAGCGCGTGCGCTGGCGCGGCATTCCGGCCGCTGTATGGGATTACAAGATCGGCGGCTTCCAAGTTCTGCGTAAATGGCTTAGCTACCGCGAAAAGCGTGTCCTGGGACGCGATATCAGCATCGAGGAGACCCGCGCGTTTACCAACATTGCTCGCCGGCTCACCGCTGTGGTGCGGCGGGGCCCAGAGCTTGACCGCAACTATCTGGCCGTCACCGAGGCAGCATATTCGCCGTAAGCGCGGACCCGCAGGAATCTGATCACGAACCACATAGGACCACGGCGGTGTTGCAGGGAACACCTCAGTGGCTCGACGGCTGCCTCCACGAGCCGCTCGCTAGTTCGGATGGACGCCGGCGGCGGATATCGAAGAAAATATGTGGATGCCCAACGTGAGCGAACCGGTGATCGCCGACCTTCGTGCCGAACTGTTGAGCTTCAAACAAGCCTCCGGTGCTCAATGGGCGTGTGCGGCGGTACAGCTTGCCGGTGCGGTGGAAGCGCTGCTGGAAGACGCGGAAGCCGACTAAAGCGGGCCCTGGCCGCCGAGTCCGATGCAGTTGGAGTCGAACGTATGATCGGGTCGTGGTGCGGGGCGCCCACACCAACCAATCCGGCCACGGCTTGCGCTGCGGTCGGGCACGAGGCGTCGGCTGGGGCAGGGTGAGCCCGTGGGCGACCAGTACACGCCTAAACGTGGCTGGCGACACCCACACCAGGTTCTCGTAGGAACCGCGGTGGGCGAGCTTGCGATGCGACCGATCGACCGGTCCCCAACGCTCGGCGACGTCGAGGATCGCGGCGATCTCCTCGCCCAGCAGCGCGTGCATCGCCCGCCCGGGCGCCTGATCGACCAGGGTGCCGACATCGCGGCGCCGGGCTCGCCAGCGGTGCACACGCGAGTCGGAGACCTGCCACAGCGAGCATGCCCAGGTGTGGGCGAACCCGGCCGCGACTGCGTCGTCGACGCTCTTCAGGACGGCTTCCTTGACCTCGGCGGGGACCCGCGCCGGCACCGGCCCGCTTAGCCCCAGCCGGCTTTTCCCCGCGCCACCGCCAGCTCGATGGCCTGCGCCTTGACCGCCTCGGTCAGCTGCGCGATCTCGGCCCTTGCCGCCTCGAGCTGCCAATCCCGCCGCGTACCAGGACGTCCCGGCTTGCGCGACAACGCCGCCAGGGCGGCATCTTTGACAATGCGGCGGATCGCGATCACCGTCGACACGTCCACCTGCCACTTGCGCGCAGCCTCCGCCTGGGAAATCTCCCCGGCCGTCACCTGCAGGAAGATCTCCCACTTCGTCTCCGCCGACAAGGTCTTCGCACGGCGCCGACCGTTGCTGGACTCGGGCATGAACAGCTCCTCTCGGATCACCCGAGAAGACTGCCAGCCTTGGGTAATTTCTCACCCCGATCTCTGCGGCGAACTCAGACGCAAACCACACGTTGCGAGCGGATCCACCGATCGTGTACATGACGCCCATCACTAAGGATGTA
This sequence comes from Mycobacterium timonense, assembly GCF_025821985.1. Classification (NCBI taxonomy): domain Bacteria; kingdom Bacillati; phylum Actinomycetota; class Actinomycetes; order Mycobacteriales; family Mycobacteriaceae; genus Mycobacterium; species Mycobacterium timonense. The sequence continues at coordinate 11,801 of NZ_JACKSY010000068.1, read as the reverse complement.
ATGGCCGCGGCGCCTGCGACTTTCGTAAGATCTGCGCGCCAACTCGCCTCGTAGATTTGGTCAAGACGGTTACTGCCGCTTGTGTTGACCGCCAGCGCGACGTTAATCGCGGCATTACCAGTGAAAAGTGCAGCAACCACACCGATCGCGAGTTCTGGTGATATGTTTCCCTTGAACGTGTGGTACGCCGCGGCGATCCCGGAGAACACGTCGCCGTTGACTGCGAGGATCGCACCCACCACGGCGGCAGACAATGGAGTAACCGCCGTGAGAAATGCAACTACGAGAAGAGCGCCGCGGGAAAGCCTGCCGAGCTGGCTACGGCGCAGCTGTGCTTGTAATTCTTTGTCGCTGACCGCTTCTTGCGACAGGCGCCGAGCGACCGCCACGAGGTGTTGTCTTTCTAGGTCGCTTGGTGCGTGTGGGGTGGTCACCTGGTCGAGGATCAAGGTCAATTCCTCGGTTTCTCCGTGAGTCTCCCGCTGGTTACCTCTTGTGTGGACCCCGCGGCGCCCGTCCTCCGATGCATCTGGGTAAGCCGGGGTGTCGACCGCGGCCGCGTGGCCGGAGTCAGGTTGCTCATCGTGAAGCGCTGTACCTCGCTTGCTGAAAGCAGCAACGATCGCGGTCCTAGCCCTGCGGTATCTCCCTTTTGCGCTATTGCTGAGCCTCATCGGGTGGTTGCGGCGTGGAAACCCTTGGCTTTAGCCGGGGGAGGAAACGCCGCGTCTCCTTTCGCTGGGTTGTCGGTGGCCAGGGTTAGGTTGCTGCTGTGTCGCGGTATCGGTTGCTTCCCACTGGCGAGCAGGCGGCGGGGCTGGCAGAACACTGTCGCCACGCGCGCTATGTGTGGAACCTGGCTGTCGAGCAGCAACAGCACTGGCAGCCAGGCCGCAAAGCGCCCGGCTACAACGAGCAGTGCGCTCAGTTGACTGCGGCCCGCGCCGAATACCAATGGTTGGCAGCCGGGTCGCAGACGGTGCAGCAGCAGGCGTTGCGGGATTTCACCCAAGCGATGCGCAACTTTTTCAACGGCACCCATCGCCGCCCGACGTGGCGCAAAAAAGGTGTGCACGAGGGCTTCCGGCAAGTCGCGGTCAAAGCCCATCACGTCGAGCGTCTGAACCGCAGGTTCGGGCGGGTGTGGGTGCCCAAGGTCGGCTGGGTCCGGTTCCGGCTGTCGCGGCCGATCCCACAGGGGGTCAAGTCCTACCGCGTCACCTGTGATCGGGCCGGGCGTTGGCACATTGCATTCGCCCACCCGCCCCCACCTATTGCCGGTCCGTGTGATGGCTCGGTAGTAGGGATCGACCGTGGCGTGACGGTGGCAGCCGCGTTGTCGACCGGGGAGCTGCTGCACGCTCCGGGGCTGAGCCCCGGTGAGACCAGACGGTTGAAGGGGCTCCAGCAGCGTCTCGCTCGTGCCGAGCGTGGCTCCAACCGGCGAGCTCGCACCAAGTGTGCGATCGCCAAACTCAAGGCCCGCGAGGCCGACCGACGTAAAGACTGGGTCGAAAAGGCCACCACCGATATCGCGCACCGCTTCGACACGATCTGCATCGAAGCGCTTGATGTGCAGGCGATGACCCGCTCGGCGCGGGGAACGATGGAACAGCCCGGCGTAGGTGTTGCCGCCAAACGGGGCCTTAACCGCGGTATTAGCAGCAGCTGTTGGGGCCTGTTGGCTGCGCGTTTGCAGCACAAAGCCTTTGGTCGGGTCGAGCAGGTCCCGGCCGCGTACACGTCGCAGCGATGCGCCCAGTGCGGGCACACTGCTCCCGGAAACCGTAAGAGCCAAGCGGTTTTCGAGTGCCAAGCCTGCACCGCCGGGTCGTGCCACGCCGACGTGAACGCTGCACGCAACATCGCCGCCGGACGGGCGGTGACAGCACGGGGAGACCTCGGCGCTAGCCGGTCTACGAACCGTGAACCTCAACTCAGCTCTCCTGCCGCATAGGTAGTGGGATGGGGTTGGAATCCCCTGGCTTCCAGCCAGAGGAGGACGTCAAGCCCGTATCTTGGCAGCTCAAGACGACACATCAGTATCCACCTGCGGGCCAAGTCTTTCGCCAAACCAACAACTAAATGCTCCCGCCGACGTAGCACCCGCTGTGCTACGGTGAAGTAGTGGAGGTAATCGGGGTCCGAGAACTACGGCAACACGCGTCGCGATACCTCGCTCGTGTTGAAGCCGGCGAGAAACTCGGCGTCACTAACAAAGGACGGCTCGTCGCCCGCCTCGTCCCGGTGCAAACCACGGAGCGTTCACGCGAGGCCCTCATCGAGGCCGGCGTCCTGATCCCGGCCCAGCGGTCGTGCAACCTTCTCGACATCACACCCGTGCCGACGCGCGGCCGCACGCGCAATCTGTCCGATGTCCTCAACGAGATACGCAACGAGTGATCTACATAGACACCTCAGCCCTGACCAAGCTGCTCATCGCCGAACCCGAAACTCCCGAACTGCGGACATGGCTCACCACGCAAAATGACCAGGGCGAATACGCGGCAACGAGTGCGCTCAGCCGCGTCGAGCTGATGAGAGTCGTTGCCCGATACGGCGAACCAGGCCAAGCCGAGCGTGCCCGCTACCTACTCGACGGGCTCGACATCCTCCCGATCACCGAACCTGTGATCACCCTCGCCGAAACAATCGGCCCAGCCACCCTGCCCTCCCTCGACGCACTCCACCTCGCGGCAGCGGCCCAAATCAACCGCGAACTAACAGCGTTCGTCACATACGACCACCGATTGCGCGACGGCGGCCGCGCAATCGGCTTCACGACAGCATCACCCGGCATAGTCCGCGGAACATAGCCGAATTTCCCAACCGGCGCAGGAGGATCCAAGCCATGCCCCCTTCGAGTTATGACGGCGGTGAGATTGAGCTGGTGTAGAGGTGCACGAAGCCGACTTCACAATCCCGCCTGCGCATCCTGTGATCAGACTGCTGTGGTCGGTAAGCGACGCTGCCCACCTTCCCGATGGTGCACGAGACCATCGGAGCCCGATGAATAGTTGAAACATGATTGGCGAGGAGAGGATCGAGTGGCGCCCTATACGCACATCTGCGCCCGTTGCGGCCATCCCATAACGGCCCACCGGCTGGACCCGGCCGTGCAGACCGTCCTCGGCCCCTACTGCTGCTACTACGACCGTTGCGCGTGCCGGATCATGCAGACCGACCCGGTGCATCCGATCCGGAACAAGTCCGAGTTCGAGCGACGGTTCCCCGGTTGGCCTCGCCAGCTTCGCCCAATTCCGTCCCGAGCCCGTAATACAGGCAGGCGGTAGGGGAAGGTGGCTGATCACACTGAAGCGGTGTTGAGGCGCATACGCCGCCGAGCATGCCGCCGCACAGCCGAACGCATCCTCACTCGGGCGCAGAACGACCGCGCCATGGCCGCCGCCGTCGCTGACGACTTCAACGAATTCTTCCAATGCGACTTGCCCGAGCGGCCGTGGTACGCCATCGCTGATGCCGCCTCGGAAGCCGATTACTACTCGCAATGACAATCGCGCGACCAAATGTCATATCCGGCAGGGAGAATCGAGTTGTCAAAACCACTAGAGACGGGACGGCTGGAATGATCAACGTCGGCGATAGAGTGCGCCTGGCTTGGCGTACACACGATCTCACAACCCCCACAGGAATCGTCACCGATCTCTACGACAACGGCGATGTTGAAGTTGACTGGTGGGCGGGCCGCATAACCAATCGGGAGTCACCCGACGATCTGCACGTGCTCGAGTCGCCGGCCAGGGTGCCGCAATGACGGGCAGTCCCATGGACCTTGGTAAGTGGTGGAGTTTGCACACCGGTCACTATGCATGGGTGCTGGGTCGCCACCTCGCCGCCGCACGGGAGGGCCGGCTCTCGCCCACTTGGCGGGAAGACCTCATCACCGACACGATGAAGCCCATCCGCAGCCTTCGACTGCCATCGGGGGGCGGGCTTTCTCTCGACGACATCATGGCCGGTAAACGCAGAACGATGCCGCCCCCGGCGCCGCCCAAACCGGTGCCTGAAGTGGTCCTGAAATCGTGCGTGCTGGGCTTGCGTGAACACGACCCCTGCGCCGAGCTCGACGCCGACGTCGTGCAGGCCTGCGCGGCGCTCGACGTGGCGCACATACCACCGGCAGCATGGGAACCCTACGCCGCCAATGGGGACTGGCGGACGGCATTGGACGCGTGGTTCGCCGCCGCATCAGCCGCCCTCGATGACGCCGCCCATGCGGAACGTGTGCACCGCTGGGCCCACCCTGACCGCACGAGCGTGGGCATCGAAGAATACAAGCTCGAACAACTGAGCATCGAACACGACCTTCTGGAGGTCTCCTACCTCGCTGGCATTGAGGCTGGGACCGGGGTTGATAGCGGCTGGCGCGACAGATTGGCCCAACGTCTAGAGCATTGGGGCGACAGTGAACGCCGCGAGCAATACCGGCTCGCTCTACTCAACCACGACACTCCCCGATGGCCGCACGCACCCAGCACGGCGCGCGATGCTGATATCGAAAACGACCCTTACCGAGGCGTTTTCGGTTCCGCACCCCCGCTACCGTCGCTGCCGACACACCCACTGCCCGACTACTGGAGGATGCCCGCCAGGTGATGGGCAGAGCCCTAGATCGCGTCGAGAAACCCTTCCTGCCATAGGCACCAGGTATTCACCTCGTCGCGGCCAGTGCCGAATACACCATGTCCGCCAACGTTTCTCGCGTTGGCTCACGCTGCGCCAGCCACAACGTTTCCCACCCACGCAGCTGCTGTTCTGCCGCCACCAACTCCTTATTCCAGCCCTCGGCAAGCGGCTCAGGCGCGTCGTACTTTCCCGAGGTCATGATCTCCGACCGTTGTTTATGCATTTTCATACCCACCGCCGCCCACAGTTCGTCACCACCGGAACGGCTGATCTGCTGGACAGTGGTACCACGCAACCCATCGACACCGAACGCCCGATCGTGCGACTCAGCCACCCACGATGCCACATACCGCATAGTCGCCGCGATCTTATCTTCCGGTATCGCCTGCACCCATGGCCATCCATCATCCGGCGACGCCACCTGTAAGCGGTGCCGGCCCGCCGGGTTACGGAGCGGATTATGGTTGTGATCCACCACCGCCTTGTCGTCGGCGACGATCACAGTGTGCTTTGCAAACAATGCGGCCAGACCTAAACGGTGGCGCGCCACAACGAGAATCGGCGCTTCGCCGATTACATGCGCATATTGGGCGAGCACCCGTGCTGGCGGCTTCAATCCTCGCCATAGTTTCCGGATCGACCAGTCGATCGTGTCATCAAGGTGCGCGATGATGACCCCGCCCGGCATGTACACCCCGGACGGGATCCACGAAAGCCCTTCGCGTGAGGCAATTACAAACCGAGCCTTCTCCCCTGCCTGTTTGAAAACCGCGCAGGCCCATTCCTGCACCCAGCCGAGAGCCGGATCGTTCAGCGCGGCAACCAAAGCCGTCGCCGCGGCGAACTCTGGTGTCGCCGACAAGCCGCCTCCGATCGTGTGCGAACCCATCCGCACAGCCCGCAGCGCGGCGTTCGTCGCACCGAGATTCATCACGCTCGGCGGCGGCATCGTCGGCGGCGCGCCAGAACCACCCGAACCAGGCACTCCGACAGGGCCGGCCACACTAGGCGCAGCCGGCGGAGCCGGCGGTGGCGCAGGCGGATTCGGCACCCCCGCCGCCGGCGGCGGGGCCAACGGAACCGCTGCAGCCTGCTGAGGACTAATCGGAGGCGGCGAGGCCCCCGACTGTGCGGGCACAACCTGCTCACCCACAGCCGACGGAGGCGGAGAAGATGGAACCGCAGGCGGCGGCCCAGCAGGCATCGTCGACCCCGGAGGCGGCCTGAACGGTTGCGCAGCTGCCGCGCTACTCGTCACCGGAGCCGACGACGCGAAACCTTGCGCCGCACCACTGAGGAACTGTGCCGGCGGCGGCGCTGCGGCGGGGCTGCCAGCCGCTCCCCCGCCGGGTATGCTGCCGCTGCTCGGTAAGCCGCTGCCCGCTAAGCCGCTCCCACCGGCCGGCAGCCCGCCGCCGGACAAGCCGCTGGTCGGCAGCGGACTGCTCGGCGGCGACAGTCCAGCCATCTTTGGAACGCCACCACCAACACCGCTCAGACCAGAACCAGCGCCAGACCCCGGTGTTGACGCCCCGATGCTCGTCGGCGGCTGTGGCGCGACACCGGCCCCGTTCGTTCCTAGCTGACCTGATTTTTGCGGTACCACTCGGGTCTCCGATTGGCCCGGTTGAAGCTGGCCGCTCGCTTGACTTTGCGGTTTCGTAACTTCGTCTGATTTCGCCGTGTTCTGCGCCGGTTCCGTAGACGGCTTCTGGTTGCTAGGAGCAGTTTCGTCGTATTGTGGTTTCTCAGCTGGGCTGCCATTCGAGTCAACTGGGCTTGCTTTCACCCCGCCACCCGGGGCTCCGGGTCCTGATTCGCCACCGTGCCTATTTGTGCCGTTGCCGGAGCCGACAGGCGGTGAGCCCTTGAAAACGAGTGGCGTTAGCCCAAGCGGTGCTGGGGTCGTGGGTGTGTAGAGGCCGTTGTACAGCGCCTCGATATCTCTTTTGGCTTCGTTGATCGTCTGTTGTATTTCGTTGCGCAGCTGCTGGATTCGTCGCTCGCGGATCTCTGGCCGCAAGCTGGTTGCCTGTAGTGCGGCGATCTCGGATTCCTTGGCGGCGATGATGGCCTCGGCGGCCGCGACCTCTATAGCGATGAGGACTTTCGTCGTCGTGAGTGAGCCGGCGGTCGCTTCCGTCTCGGCGCCGCCTTTGCCAAACCACCCGACGAGATTGGTTGCCATGGCGCCGACGCGGAAGGCTGCGTTTATCGGTGGCTCAAGGCCGAGACGAGCAACGGAGTGGTAGGCGTGGCCGTCCTCGTAGGCCTTGGTCTCGGCAGTCTGTGCACTGGAGCCGGCGTGGATTATCTGCATGCCGACGGCGCCCACTGCCGTCTCGTCGATCTCCGGCCAGTTGTTGCCGACCAGGTTGTGAGGACTGGGCGGCCGCTGAATCACTTCTGCGCCGTCGCCGTGCACAAAGCGTTGACTGCGTTGCTGAAGTTCACCACGGCACCCCAGAACTTGGCGTCGTCGGGCTGATAACCAGGGATCGCGTCCGCGGTGTGTTCTTCGTACACGGCCTGTTGCTGCATCAATCCCTTGAGCAGCTGATTCTGTGCCTTTCCAGCTAAGCGACGCATGTCGGTCGCTTCGGCACGAAGTACAGGTATCGCCGCCATGTTTATCGCTCGCTGATCTGGAGACCACTGCGCGGACGGGATTCGTGGATCGACTCCAACCCAGTTTTCTAGCTGCGTCCGGTAGGCATCGTGCATCGGCGCCCATTCCGCGCACACGGGGTCAGGAGTGACCGGAATGGTCGGGCTGATTTCGGCTGGCTTGGCGGGTGCGGTGACAGTGCTCGGCGCTGGCGCTGCCGCGGTGGTGTTGTCTCGGTCGGCGGTGCTGTAGCCGACGAGCCCGCCGGCGATGCCGCCGATCAGAAGCGCTGCCGCGGCCGCGGCACCGATACCCGCCCACAGGCGACCCCGAAGCGTGCCCTGTCGACGTCGGGACTGGGTCAAGATCATGTCGAATTCGGATTGCGGCCGCGACTCCATGTCGTGGACCGCGACCTGGACGGCGGCTGAGGGCACGTTGAGGTCGGTGAGTTCTTTGACGTAGCGGGCCAGGGCGACGTGGTGGGCGCTGTAGAGCTTCCCGGATGGTGTGTCCATGCCGGGCACGAAGCGGCTGACGAGGTCTTGTCGGAGTCCGGATTCACGGGAGATTTCGGCCAAGGTCATCCATCGTCCGGGTGCGGCGGACGGCTGAGGGCGGGCAAAGGTCGTCATATGGTGTAGGTCCCTCCCTCTGCGCTGCGGTTGACGGTGTCGGCACCCGACTGGTCGGTGGCGTTGATTGCTTCGGGTATCGCGGTGGCGCCGGCGCGCAAAGCGTCGACGCTCTGGTTGTAGGTGTTGATTTCCTTGCGGGCGGCGTCGAGGAAGGCGTTGAGCTCGGCCGCGATCTGCTGGCTCTTAGGGTCGCTGCCGGTAGGGACGGACGGGAAGTCGGCTGACAGGTGCATGCCCATAGAGGCCCCTACCTGAGCGGCTTTCTTGGTGTTGGCATCAATGTCGGCCATGTCCTCTAGCCCTCCTTCCACCGCAAGTCTAGGTGGTGTCCGCTTTTATCGACACACCTTTGTCCTGCTCAGTGACGTTGCCAACCGCTCGCCCGGTGTTCAAAACGCCGTGTCCAGCGCTTGCCGGCACCTTCGATTTCATCGCGGCGCCGCGGCAGGCGGCTGGTTTTCTGTCCAGTAGGTCGGTAATTGCTGTATCGCGTCGATGAGGCGTTGCGGTTCGCACCAAAGGTGGCGAATCCTCGTATCCGCTTGTTCTTTTATCCAGGCGTACCAGGAGTTTTCTGCGCTGCCGGGAATGTCCCATTGTGCGGCGCGGGCGCGGTACCAGCCGAGCCAGTCGTTGGTTTCGCCGCCGGCGGCCAGGCCGGCGTGGTAGCTCGCGGCGAGCTCGTCGCGCACAATGCGCGAATACAACTCGTCTGATGGTGAATGTGGCTCGACGTACTTCAGCAGGCAGGCCTCGGCTCTGCCGATCTGCTTCGCGTAGTGATCTGCCCAGAACTCGTCTGTGGCGGCCTTCAATTTGCTGCGCAGTTCTTCCAGTTCCGTCCGGCGTAGTCTGTTCGTGACGGCTCTCCTATGACGTAGCTGTAGTCACGGAGTTCTATTGAGGCCGTGAACCAGGCATCGAGGGCACGTCGCCAGTCGCCGTTGGTCACGTAGGGTTCCCAGTCAGCTTTCGAGCCGCTGACGATTTCGTGCAGCGCCAACGCTTCCGCGTCGTTGTCCTTGGCTGTTTCCGCCGCATAGCTGCGCCCCGTCACTTGTTCGAAAAACTTGACGTCCTCCCCGCAGTGAAACTGCGAGGAGGACGTCAATTGGCAACAAGGGCATTCGACAATCGTCGCGCTTATCAAGCGTCGACATCTTGAGCAGATCAGCGGGGCTGCCGCAAATGGCCAATACCTGCTTGAGCAGGCCAGCCAACGCCTAGCCAGCGCTCAGATAGTCTCGCGCACGGACCCAGTCGGCGCCTACAACCTCGCCTACGACGCCGCCCGCCAGGCCTGCGTCTCCACGCTCCTGCAGCAGGGACTCAGGCCACTCATAGCCGGCGGTCATATCGCGATCGCGGAAGCAGTCCAAGCCCAGTTCGGTGAGCCGTTCTACTTCTTCAACGCGATGCGCCGCCGCCGCAACAAGCTGGAATACCCGCAGAACCCGACGATGTGGCAATCGCTCCCGACGTGGTCGCCGAAGCCATCAGCTACGTCGCAGACACCATCGATGCGGTCGAGCAGCTACTTCCCCGACTTGACCTCTGGCGAAGCACTGCGACCGGCGTTTCATGACGACGCCTGCCGTCCGTTTCTACGAGCCGCCGATGACCGGAGGCGGTGATCGCTGATGGCACGCCTTATGTCGGTGTCGCTGACTGAGGCACAAGTCGTCGCCAGGACCAAGACGGTCACCCGTCGGATGGGCTGGCGCAACCAGACCGCCGGCGAGCGTCTGACGTTGTGTCGCAAGGTCATGAGGCGCCGCCGTGGCGAGCCGTTGGTGCGGATCGTCGACGTCGAGGTGGTCTCGGTTCGGCGTGAGCCGCTCGCCGCGATCACCGACGATGACTGTGTCCTGGAAGGATTTCCGCAGATGAGCCGGCGCAATTCGCGGAATTCTTCTGTGCCACGCATGCTGGGTGCACGCCTTCATCGGAAGTGACCAGGATCGAGTGGCGCTACCTCGACGGCGCACACTAGCGGGCCCTGTCTGGCCGGGGTTGAGCGTCGCGTTCAGGGCTTCACCGGCTGCTGGCCTTAGCCGTCGCGAGCGCATCTTGCACTTCGCCTAATTTGCCGTCCACCACCTCGACCAACAACTTCGGGTCGTTGATGTCTATGTGGCGCATCTTGGATACATCGGTGATTGCGGCGGCAATACGTTGGGAGGCTTGGGCATTGGCGGCGACGATCGGTAGCGCCTCTGCTCGTCGCATCAAAGCCGTTGCAGCCGCAATGAAGCTCTCGAATTTCTCGTCCACCCCTGTTCCCTTCGTCGGTCACCTTGGGATCAGGCTATGGGAGCGATGCGGGTTACGCGACGGCCAAACCGTATTGATTTCGAAGGGTCGCAGCAGTGGCCCGCTCTTCGGCGGACCATTGCCGGTTCGCGCTGCTAAGGGCGCTCGCGTTGCTGGTCGATTGCGGCTATCTCGGCGTCGAGGGCCGCCTGCGTTCCATCATCGATTACACGGTCGGCGGTCTCGTTGTCGAGTTGGTAGACACCGTCGATGGGCCCTTCGGTCAAGTGCCGGCGGACAGCTTCGACTGAATCGCCCTGGTTTTGATGGAGGCTCGTGCTATTGGATTTCGACCAGTGGGTGGTCGGTCCGTTTCGTAGCGTAGAACGCGGCCTCGAACTCTGCTGGAGGTACGTCGTTGAGGTAGCCGTGCAGTCGGCTGGTGTTGTGCCAGTGCACCCAGCTCAGCGTGGCCAACTCGACATCTTCGACGGTTTTCCATGGTCCTGGCCGGGCCGGTCCGTAGATGAGTTCGGCCTTGTAGTAGCCGTTCACCGTCTCGGCGAGGGCGTTATCGAAGCTGTCACCAACGGTCCCGATCGAGGGCACCGCCCCGATCTCGGCAAGGCGTTCGCTGTAGCGGATGGATGTGAATTGCGATCCGGCATCGGAATGACATCGCAACCCTGCCAACATCTTTCCGCGTGACCAGCGGGCCATTTCGATGGTGTCGAGCACCACGGTGGTGCGCATGTGCGAAGCGACGCGCCAGCCGATGATCATCCGGCTGAAGGCGTCGGTCAGGAAACAAACGTAGGCCACGCCGGCCCAGGTCGGCACGAACGTCAGATCGGTAACCCACAGCTGGTTGGGCGCGCTCGCGGTGAAGTCCCGGCCCACCAGATCGGGATGCCGTGGTGCACCTGGGCCGGGTTTGGTGGTGCGGACCCGTTTGCCACGGCGCACACCGGCGATCCCAGCCTCGCGCATCAGCCGGGCGATCTGGTCACGGCCGATGTCGTGGCCGGCGCGACGGGCGGCTTTCCAGAGCTTACGGGCGCCATACACCCGGTAGTTGTCCTCCCAGAGCTGCGTGATGACGGGTCGCATCACCGCGTCGCGCTGGGCCCGCGCCGACGGAGTTCGGGTCTTGTTCGCGTAATACGTGCTCGGGGCCACCTGCAGGCCTGCCGATCGCAGGACGGTGCAGATGGGCTCGACCCCGAACTCGTCGCGGTTCGCGTCGATGAACGCCACTATTTGCGGTGTTGGCGGTCGAGCTCCGCCCCGAAGAAACTGGCGGCTCGCTTCAGAATTTCATTGGCGCGCTTAAGTTCTCGGTTCTCTTGCTCGAGATCTTTGATCCGCTTGGACTCCGCGGTAGACACCCCGGGCGCGTACCCGTCATCGATATCGGCCTGGCGGACCCAGGCCCGCACCGACTCGATCCCATACCCGAGTTGGCGTGCAACCCGATGTACCGTCCCGTGCTCGGTGCCCAACTCGGCGCGCAACGTGCGGACCATCCGCACCGCGGCGGCCTTCTCCTCCGGGCTGTACCTGCGCGTCGTCGGCTTCCCTGGCGACTGTTCCTTCGGCATTGCTCCATCCTCGTTTCCAAGGTCAGGAGCCTCCAGGATTTCCAGGGCGATTCA
>NZ_JACKSY010000067.1:0-5211 GCF_025821985.1 Mycobacterium timonense | reverse complement strand
TCCTGCGTTGTGTGCGATCGAGGCCGAGGTAACGTTCGCGTTGCGAACCGTTCAGGCCAACGGGAACGGTGTCGGTGTTGGCCGTGTAGTCGGCCGGGACCGCGCTGGGGCTTGATGTCTGCATGACGGGATCCTCCTCGGGCGTGATAGCCAGTACGTTGACGGGCCAGTCGACGTTGTTGTGACCAAACGTCTGCCGGCGCGTTGCGCTACTGATCGCTTTTGCGTTCTCGTTTGTCATCCATCTTTCCTTGGACCTCGTCCTGCGTGAAATACGTTTGATGTCAAGTGAACTGGCGCGTTTGGGTTTTGCCAAGAGGTGTTGCTGATAAGCGGGCTTATCAGCGCGCTCCCCCGCACCGCGTTGAGATGAACCCGCTTCGCTGTCGGTGGGTGCTGGAATGCTATCGGCATGATCTACCAGCGGCCATTCGATAGCCATCGGAGTTGGGCTGTCGTCGACGTCGAAACATCGGGGATGCATCCCGAGACATCCCGGGTGATAAGCCTTGCCGCCCTCGCAATGTCCCCGAGCGGCGTCATAGAGCGGGCGGTTGTCAGTCTGCTCAACCCGGGAGTGGATCCGGGGCCGACAGACATCCACGGCTTGACCCGCGACATGCTCGCCGGGCACCCCCGCTTCGCCGATGTCGCTGCCGACCTGGCCGAGCTGCTTCAGGGGCGAATACTGGTGGCCCACAACGCCGCGTTCGATTACGCATTCCTGGCCGCCGAAGCGCGCATCGCCGGTGTCGCGCTACCTGTTGAGGCTGTGATGTGCACGGTCGAGCTGGCCAGCCGACTCCAGTTGGGCACCGACAACCTGAAATTGAGCACCTTGGCCAAATACTGGGAGATCACGCAGAGGCGTCCGCACGACGCCTTCGACGACGCCGTGGTGCTGACACAGGTGCTGATGCGCGCCTTAGACCGTGCGCGTGCTCTCGGTGTGCCGCTGCCGATCCGGGCGCCGGGCAGTGCGGCCGAGTTCGCGTTGTTTGGTGTGGACGGCGATTTCGATCTGAAGGCCAGCCAGCGCGGCCATGTTGAGCAGCGCATCCACGCTGAACCGGTCGATTTGGCGGCGAGCTAAGTAGGAGATGCGGGGCTGGGTCACGTTGAGGCGTTGGGCCGCTTCGGCTTGAGTCCATCCGTTGGCCGCGATGCGGTGGTTGATCGCATCGATCAGCTCAGCTCTCACCTGCATGTTCACCGCGGTGTCGGTGAAGTGTGCTGCCGGTTGCGGTGAGGGCATAACGAGGACCTTTCACGAGGTGGCCCTCACTTTATCGCCCGAGCTCTGGCCTGCTGTTAGTTGTTGGACGGTGTGGCGGTGGCGTCCTTGAGGGCTTGTTGCTGGGTGTCTGGCCAGCTGACCGCGGCGAGCTGTTGGCCGTGGCGGCCGCGGAAGATGCCGATCAGCACCGGGTTGGCGCCGCTGGCGCGGGTGTAGGTGTAGACCGGGCCGCCGGAGTCGCCGTGGTCACTGGTCAGGTCGTATCGGCCGGGGTTGATGGTGAACCAGCCGGGGTGGACGTCGGCGATGAGGCCGCAGGAGCGGCCGGTGGTGGCTCCGAGGTGGCAGACCGGCATGCCAGGCTGCGGCTGCAGGCCGGGTTGGGTGATTAGTGGCCGGGTGAAGGTGGGGCCGAGCAGGTTGGTGACGGTGCCGGCGGAGCGCTGGAGGCTGATGGCTTCGTAGTCGATCACTGTGTCTTGTGATCCGGTGGTGGGTTGGCCGGCGCGATTGGTGTGTGAGTAGAGAACGGTGCCGATGCGGTTGCCGGCCGTGTCGCGGACCTGGCCGTCGCTGTTGCAGTGGCCGGCCGAGTAGCCGATGTGATTGGTGGTGTCGACGTAGGCGAGGGTGCATTTGGTGCTGCCCTGCACGATCGTCATTCCCGGGAAGACCATCGTGTTGGCGGCGGATGCCGGCGGTGCAAGAAGAGCCACGCTGGCCGTGATCAGCAATGCGGCGGCCGCGGTGAACAGCCCCCTCAGTCGGATCGTCACGCGCGTTGCCTTTCCTCGTGCTCGATGAACGCCTCTACTTGCTCGATCAGCGCCGCGGTGGCGGTGACTTTGCGCCGCTCGCGCACCGACCGGTACAGAACGGCCTGTTCGAATCGCATTTTCAGCTCGTAGGGCACGCGGAAGCTGATTTGGACCTGGTCGTCGCCGGCGGCTGGCTCGGGCATCAGCGCCTCTCTCCTGACTGGCGCGCTCACAGGACGCGCATCTCACAGAGATGCTAGCTAGCTCCATTGCTTGATTGGTAGAGGACAAGCTCGCTCCCGCGCATGGTCTCGTGATTGCTGGCTTCCGTGCTTGTTGGCTTTTATGATTCCATGCTTGCTGCTGTTATAGCTTGCTAGCTTCTTGACTGTGGTCTTCTCCATGGTTCAAGGGCGGTTGAGATGAGAAGGTTCGTCGAGAAAATCACCAAGGCCGCCAAGAAGGCGGGACTGAGCTTCGACATACAGCGCGAAGGAGGAAACCACACCATCTACAACCTCGACAGGCTGATCATCCCGATCGCACGCCACCAGCAGCTCGACGGCTACCTGGCCATCAAGATCTACAAACAATGCGAACCGAAACTAGGGAAGGGGTGGTGGCGTTGACCACGGCCTTCACGGCGGTCGCCACCCGTGGTGACCGCTACTGGCTCGTGCACATCCCCGAACTCGACCAGTACACCCAGGCCCGAAACCTCGCCGAAGTCGAACCGATGGCCCGCGACCTCATCGCACTGCTCAACGAAATCCCCGACGACTCATTCCACCTCGACGTCCGCATCGAGCTGCCCGAGCACGTACGACACCACCTCGAGCTCGCCCGCAAGTACAGCGAAGACGCCGCACGCGCCCCCGCGCGCGAACGCCGCGCAGCAGCACGAGAACTCAAAGCCCGGGGACTCACAGTCCGAGACATCGGCACAGCGCTCGGAATTTCACACCAGCGCGCACAGCAGCTCTTGGCGTAAACGATTCCCGTCAAGTTGATTTCAAGCCATGAGCGACGCAGAACATCTGGTTGACGCCCACCTCGCAGCCGCCCGGCGCGTGCTCGGAACAGGCGCAGGCCCCACCGAGTGGGCGACGCCAAACCAAACCGGATCACCGGCCTCCCCGAACTGGGACGGAGAGACCGCCGAACGCGCCCGCACGGCCACCCAGCACCTCGAAAACCTTCGCGACGAACTGCACCAGGCCCGAAGCACCGCGGCCACCGTCTTCGCTGAAGCCAGCACGATTTCACGAGACGCCCACAGTGCCCTTGAGGCGATCGAAACCGCTTGGGCCAACGACAAAGCCACGCTCAAGCCAATGGCCGATAGCGCATTCGGCAAAGGCGCTCTACTTCAGGCCGGCATTGCCCGCATCAACGAAGCACACAACGTCGTCGCCACCGCCGCAGCGCGATTCGCCGAAGCAGCACAACGACTTCCCGAGGTTCCACGCACAGCTCTCGCGGTTGCCGCCGGCCAGGTAGCACTCGAACCGCCGGCCGGCTACATCATCTGGTGCACGCCGGCGAGCCTGGTACCCGGCTTCATCTGTGAATTCCTGCAAAGCGACGGTTCAATCATCTGGAGACATTCACCGATCGACATCACCGGAGGCATGCCATGAAGATCGAAACACAGGCCGACGTCGAGCGCCTAATGGCCGAGCGGAATATCTCTTTCGTGTTCCGGCCGTCCATAACCGAGCAGCCCGACGGAACGTGGATTGCCTGCTACCCGGGCGCCGACTGGTCAGTCTCGGGCCGCGACGCCGAAGAGGCACGCCGAGCGCTGCACGCTGAGGAGCTCGCCCGAATGCGCGACCCCAAGAATGCCAATTGGAAGGTGGAAGCTGTCCGTCGGCACTTGACCGAGGGGCCCATCGATGGTGTCTACGAACTCGACAACGAGACCGCCGACCGTGTAATCGATGACGGGACGCAGGCGGCGCTCGACGCCGAGATAGCACTGATCGACCAGGAGCGCGGGCACCCTTAGCAGGGCGACCGGCAAACGGTCGCCACCGCCCGAAGCGCGGCTGTTGGGACCCGTGAAATCAATACGGTTTGGCCGTCGCGTAAGCCACATGCCTCCCATAGCCTGATCCCAACTGGTCATCGACGAAGGGAACAGAGCAGGTGGACGACAAATTCGAAAGTTTCATAGTGGCTGCAACGGCTTTGATGCGACGAGCAGCGGCGCTACCAATCGTAGCCGCCAATCCTCAAGCCTCCCAACGAATTGCCGCCGCGATCACCGATGTATCTAGGATGCGGCAGATAAACATCAACGACCCGAAACTGTTCGTCGAGGTGGTCGACGGCAAGTTAGCTGAAGTTCAACACGCTGTCGCGCTGGCCCAGGCCGGCAGCCGATAAGCCCCACAGGCAGCGCCCAACCGCTACCCCTGATATAGCTGTCGAGGTAGCGCCACGCGATCCGAGTTACTTCAGTTGCCGGCGTGGACTGAGGATGCGTGGCACAGAAGAATTCCACGAATTGTGCCGGGCTCATCTCTGGAAAGCCTTCCAGCGCACAGTCAGCCTGGGTGATCGCGGCCAGAGGCTCCCGTCGAACCGAGACCACCTCGACGTCGACGATCCGCACCAACGGCTCGCCCCGGCGGCGCCCCATTCATTTCGGCGGATGTTGTCGTCTTTGTGGAAGGCGATCCAACCGCGCTGTGCTGTGAGGGCGATCCACTCGTTGTCGGCCACGGTTTGGGCGCGTGTTTCTCCGTAGTGCTCACGCATTGTCGTTAGTGCGATGCCTGCGGCGCGGAGGAGCTTGGGTAGCTGGATTGCGCCGAGGCTACGGTCGATGAAGACGTGCGGGAGTTGGGCCGCGAGTGGGTCAGGCGGCGATGGCGTCGAGGGCGTCACGGAGTTCGGCTTCGGTCACGCCGTAGTCGTGGGCGACCGTTTCGAATGTTTCGCCGGCGCGCAGCGGACCTAGGGCGTCGGCGACTTTGGCACCACTCTTGTCGAAGACAGGTTGGCCGTATCCCCGATACGGGTCAAGCACTACGTCGGCGGCGCCGTACTGAGGGAGGCGGATCATTTCGGCGAATTTGTCGTCGCCGAAACGGATTTGCTTGAGGTAGTGCGCAACGATGTCTTTGAAGACGTACTGGCCGGATCTCGGCACGATGAGGCCTTTGACGACTTGTTCGTCGGGGCTGCCTTCGCCGGCCCGTTGAGCGA
>NZ_JACKSY010000066.1:0-348469 GCF_025821985.1 Mycobacterium timonense | reverse complement strand
CTGGGCCATCGATGAGCACCTGCGTACTGACCTGGTTGAGTCGGCGCTGTCGATGGCAGTCGCGCTGCGTGGCGAGCTGGCCGAGCAAGTCATCTTCCATGCCGACCGTGGCTGCCAGTACACCTCGGCACAGCTGGCGCGGTTCGCTCACCGGCACAATATGGCCCGCTCGGTCGGGCGCACCGGGGTGTGTTGGGACAATGCTGCAGCCGAATCATTTTGGGCCACACTAAAAGTCGAGTTCTACGACCGCCACCTATGGCCCAGTCGAGCTACGGCCAAGATCGCCGTCGGAGACTGGATCGAACGGGTCTACAACCGACGCCGCCGTCACTCGGCCCTCGGTATGATCAGCCCCGTCGACTACGAGAATAGATTCACTCAGACGGCACAAGCCGCCTAACCCTGTGTCCACCAAACGGGGTCAAGCCCANGG
Organism: Mycobacterium timonense; assembly: GCF_025821985.1. NCBI lineage: Bacteria > Bacillati > Actinomycetota > Actinomycetes > Mycobacteriales > Mycobacteriaceae > Mycobacterium > Mycobacterium timonense. The sequence continues at coordinate 348,033 of NZ_JACKSY010000066.1, read as the reverse complement.
TCTACAACCGACGCCGCCGTCACTCGGCCCTCGGTATGATCAGCCCCGTCGACTACGAGAATAGATTCACTCAGACGGCACAAGCCGCCTAACCCTGTGTCCACCAAACGGGGTCAAGCCCACAACCACCATGGTTGTTGTTGGAGCCGATGTACACAAGCGCACGCATACCTTCGTTGCGGTCGATGAGGTGGGGCGCAAGCTCGGTGAGAAGGTCGTCGCGGCGACCACCGCGGGGCATGCCGAGGCGGTGATGTGGGCCCGGGAACGCTTTGGAACCGAGGTGGTGTGGGCGATCGAGGATTGCCGGCATTTGTCGGCCCGGTTGGAGCGTGACTTGATGGGCTTTGGCCAGGCGGTGGTGCGGGTGGCGCCGAAGTTGATGGCCCAAACTCGGGCGAGTGCACGCACGAGGGGTAAGTCTGACCCGATCGATGCGTTGGCGGTGGCGCGGGGATTTTTGCGGGAGCCTGATCTGCCGGTCGCTTCTCATGACGAGGTTTCGCGGGAATTGAAGTTGTTGGTGGATCGTCGCGAAGTCCTTGTGGCGCAACGCACTGCGACGATCAACCGGCTGTTGTGGCGGGTGCATGAACTCGATCCCGACCACGCACCTAAGGCTGGTTCGCTGGATCTGGCCAAGCATCGCCGCATCCTGGGTGAGTGGCTGGTCACGGTGCCCGGCCTGGTCGCCGAGCTCGCCCGTGACGAGCTGGCCGACATCACCCGGCTCACCGAGACCATCAACGCGTTGGCCAAACGGATTGGCGAGCGTGTCCGCGTTGTGGCCACGGTGCTGCTGTCTCTTCCTGGCTGCGCGGAGTTGACCGCGGCCAAACTCGTCGGGGAGGCCGCCGGAGTGACCCGTTTCAAAAGCGAGGCCGCTTTCGCCCGCCATGCCGGGGTGGCGCCGATTCCGGTGTGGTCGGGAAACACCGCTGGACGAGTCCGGATGACGCGCTCGGGCAACCGCCAACTCAACGCCGCTTTGCACCGCATCGCGGTTACCCAGATCCGTCTTGACGGCCTCGGGCAGACCTACTACCGGCACCGCATCGCCGTCAGTGGTTCCAAGACTGAAGCCCTGCGCTGCCTCAAACGCCGCCTGGCCCGTGTCGTCTTCAACCACCTACACACCGACCACCAAAACCGAATCCAGCCTTGCCAACCGGCAGCGGCTTGACATAGGAGAAACCCATGGCAGTGGAGCACGGTCGTGCACGGTGCCCGCGATGCATGGCATGGGCGCAGTACCGGTTTCTGTAACGCGAAGACAGTAAGCTCGAATATCAGGTTAGTTGCGATGAATGCGGCAACCATTACTCCGAGGTGACCGCCACGACGCCGGCCGCGTAGTCCTGTCCGCGCCGCCGTCGCACCTGCCGCATTACGGATGTTGCTACTCGTGTAAAGTCGAGGACTGCGAGCCAAGACGCCCCCTTCGGGGCAGCGCCTAGTGCGCGCAAACGCCGTGCGAAACGCGTTGAAAGGGGCGGCGTGGACGACATTGTGGCCCAGGCCACCATCTTCCAGGGAATCGACCCGGAGGCGGTCGCCGCGTTGTCGCGGCACCTGCAACACGTGTCCTTCTCGCGCCGGCGCACCGTCTTCGTCGAAGGCGAGCCGGGCGACGACCTCTACGTCATCGTGTCGGGCGCGGTGAAGATTCGCCATCAGACGGCGAACGGCCGCGAAACCGTCTTCGCGGTGTTAGGCCCTGGCGACGTGTTCGGTGAGCTCGCGCTCTTCGACCCGGGTCCCCGAACCTCGACGGTGATCACCCTGACCGAGGTCGAAGCCCTCCGGATGGACCGCAATGCCCTGCGGACGTGGATCATCGAACGGCCCGAAATCGCCGAGCAACTGCTGCGGGTGCTCGCGCGCCGGCTTCGGCACACGAACAACACCTTGTGCGACTTGATCTTCACCGACGTTCCTGCCCGGGTTGCGAAGCAAATCCTGGACCTGGCAATGCGATTCGGCACCGACAGCGGCGGCCCGGTGGGCGTCGAGCATCACCTCACCCAGAAGGAGCTCGCCCAACTGGTCGGCTCCTCGCGCGAAACGGTCAACAAGGCGCTTGCGGACTTCGCCCAGCGGGGGTGGATCCGCCAGCAGGGCAAGGCCCTGATCATCGACCAGCCCGCAAAACTGGCTCGGCGCGCTCGAGCCTAAACTGCCGGCGCCGGCAACGGCACCGGTCTCGGCATGAGCACGATCGTCCACCCGTCCGGGTCCAAGAAAGCGTCCGCTCCGTTGCGCCGCCACCACGGGTTGTCGAGCACGACTTCCTCGGCTCCGGCCTCTCGGCAGCGGGCGGCCACGGATTGCTGTTGGGCCGCCGACTCGAAGTAGGACACCAGCAGGTTTTCCTGGGTGGGCGCGGTGCCGTCGATCCCGTCGCGGTGGGCCACGAATTCGAGGTGGTATTGATCGCCGGGCAGGCCGAACATGACCACCGACCATTCGTCGTCGCCCGCAGAGTTTCGACGATCCGGTCGAGATGGGCGGTGGGTCGGGCGAACCGCACTTGCACCGCGGGAAGCTGCGCCGGCCAGGCGCCGGTGCTCGGCTCAACCATGTGGACTCCCTTCCCGCCCCTCAGGTGATCGACCAGAATTCCAGCAGCGTGCGCAGGGTCGCGACCAACGGCAGTGGTTGGTCCAGCATAGGGTGGTGCCCCGCTTGGGCCAACTCCACGAAGGGTCCTCGCAACTGGAGCAGGGAGCGGATCCGTTCTGCCATGGCAGGCGGCACCAAGCCCGCCTCACAGCGCAAATAGCCTACGCGGCAACGCATTGCGGTCAGCATGCTCTCCAGCGACTCTTCGTCGGCGGGCGTCGGCTGCAGGAACTCACCGCCGAAAATGGCCGGATCGAACTTCCACACCCATCCCGCGCTGGTCTTTCGAATCGACTCGGCCGCGATGTGCTCCCGAACGTAAGGCAGGATGAGCTCTTGCGAGGGAACGGCCGTGAAGCGGGCCAGGATCTCGTCCCGAGTCCGGTATTCGGTGTGCTTGCGCCGGCGCAGCCGCCCCGCCTCGGGCGCCCGCTCCCACAGCGGTGAGTCGATCACCAGCATGCTGTTGATCTTCGAGCTGTAATGCATTGCGGCCGTGGACACCACCCAGCCGCCCATGCTGTGGCCGACGATGGTCGGTCGCCCCGCGGGTCCGGAGGCGGCCGCTGCCGCCATCACTTCGCCGGCCCAGATGCGCAGGTCGTAGCTGTCGCGTGGGTCGCTGTCGCCGTGCCCGGACAGATCCGGCGCAATCACCCGGTGGGTGCGCGAAAAGAAGGGCGCGATGTGGTCCCACCACCCGGAGTGCGCTCCGCCGCCGTGCACGAGCACCACCGGAGGTTGATCTGCGGCTCCCCATACCCGCATCCGGATGCGGCAACCGTCGACTTCGACGTCACAGCGTTCGGGCTTTTGATCGAGCGCGGCGGTGAACCACGATGGCGTAGCCGGCATCTGGCGCGAACGGGAAAACAGTTCTTGACCCTCCCTGTTCGCCATGCAGGACAGCACGCCCCACGTACCACTTTAGCTGCAGCGGAACGTTTTCGGAAGAACGGCCCATCCTGCGGGCGCCCAGGGTTTTTGGGAGCGAAGGGCGGATTCAGGTTGCGGTGGCCAGCAAGTCGCGCACCGCGGTGTCGACGGTGCTCAGCAGCGCCGGATCGATGCCGGTGCGCCCGCGGACCAGGATGGACGCGTTGTTGGCCGGCGGCAGCCCCTCGGCCGGGCCGAGGCCGTCCGGGAACTTCCCGATCATGGGCAGCAGCGCCACCCCCAGCCCGGAGCGCACCGCTGCGTAGAGGCCGGACAGATCCCCGCACTCGGCGGCGATCTCGTAGTCGATACGGTGGCTGTCCAAGATCGCGAAGGCGGGCTCACGCAGCGTGCAAGGCTCGGAGAAGATCACCAGCGGCAGCGGGTCTTTCGGCGCGATGGTCAGCGTGCGCGCCGAAACCCATTGCAGGCGAACCAGTCCCGACGCGTTGGCCCGGTCCAGGCCGGCGCCGTCGAGCATGATCGCCACGTCGACCAATCCGCGGTCGATGGAGTCGGCCAGCGACACGTTGCGGTCGAGCCGGAAACGCACCCGGAGGTCGGGAAGGCGATCACGCAGTGCGCCCGACAGGCCGGCCAGCATGACGTCGGCGCCGTGCTCGGTGGCGCCGACGGTCAGGACCACCCAGGTCAGGTTTCTCACTCCCGACGCAGCGCTGATCCATGCCCATGCCGCGGTGGTGAAGACGCCGCGACAGCGCAATCGACGCAATGCACGGGTGAATACCAGTGTCGCCGTGCGGACCGACAATGGATGGCTGCTGGCGGCTTCGCAGAACACCACTCACCGGCGCGTCGCCGAAATGCTCTTGGCCAAGTTGTTTTTCCTGGGATCCGGCACCGATGGATTACCGTTGCTAAGGCAATGACACTACGAATGGCGACGTCGGACGACGCAGCGGCCGTCGCCGCGGTCTACCTGCCTTATGTGCGCGACACGGCCATTTCCTTCGAGACGCAGCAGCCGAGTGTGGAAGAAATGCGGTCGAGGCTGACCACCACCCTCGCGACATTGCCCTGGCTTGTCATCACGGACGGCCCACGCGTCAAGGGATATGCCTACGCCAGCCCGCACCGGGCACGTGAGGCGTATCGCTGGTCCGTGGACGTATCGCTGTACCTGGACGCATCGATACACCGCCAAGGACAAGGACGCCGGCTGTATACCGCGTTGCTGAATCTGCTTGGCGCACAGGGCTACATCAACGCCTATGCGGCCATCACCCTCCCCAACGCCGCCAGCGTCGGCTTGCATGAGGCGTTGGCCTTCAGACGCGTTGGCGTCTTCCCTCGGGTCGGATTCAAACAGCAACGGTGGTGGGACGTCGGTTGGTGGCATCGCCGATTGGCCGACCCGCCGGCAGTACCGGAGGAGCCGCGGCCGTGGACGCGACTACCCGCGCCGACGATCAATTCCGCGCTGGCGGTTCACCCCGCGCAATGACCGGGTCGGGCGTCACGGCAGCTCCACCTTGCTGGCCAGCCACCGGCCGTCCACCTTCTCCATGGTCATTTTGACCCGGCTGCGATCCAGTTGAGGCGCCGGCGCGGCGCCGTTGCTCACCGACTGATCGACGAACAACACAACCTCCACCTTGTCCTCGGTGGCGGAGCGCACCGCGGCGTCGACCACATTCCCGTGCGCCGCCGCCTTGTTGTCGATCAGCGTCTGGCGCAGCTGGGCACTTGATTTGGTGTACATGTCTTTGAACTCACCGGTGGACCCGTCGAGAACCTCGGCGAAGTTCTTGTCGATCGCGTTGGTGTCCACGCTTGTCAGCGCGAGGATGTATTTCTTCGCCGCATCGAGGGCTTGCGCCGCGGCCACGTCCTTCTGATGCTGCTCGAACAGCAGCCAGCCCTCGTATCCGGCGGTGGCGAGCACCGCCGCCAGGATGCCGGCGGCGATCGCACGAACGAGCTTGATGCGCCGTCTTTTTCGCGGCCGCGGCGGTTCACCCTCACCCTCGGCGGCTTTGTCGGTCTGTTCGCTCTGGTTAGGCGAGGCCTCGGCCACGTCGGGTTCGTCGGCCGGCGCGACCTCGTCGTCGGCGATGCCTTCCGCCGCGACGCGGAAGCGGCGCACCAACCAGGTTCCCCGGTTGCCGACGGTCTGCAGTGGTTTGCGGTCGTTCATCAGTTGCATGCGCCGGAGTCACGAAGCGCGTTCGCCCAGCCGGTGGCCGAGACGATGTTCGCGTGGGTAACGCCCGACGGATCCTTTCTCTTGATGCTGTCGCTGATCCGCGACAGCTGAAAAGCCAAGTGGGTCATGGATTCACCGCCGTATACCGGCGAATACGGCCCGAAGTTGTCGGGTTGGTTGGTGATGATCAACGGTTTGACCCGCGGGGTCAGAAAGGCCGTCGACCGGTCGATGTTGCCGACGACGGCGTCCGCATTCCGCTGCACCGCAGCGGCCGCATAGTCGTCGTGCTGGTCACCGAGATAGGTATTGAAGTCGTTGATCTGGCCCATCAGCGGGTCGAATTGGCTCTTGAACCACTGGCAGGAGTCCGACATGCCGGAGATCATCTCGGGCGTCACCCGAGAGGTGAAGGTGTTGTAGGGCCAGATGTCGAAGTTCGGCGACCAATCGCTCGGCGACGGCGTGAACAGCGGCAGCGGCGGGGGAGGCTGCCCCGGATCGGCGTGGGCGTGACCCGACAGCACGACAGCGGCGGCGAGCGCGGCGCCCGCCAGGCCGCTGCCTGCCCGTCGCAACCTCGTCAGAAACATCCCGCCTTCCCCCAGGAACACGATATCGTCCGGCCACCGAATATCGAAGCATCTACATTTGCGACAAATCATCATTAACATCGGCCGCGTGGAAGGCGATCTTCCCCCGAAGCGATCGCCACGTCAAGGCACCGCACCAGGTCTGTAACGGAGATGACCGTGGGTCATCACCAATTCAGCGCACGCGTCTCCGCAGCGCAGCCGCTGAGACCGACAACGAAGATCTTCCGCCGAAGCTGAGTAGCCGTTAACATATCCGCCCGTGGGGGCACAGCGAACGCTCAGTGACGAACACCGGCAGCCGCGAGTGGCTGCCCCGGGGCGCATCCGGCGATGACCGCCCAGGACGAGCGCGCGCTCGACGAGGACCGAGCACCCGACAGCGTGGCCACCATCCAGGAGTGGTCGGCCGGATATGTCGTGCGCCACCCGCTTGCCTCACTCAATACCCTTGGCGAGCAATACATTCTCGTGGTACGCACCGTCGAGTACTGCGTGGTCGATCTGTTCACCGGGCGCTTCCAATGGGCGGAATTCGTGCGCCAGGGCGCATTCATGGCGGCCACGGCGGTGTTGCCCACCGTGCTGGTGGCGCTGCCGATCGGCGTGACGCTGTCCATCCAGTTCGCCCTGCTGGCCAACCAGGTCGGTGCGACGTCGCTCGCCGGCGCAGCCAGTGGGCTCGCCGTGATCCGCCAGGCCGCCTCGCTGGTGGCCGCGGTGCTGATGGCGTCGGCCGTCGGCTCCGCCATCACCGCCGACCTAGGCTCGCGGACCATGCGTGAAGAGACCGACGCGATGGAGGTGATGGGCGTCTCGGTGATCCGCCGACTGGTGGTGCCGCGCTTCGCCGCGGCGATCATGGTCGGTGTCGCCCTGACCGGAATCACCTGCTTCGTCGGCTTTTTGGCCAGCTATCTGTTCAACGTGTATTTCCAGCGCGGCGCGCCGGGCAGTTTCGTGGCGACCTTCTCGTCCTTCGCCACCACCGAGGACATGATCGTCGCGCTGCTCAAGGCCGTGATCTACGGCGCGATCGTCGCGGTGATCGCCTGCCAGAAAGGCCTTTTCACCAAGGGCGGACCAGCGGGCGTGGCCAACTCGGTGAACGCGGCCGTGGTGGAGTCGATCCTGGTGCTGATGATCGTCAACGTCGGCATCAGCGAGTTGTACAACACGCTGTTCCCCAGGACCGGGTTGTGACATGACGGCCTCGACCTACATCCCCGGCCTGGCGCGACCGTTCGTCGGTGCCTATCGGGTCGCCGCCGCGCCCACCATGCGGCTGGGACACATGCTGGTCTTCTTCGTCCGGGCGGTGCTCGCGGTGCCCACCGTGCTGCGGCAATACCGGACCGAATTCCTGCGGTTGCTGTCCAACATCGCGTGGGGCAACGGCTCGATCGTGGTCGGCGGCGGTACCGCGGGCGTCGCGGTGGTGCTCGGCTTCACCGCCGGCGCGCTGGTGGCCGTCGAGGGATACAACTTCCTGAACTTGCTCGGGTTGGGCCCCGCGACCGGCATCATCTCGTCACTGGTCAACACCCGCGAACTGGCGCCGATCATGGCCTCGCTGGCCTTCGCGATGCAGGCCGGCTGCCGGTTCACCGCGCAACTCGGCGCCATGCGCATCGCCGAAGAGATCGACGCGCTGGAATCATTGGCCATCCGCCCCATCCCCTTCCTGGTCACGACGCGGCTGATGGCATCGGTGATCGCCGTCATTCCGCTCTACATCGCCTGCCTGGCGGTCACCTACCTGACCTGCCAGGTGGTGGCCAACATCATCAGCGGCGGATCCATCGGCCCGTACCTGCACTACTTCACGATGATGCTGAGCGCCAAGGACATCGCCTACTCGGTGCTCAAATGCGTGGTATTCGTCTGGCTCTCCTCCACCGTGCAGTGCTACTACGGGTTCTACGCCGCCGGCGGCCCCGAGGGTGTGGGAGTAGCCGCCGGGCATGCGATGCGGGCCAGCATCACCGTCGTGATCATGGTCAACATGTTGCTCACCATGGCGTTGTGGAGCATCGACGCGGGCGCGAGATTCGGTGGCTGAATGGCGAATTCGTTAGACTTCGACGGCCGCGGCCCCACCGACCACCAGCTGCTGGCCCTGGGGGCGACGGTGCTGCTGATCGCCGGGCTGATCACCGGCGGCCTGCTGCTGAAGTCCACCGGGCGGCTCAACGACTACATCCGCGTGGTCGCCGAGCTGACCAACGTGGGTGACGGGCTGCCGGCCCGGTCCGACGTCAAGTATCACGGGCTGCTCGTCGGCGCGGTCGACAACGTCATTCCCGCGGCCTACGGCAAGCCCAACTACGTGCACATCAACCTGAAACCCGAATACGCCCAGGATATTCCGAGCGCGGTGACGGCGCGGGTGGTTCCCAGCAACGTGTTCGCGGTGTCGTCGGTGCAACTCGTCGACGGCGCGCCGGGCCCCAGCATCCGCAACGGTGCGCGCATCCCCGAAGACCTGCAGCTGTCGACGGTGATCTTCCAGACCACCATCAGCAAGCTGCGTGACATCCTGGCCGCCACCGGGCGGGGCCGCGAAGACCACAGCGTCGGCATCCTGGCCGCCGTCGCCGCGGCCACGAACAACCGGCGCGGCCCGCTGCTCACCGCCGGTGCACAGTTGACCCGGGTGCTCGACGAGCTCAACGCCATCGTCGCCACCGACCCCGGGCCGTCCACGGTCTCGGCGCTGCTGGACGCTACCCGCGGGTTGCAGTCCACCGCGCCGGACCTGGTCGACGTCCTGCACGACGCGGTCAGACCGATGCAGACCCTGGTCGAGAAGCGCGAGCAGTTCCGGTCGCTGGTCACCGGCTCCTACCACACCTTCAGCGTCAACCGGCAGGCCTTCGACAACCACACCGACCAGCTGATCGAGATGACGCAGAATCTCACCCCGGTCCTCGGCGTCTTCGCGATGAACAGCGACAAATTCGTGCCCATCTTCACCAGGCTGAATCGTCTGTCCGACAAGTTCTTTCAAGAGGTATGGGATCCCGAGCTCGACACCGGGAACATGCGCGTCAATCTGGCGTTGACACCCACCTACACCTACACCCGGGCCGACTGCCCGCGATATGGCCAGCTGCAGGGGCCCAGTTGTTTCACCGCGCCGACGATCGCGGTGCGGCCGGACCTGCCCGAGGTGCTGCTACCGCAGAACTACCACCCACCCACGGATCTGGCGCCGCCGCCGGGCACCCAGATCGGACCCGACGGCAACCTGGTGGCGACCGGCCCTCCGCTGTACAACCCGAATCCCAGCCTGGCCGACCCCAACCCGCCCTTGCCGTGGTGGCCGTGGCAGATCGGTCCCGCGCCCCGGGTGCCGGGCACCGCCGACCCCGACGACGCGCCGCCGCCGGCGCCCCCGCCGAGCCCGGCCCCGCCGGGTCCGGTCGCACCAGCGGCGTACGGCGGCAACGTCGGTCCCGTTGGTAGCCAACGCGAACGCGACCAGCTGGGTCTGATCACCGGCCAGGGCCGGCCGGCGTCCGTGGCGACGCAGCTGCTCCTGGGGCCGGTGGCGCGCGGCAGCGCGGTCTCCCTGCAGCTACGGCCGGCGACGGGTGGACCGACATGAGGGTGCGCGGACCGCTGATCGGCCTATCGCTGTTCATGGCGATTGCCATCGCCGTGACCTGGATGGTGTATGCCACCCTGCGGCGCGATGTGGCCGGCCCCACCACGCCGTACGCGGCGATGTTCACCGACGTGTACGGGCTACGGGTGGGCGACGACGTCCGGATGGCCGGCGTGCGTGTCGGCCGGGTCGAAAAGGTGGAACTGGCCGGGAAATTGGCGAAGGTGTCGTTCATCGTCGAAAACGACCAGCGTTTGTACGGCAATACCGTAGCCTCGGTGACCTACCAGAACATCATCGGGCAGCGGTATCTGGGGCTGTCGCTCGGCGAAAGCGGAAGCAGGACAACGCTGTCCGCGGGCAGTGTGATACCGGTGCAGCAGACCGATCCCTCCTTCGACGTCGGCAAGCTGCTCAACGGCTTCGAGCCGCTGTTCACCTTGCTCAACCCCAAAGACGCCGACGACCTGACCAAGGGTGTCCTGCAATCCTTACAAGGCGACCAGGCCTCCATTCCGTTGCTGGTGGAACAGACGTCGACGATCACCAAGACCTTGTCGGCGCGCGACCAGTCGCTGGGCGATCTGATCAGCAGCCTGACCAGAGTCACCGACACCGTCGCCCGGCAGAACGACGACCTCGACCAGGCCCTGAACCAAACACGGGACGCGGTGGCCAATTTCGACGACCGCCGCGCGGCACTGCAGGACGACGTGGGCTCGATCGCCCGGGTGACCCGGCGGCTGTCGGCGATCGCCGACGACGTCGACCCGTCGCTGAACGAACTGATAACCCGGGAGCCGGGATTCAGCAAGCACCTGGTCGGGATCGAGCCCCAGCTGGCGTTCACCGGAGACAACCTGCCGTTGCTGCTCAAGGGATTTGCCCGCGCCGTCAGTGAGGGCTCCTACGGCAACGCCTACGCGTGCGACCTGAACGCCACCGGATTCTTCCCAGGACTCAACGACATCACCACCTTCATCGTCAACGCGGCCACGCCCGGCAACGCGTATCCGATCACCACGAAAAACCTGGGGTGGCACACCCCGCGATGCAGGAACATGGCCAATGGCTGACACACGCAAACTGCGGTGGCTGCGACGGCGCCCGCTGGAGTCCTACAACCGGACATGGCTCGGGCTGGCCGGGCTGGTGGTGGTCGCCGTCCTGGTCGCGGTGTCGCTGGGAATCAAGTTGCTCGGCGTCGGATACAGCCACTACACCGCCGAATTCCTGCAAGCCGCAACGCTGCGGCCCGGCAACCCCATCACCGTCGCCGGCATCGAGGTCGGGCACGTCACCAGCATGAAACTCGCCGGCGATCACGTCGAGGCCGGTCTGAGCGTGCGCGACAACGTGCCGCTGGGCAAGGACACCCGAGCGGTGATCAAGGTCATGACCATCCTCGGGTCGCGTTATCTGGAGTTGGTGCCCGACGGCCCGGGTTCCCTACCAGCCAACACGATCCCGCTCGCCCACACCGAGGTGCCCTACGACCTGCAGTCGCTGCTGGAGGACGCCACCACCACCTTCGAGCAGGTCGACTCCGACCAGTTCGCGCAGTCACTGGCCGTGCTGGGCAAACAACTCGGCGGGGTGCCGCCGCTGGTACCTCAGGCCGTCGCAAACCTGCAGACGTTGTCGACGATCACCGCGGACCGGCGCGGCCAGCTGGGTGCGCTGCTGAAAAGCACTCAGCGCGTGGTCAATACGCTTCGCAATCAGCAGAGCAACATCGGGCATCTGATGGATCAGGGTCAGGATCTGCTCGGCCACCTGGTGGCGCGACAGGCCACCTTCCACGCCATGTTCGCGGCGCTGACCGAACTCGTGGACCAACTCGACAAGATCGTCGTCAACAACCGGCCGATGCTCGACGAGTTGTTCGCGAACCTGCACCAGCTGACCAACATGGTCGGCCAGCACGACGACCTGGTGCGCAACATCCTGCAGGTCGCCCCGGTGACGCTGCGGGGCCTGACCAACGCCACCGGCTACGGCCCGGTCGTCGAGTTCAACCTGCCCAATGGGCTGGCCATCGACTCCTGGATGTGCGCAATCAGCGGCCGGGCCAAGGAATTCAACATGATCCAGTACTTCAAGGACTGCAAATGACGTCCCGGCGACGCAAACTCATCGCCCTGGCTGCCGCCGCCGCGGCGCTGGCCGCCGTCGCCATCGGGGTGGTTGGCCACTACGTCAAGGCCCGCCTCGACACCATGACAGTGACGGCCCAATTCGACAGCGCCGCAGGCCTGTACGAGGGCAATGTCGTGGCGGTGCTCGGCATGCCGGTGGGCAAGGTCAGCAAGGTCACGTCCAAGGGCAGTTATGTGGAGGCCGAGCTGACGGTGGACAAGAAGGTGAAGATTCCTGCGGCGGTCCGCGCCGTCACCATCAGCACCTCGATCCTCACCGACCGCCAGGTGGAACTGACGCCGCCGTATCGCGGCGGGCCGGTGCTGAAGAACCACGACACCATCGGGCTCACCCGGACCAAGACGCCGGTCGCCTTCGACCGGGTGCTCGACATGCTCGACAAGGTGTCCAAATCGCTCAAGGGCGACGGCAAAGGCGGCGGGCCGATCGCCGACGTGAGCGACGCGGCGGTGGCCATCACCGACGGGAACGGCAAGAAGATCCTGGCCGCCCTCGATGAGCTTTCCAAGGCGCTGCGCCTCAGCTCCGAGCGGGGCGTCACCACCCGCGAGCAGCTGACCACCATCATCACCGACCTCAGCTCGATCACCGAGGCCGCCGCGCGCAACGACGCCAAGGTGCGCGAATTCGGTTCCACCACACGCCAGCTCAGCCAGATCCTGGCCGACGAGAAGTTCGGCACCGGCGCCACCGGTCGCACCATCAACCGCATCCTGGAAGAGGTCACCACGCTGATGGAGAACAACCGGGACAACCTCAAACAGGCCGTCCGCAACGGCGACACCGCCGCCAAGACACTCGTCGACGATCAGCGCGGCGTGGCCGAGCTGCTCGACGTGCTGCCGCTGACCCTGGAAAACCTCTACAACACCGTCGACCAGAACAACGGCGCGATCCGGGTGCACGGCCTGCTCGACAAGGCGCTCACCGACAGCCAGTCCGCCAAGGAGCTGTGCAATCTGATGCATCTGCGCCAATTAGGTTGCAGCACCGGCACGTTGCAGGACTACGGCCCCGACTTCGGGCTGACCTACATACTCGACGGTCTTTCGGCGATGGGGCAGTAGCGATGAAGGCAGGCAAGCGCAAGGCATTGGCGGTGGCGTGCAGCGCGGTCATGGCCAGCTCGGGTTGCGCCACCAACGGACTGGCCAGCCTGCCGCTGCCGGCACCGGGGATCGGCTCGGGCGGATACCTGCTCAACGCCGTCTTCTCCAACGCGCTGAACCTGCCCGCCCACGCGAAGGTCAAACTCGCCGGCGCCGATGTGGGGCAGCTCGAATCGATGGTCGCGCGCAACTACACCGCGGTGACCACTCTGCGCATCATGGACGGTGTCCGGGTCCCCGTCGGCAGCACCGCGGAACTGCGTTCGGCCACCCCGCTCGGGGACGTGTTCGTCGCGATCAAGCCACCCGTCCCGGCCGATCCCAGCGCCCCGCTGCTCAAGGCCGGCGACACCATCGGGCTGCCGGCCACCCGCGCCGCCGCCACCGTGGAAAGCGTGCTCAGCTCGGCGGCCCTGCTCGTCAACGGCGGCGCGGTCCGCAACTTCACCAACATCGTCAACGGAGCCGGCAAGGCAACCGGCGACCAGGGCCGCGCCTTCGGCGACCTGATCAACCGGACCAATTCGCTGCTGACCAAGCTCAATGCCCGCTCCGACCAAATCGACGCCGCAGTCACCGAAACGGCGGCGCTGGCCGACCGATTGGACGCCAAGAACCAGGCGATCACCGACGTGCTGCGGGCCGTCGGCCCCGCCACCGACGTGCTGTCCGGCAACGCCGACGACATCGCCGACGTGGTCGACGAACTCGGGGCCACCACCCGCCAGCTCTCCAAATTCCCGTCGATCGCCGGCACCGACAAGACCGGCCGCAGCGTCATTAAGGACGCCAACGCCATCGCCGCCGCCTGGAACGACGTAGTGTTGAGCCCCGACACCAGCCTGGCCGGCCTGAACCGGCTGATCCCGCCGTTCGTGAAAGCCACGCCCAGCCAAGCCATCTCGGTCCGCGGCAGCTTCGACCGGCTGGTACTCGGGTCCCGCCCCGGCACCGGCGCCGAGACCGGGGGATTCAAGGGTGATCCGGCCTTCCACGGGCCGATGCGCCGCGACTGGAACTACCTGATCGGCTCGATCAAGTACGTGTTGTGGCGGCTACAGGAACGGGTGGTGGGCCGCGGGCCGCAAACCCCGATGGGCCAGAGCCCGTGGACGCCGTCCGGTCCGCCGCTGCCGCCGGCCCCCGCCGGGCAGGCGCCCCCGGATCCCATGGTCCCGGAGCCACCGCGGTGATCGACACCCTCGGCCGTCTCGTCGTCGGCGTAGTGAAAGCCGGCCACCGCCAACGGACCTGGCTGTCCGGGCTCGCCCTGCTGGTCACGCTCGTGGTCGGCGGGGCCTACCTGGCGCTCGGCGCCCTGCGGGTCAACCCGCTGGAGTCGACCTACCAGGTCACCATCCGGCTGCCCGAATCCGGCGGACTGCTGGCCAACCAGGACGTGTCCGTCCGCGGCATCCGGGTCGGGCGGATCACATCGCTGCGACCGATCCCCAGCGGTGTCGAGGTCGTCGCCAACATCAACGCGCACACCAAGATTCCCGCATCCAGCCCGGTGCGGGTGTCCGGGTTGTCCCCCGCGGGCGAGCAGTACATCGACTTCGAGCCCACCTCCAACACCGGCCCGTTCCTGTCGAACGGCAGCGTGATCGGCCCGCAACACACCACCACGCCCATTCCGCTCTCGCAGGTGCTGGCCGACGCCGACGGGCTGATTGCCCAGACCGACCCGAAGAAACTCGAAATCGTCAAGCGGGAGCTGAGTTTGAGCAACCAAGGCCCGCAAAAACTCACCGACATCATCGACGGATCCACCTTCCTGCTCTCCACCATGGACCCGGTGCTGCCGCAGACGGTCAGCATGCTCAAGACCAGCCGCGTCGTGCTGATGACCCTCTCCGACAAGAACGCCGGCCTCTCGGTCGCCGCCCGCAACGTCGGCGACCTGATGGCCGGTGTGAACAAGATGGACCGCGGCTACCGCCGACTCGTCGACCAGACCCCGCATGCGTTGTCCACGGTGGACAACCTGTTCGACGACAATTCCGACACCATGGTCGGGCTGCTGGCCAACCTGGTCACCACCGCGCGGGTCGTCTACCTGCGGGTCCCGGCGCTCAACGCGGTCTTCCCCAACTACCGCGGGTCCACGCTCGAGGCGTTGATGACCACCATGCACGAACATGGGCTGTGGGCCACCGCCGACATCTACCCTCGCTACACCTGCGACTACGGCACCCCCCGGCGCCCGTCGTCATCGGCGGACTACCCTGAACCGTTCCTGTACACCTACTGCCGAGACGACGACCCACAGGTGCTGGTCCGCGGGGCCAAGAATGCGCCTCGCCCGGGCGGCGACGACACCGCGGGGCCGCCCCCCGGCGCGGATCTCGGTCAAACCACCGACCCAACACCCAAGGGCCGCTTCACCATTCCGACGCCCTACGGCGGGCCGGTGCTGCCCATCGAGCCGCCGCACTGAACCCACCTCAAGACCGCAAGGAGACACCAGCGTGACCGTCACCGCCGACCAGGAACGCGCCACCGCCGACGATGTCGAGCAGCCGCCCGACGATGACCGAAAAGCCACGGCGGACCGCACCGAATCTCAGCCGAAAACCGCGGCGCGGCAATGGAAACGGTACGGTCGCGCCGCGCTCGTCGTCGCCGTCTACGCGGGCGCGTTCGGCCTGGCCGGGGGGCTGGGCTGGAAACTGTGGGACCAGCGTGCGGTGGCCCAGGCCGGGCAGGCGGCGCAGCGCACCGCGGTCGACTATGCCCAGGTGCTGACGAGCATCGACGCCAACCAGGTGGACCAGAACTTCGCGGCCGTGCTCGGCGGAGCCACCGGCGAGTTCAAAGACACCTACACCAAAGCCAGTGTGCAGCTTCGGCAATTGCTCATCGACAACAAGGCCACGGCGCACGGCACGGTGGTGGACTCGGCGATCCAATCCCAGAGCAGGAACAGGGTGGTGGTGTTGCTGATGGTGGACCAGACGGTCAGCAATACGGTGCGACCCGACGGCCGCGTCGACCGCAGCCGGATGAAGATCACCATGGAAAATGTCGGCGGCCGCTGGCTGGCCAGCAAAGTCGAACTGCCGTAAGGCGTTTCGGGCGATGCGCATCTTCCAGTTCTCGGTCGGCGCGGCGGCGGTGACGATGGCGGCGCTCACCGCACCCGTGGCGTCGGCGTCGGCGCAGTCGTTCTGCGGCGATCTCGGCGGCGATTGGGACGGGCAGTACTGCCACACCTCGGTGCTGTCGGAACGAAAAGCCGTCCGCGACATCAAGATGGCGATGCCCGGCGATCTGATCGACAACCCGACCAGCGGCCCGCCGATTCGCCAATATCTGCGCACCCTGATGACCAACTGGCGTAGCAAGGGCGCCTCGATGGTCCAGGACAGCTGGGGCGAGGAGAACTTTCAGGTCTTCGGACACGGCCCGGCCCAAAGCGTGGTATTCCACGAGGACTACCACGCCGACGGTCCGGCCTTCAACAACGCCTACCGCACCTTCACCTTCGACATGGCTAACGGCAGGCAGCTACAGCTGGCCGACATCACCAAACCCGGTGTGGACCCGTTGGCCGCCATCCCGCCGTTGGCCGAACCGTTCATCCAGGAGGCCCTCGACCGCGCCGCATGGCAGCACTCGCCGGGAACGTATCCGTTCACCGTCGATCGTTGGACACCGGACAAGGTGTTCTCGGGCGGCTACAAGGCGTGGGCGCTGACGCCCGACGAGCTGATCCTGTACCTGCCGGATTACCCGGTCGGCCACGACTCCCCGATCCAGTACGGGCAATCCGAGCAGTGGTCGATGGACGGAGGCACCGCCCAGCCGCACATCCCACTCGGCGTGCTTGCCCCGGTGCTGCGGCCGGAATTCGGCGGGGCGTAACGGGGTCGGCCGGCCAGTGACCTCGGATATCACGCTGCGCCCAACCGGGTGCGCTCGGTTCACCGGCTGCGCCCGGCCGGCCGTCCACCAATCGCCCGGTCAGCGGCTGCTGCGGCTACGGTGATCTGTATGCCATCGGCCAGCCGAGCGTCCGCGGATCCGGTGAAGCGGCGCCCGAAGGACCGCAAGGTCCAGATCGCCCGGGCCGCCACCGACGCGTTCAGCGAGCTCGGTTACCACGCGGTCAGCATGGAGAACATCGCGGCGCGGGTTGGCATCTCGGCCGCCGCCCTGTACCGGCATTCCCAGGGCAAATACGACTTGTTCCGTGAGGTCTTCCTGGCGCTGGGCCAGCAACTGGTGGACGCCACGGCGTTCGCCGACGACCTGCCCGCCGACGCCGATCCGGGGGAAACCCTGAGCGCCCTCACCACCGCGCTGATCGACACCACCATCGTCAACCGCACCGCCGGCGGGCTCTATCGCTGGGAGGGTCGCTATCTGCGCGGCGACGACCAGCGCAAGTTGGCCGAGCAGATCAAGGTGATCAACCGGCGGCTGCAGCGTCCGCTGATCAAGCTCCGGCCGAAACTCACGTCGCGGCAACGCTGGATCCTGTCGGCGGCCACCCTGAGCGTCATCGGCAGCATCACCGACCACCGGTCCCGGCTCGGCAACGCCGAGATCCGCGCGACGCTGAGCGACATCGCCGCCGCCGTGCTGAAGGCCGAGCTGCCGACACAGCGGGGCCGCGGCTCCGAACCGGCGCGGGCGCCGACGCTGACCAGCGCCGCCGGCAGCTACGAACTGCTGCTGCACGAATCGATGCGGCTGTTCAACGAGCGCGGCTACCGGGAAACCGGGATGGAAGACATTGCCGCGGCGGTCGGCATCCCGGTTGCCAGCATCTACCAATACTTTCCGGGGAAGGCCGCGATCCTGGCGGTCTACTACCGGCGCGCCGCCGACCAGCTCTCCGCCGACCTGTCCAGCATCCTGGCCACCAGCAGCGACCCGGAGCAGGCGCTGGCGCGCCTCATCGAGGCCTACGTCACGCGGTCCTTCGCCAACCCCGAGCTGGCGTGCGTGTACTACACCGAGCGGCACAACCTGCCGGAGACAGACGCGGTGCTGCTCTACAACATTCAGCGCTCCACCGTCGAATCCTGGGCCCGGCTCGCCGTGGCGGCCAGACCGGAACTGACCCTGGGCCGCGCCCGCTACGCCGTGCACGCCGCGTTCGCCCTGGCGGTGGACATCGGCCGGCTGGTTTACCCCAACACCGGCGCGCCCGCCAGCACCACGGTTCGGCGGCTGATGGAGGTCACCGTGCTGGGACGACCCGCGGCCGCATCGCGCGACGGACTTCGCGGCGCCGGCCGGCAACGCCGCTGATAGGTTGGCGAACCACGCTCCACTTTTCGGCCGGCTCAGGCGCGCGGCGGCAACGCCTGTTCCCGGACCGCCCATGCGGCCCCGCATCTTCGGTTGCACCGGGCCGATGGCACGGGTGACAAGTATCCCCGGGGTACTACCGGACTGTGCGAACGGCGATTAACATAATTGCCGTCCAGTCCGCAGCGCCCGCGGGAAGGCAGGCCCATGCTCAGCACGATTCGCAAAGTCCTGGACTATCAGTTGACCATCGCCGAACTGCTGGGCCTGGGCATCCTGCTGGGGACGCCGTACCTGATCGTCGGCGTCATCTGGTCGAGCACCCACACGGCGCATCTGCACGACATGCACGGGGTCGATCTAGTGGTGTCGTTCCTGGGTTCGATCGTGTCCTGGCCGGTGCTGCTGTTCGCCAACGTGTGCATGACCTAGGGGGTGGCGTGATGCACCGCGGTCCGCTGATCGTCTTCGCGGCCGTGGTGTGCCTGGCCGGCGGCCTGCTGGCGCTGCGGTTCCCGGTCTTCATCGATGCCTACGATCAGTTCGGCCTGCAGGTCAAGTGCGGCAGCGGCTTCACGACGGAGCTGACCCAGGCGTCAAGCGCGGTCGGCCCGGCGGGCACCAACTACGTTGATCAATGCGGTAGCGCGCTGATGGTGCGACGGCTGTGGGCCATTCCGACCGCGGTTCTGGGCGGGATGGCGCTGACCTGGCAGGCGGCCGCGGCGCTTGCCCATGACCACCGGCGGCCGGCGCCGTCACAATCCGCGGCGCAATCCCCATCCTGAGTCCGACGCCTTGTTAGACGGATCAAACACGTTGCGAATGACTGGCTTTCGCGGACTATCGTGTGCTCTCGTCGGGAAGGTCGTGCCGAGATTGGTGCAATCCCGGGCCGTCCGGATCTTCGTCCTGGTGATCGAGTTGTTCCTGCAGCTTGCGCTGTTCCTCGGTTGCCTTCTGAGCGTCCTCGGGCCTAGCGGGCGGGTCGGAGCTGACTTGCTGATCCACCGAGATCTCCTCTGAACGTCTGCACTGCCTCCAATCAGGATCTCCCGAATGACGGGCCCCGAAACCCGGCGAATGCCGTCGAAGCCGAGCGCCCTGCTCACGGTGCGTGGAGTCAGTATTGCTTGACCACCGCGCGCGGTGCCGTTCGCCATGTCCTACCGCCGTTGTCCTGTTGGCGCGGCGGCTCGAGGAGCAAGACGGCGAGCCCGTCGAGCAACACCGGGCGTACCCAGTCGCCCAGTTCGATCACCTCGCCGGAACGGGGCTGACGGTACATGGCGTCGCGGGCGAGATCGATGGGCGCCGTGGCGAAAACCGTCTCCACGGTGGCCCGGTCGGGCAGCTCGCGGATGCCGGGCAACGTGATGAACAGCCCGTCGTTGCCGGACAAATGCAGTCCGACCGCCGCGAGCGCGCCGGTCATGCCCTCCCGGGTGCCTCCGTGACCGGACAGATGCACACCCACCGCCGCGGCGAGTTCGCGGCCTTCGTTGGGATGCAACACTTCTCGCTTAGCGCGGCGTCCGAATTCGATCAGGCGCGGCGCGGCGCCGGCGAGTTCGCCCGGAACGACGACGGCCAGCCCGGGGTCCGCATCGGGAGGGCATACCCGTTCGAGGAATCGCCCGGCGAGTTCGATGATCCCGGTTCGCGCTGCGTGTGGATCGCCGTCGGGGCTCCGCCAGGCCAGGCAGGCGCTCGAGTTATGGGACGTATACGGGATCCGGTCGTCGACCAGCAGCTGATGACGCGTGGCGCCCGCCGGGGAGCCGAGGCCCGCCGCCTGCAACTCGTGCAGCAGGGCCCGGGCCCGCCGGCCCGTGCCGGGCGTATAGGGATTATCGGTGTCGTCGATGCCGATCAGCAGGTCCACATCGGCCAGCGCGGCCCGGCCGGTCATGGATTGATCACCAGGTCGGTCACATCGCGAACCCACTGATCACGGCCGAGTTTTGCGCCGGTGAGCTTGAGTGTGTCGCGTTTGGTGAAGCCGAGAATGGTCCGATCATCGAGCTCGGCCGCCGTCAGGGACTGGGCCGGGTCGCGGCCTTCCACCCGCACCCGGACGACGCCGGTCGCGCCCGCGGCATTGAGGATCGAACGCACGCTGGGTCCCTTCTGGATTTGTGCGCCGTGTGATTGCGGCGTCTCGACCTCCACCTGAGGGAGCTGCTGAAGCTGCGAGATGGTGAATCGTTGCAGCACGTGCTGGTTCTCCTGCACGACCAGTTGCAGCCCGCCCGACCCGCCGCATGCGACGAGCCCGGCGCTCACGACCAGAACCGCAACCACCCGAGCCACCCGTCTATTTCTGCGCATTTACGGATCCCATCCTGTGAATACGCCGTAAATACGGATAAGTGTAGGTCCTGGCCGCTTATGATCCCCGCATGACCGTGATGCAGCGACCGGCGGGCGGGCTCACTGGCGTCCGGGAGGTGGCGTTCCCCCTGCTCGCGGTCGGCATCATCGTCGCCTGCACCGACGTCCGGATTCCGCTGGCTCTGCCGGGACACCGCGGGTTGGTCTGGCTGACCATGCTGGCGGCGGTTGCGCTGGTGACGGCACGGCGCGAGACGGTGCTCGCGGTCGGTGCGGCGTCATCGATCGCGGCGTTGCCGGTGCACGGGTTGACCGATCCGTTGTGGAGCAGTCGCTATGTGGCCGCCGCCGTGTTGCTGTATGCCGTGGCTTCCCTTCCCGCGGTGCGGACGCGCCGGTGGATACTCGCGGTCGCAGCCGCGCCCGTTCACCTTGTGGCGCTTGCCAGTTCGGTCTTGACGTGGCAGTCCGGAGCCAACCTGTCAGCCTGGGCATCGCACGGGATGCTCGAGCGGGGGGGCTGGCATCTGGTTTTCGGGTTCGTCGCCGGCCTGCTCGCCTGGGTGGTGGCGCTTGGTCTGGGTCGCCCGCCGTCGGTGCAGGTCGGCGCATATGGAAGGCGATACTAAGGAGCGGCCGCTATGACGCTGCGAGTTATTCCCGAGGGCCTGGCCGCGACGAGTGCGGCGGTCGACGCGATCACCGCTCAACTGGCGGCCGTGCATGCGGCCGCGGCCCCGGTGGTCTCGGTGGTGGTTCCACCGGCAGCCGACCCCGTATCGCTGGCCGCCGCCGCGGTGTTCAGTGAACGTGGCAGCCAGCATTCGGCCGCGGCGACCAAGGGTGTTGAAGTGTTGGGGCGGGCCGGGTTGGGGGTGAGTCTGGCCGGCGTCAACTATGTCGCCGGCGATGCGGCGTCCGCGTCGACCTACCTGAGCGCGGGCTGACGATGACCGCGCCGGTGTGGATGGCCCTTCCGCCAGAGGTGCACTCGACGCTGCTGAGCAGCGGCCCGGGGCCCGGCCCGCTGCTCGCGGCCGCAGCAACCTGGACGGGGTTGAGCACCCAATATGATTCGGCGGCAACCGAATTGACGGCCGTGCTGACCGGCTCCATGCCGGTCTGGGACGGCCCGACCGCCGACAGGTACGTGGCCGCGCACATGCCATATCTGGCATGGCTCCAGCTTGCCGGCGCGTTGAGCGCCGAAGCGGCCGCCCAACATCAGGGGGTGGCCACCGCGTACACCGCCGCGCTGGCCGCGATGCCGACGCTGCCGGAGCTGGCCGCCAACCATGCGACCCACGCGGCCTTGGTGGCGACGAATTTCTTTGGGGTCAACACGATTCCGATCGCGGTCAACGAGGCCGACTACGCGCGGATGTGGACTCAGGCGGCCACCACCATGACCACCTATCAGGCGACGACCGAAGCCGTGCAAATGACCAGCGTCGCCGGGTCGGGCACCGGAGGGAAGGCCGGCAGCGGCAGCGGGTCCGGAACGGGAGCGGGCACGGGGACCGGAACGGGCACCGGCACTGGGACCGGGACCGGAACCGGCACCGGTACGGGAGCCGGAAGTGGCACCGGCGGTGGGACCGGCGCCGGTGGCGGCGGCGGTACGGGTTCCTTTCAGCTGCCCACCCCAGAAGAGATCTGGGAGATGCTGTTCGGGCCCGACGGTGAGCAGATCCCCGGTCAGGGCCAGCCGAACTGGAGCCCGTCGGAGTACCTGCAGAATCTCGGGAATTTCTTCAACGGCAACGCTCAGGCCGTGGCCTGGCTCCAGCAGAACCTTTCGGGCCTGCTCAACCCGTCCCAGTTCCCGGCGCTGATCAACTATTTCATCGCGTGGCAGACCTACCGGATCATCAACTGGACCATCCGAACACTGCGGTTCATCCTCCAAGAATTGCCGCTGCTGCTGCAGGTCGGCTTGAGCCTGTCCATCACCAGCCTGGGAGGGCTGGCCGGACTGGCGGGCCTGGCAGGGTTGGCCGGATTGGCCGCTCCGGCGAGCGCCCCGGCGCCCGCTGCCATGCCGCAGCCCGCCGGGATGGGCGCGCAACCGCCGGTGGTGTCGGCCGCTCCGGCGATGGCTCCGATGGCCCCGACCAGCCCGGTAGCACCGGCGACATCGGCGGTGTCCACCCCTGCGCCCGTAGCCTCCGCGATTGCCCCGCCGGCGACCCCGCCCGTACCCCCGGCCCCGGTGACCGGAGCCGAGGGTTTCGGCTACATGGTGGGCAGCTTCGGGCTCGGCATGGACTCGAAGGCGCAAACCCGGGCCAGAAGCGCGCTAGCCGCCGGGCGGCCGGCGGCCTCGAGCGCCGGCGCTGCGGCGGTCGAGCAGGAGCAGGGACGCACCCGCCGGCGTCCACGATCGGTCATCGACCCCGGATACCGCTACGAATTCATCGAGGGCGACGACGAAGTAGTAGCGGTCGCATCGGCAGCACAGGACCGGTACCGGCCGTCGGACTCCGGCGGGTCGATACAGGGCTTCGCCGGCACGCTGCCCAAGTCGGGCGTGCGCGCTTCGGGCCTGAACACGTTGGCCGGCAACGAATCCGGCGACGGCGCCCGGATACCGATGCTGCCGGAGAGCTGGGACGGCCCGTAAGCCGCGCGCTCCGTGGTGCGGTCAGCCGAGGTGCGCCGACAGCAACCAGGCGCCCACGGACTTACGTCCGTTGTCCTCGTCGCGAATGTCGGCGCCGGCGAATGCCTCGAAGGCGGCCAGGAAGTTCTCCGGCACGTTGGCGTGAATGCGCGCCGGCCGGATTTCGTCGATCACCCAGTACTTGCCGACCACCTCGCGCAGCTCGTCCTCGGTGACCGCGTTGACCGGGCCCTCGGCCGGCATCGCGTTGCGGTCGAAGACCAGGACGAAGTACGACGCCCCCGGCGCGGCGGCCTGCACGATCGATCGCTGATAGCCCTCGCGCAGCTCGACGGGCATCGAATGGAACAGGGTGCTGTCCACGATGGTGCCGAAACGACCGTCGTAGCCGGTGAAGTCGCTGATGTCGGCGACCTCGAAGCTGGCGCTGGTCAGGCCGCGACGGGCGGCCTTCTCACGCGCCAGCTTGATCGCGGTGGGCGATTGGTCCAGGCCCACCGTGGTGAACCCGCGCTCCGCCAGGTACAGCGAGACCGCGGCCTCGCCACACCCGGCGTCCAGCACGTCGCCGTGGAACTTGCCGGCCTCGATGAGGGCCGCGATCTCGGGCTGCGGTTCGCCGATGCTCCACGGCGGCCGGGCGCCCTCGCCCATCTCGGGTGACTCGCCCCGGTAGGCCGCTTCGAACATCTCGTGCGTTGGTTGAGACATGCCCACTTTATATCAACCAGCCTGATATATGTCAACGCGCCTGATATATGGTGCAAGGCTGTTGCGCCCGAGCCGTGACCGAAACGGCAACCAGTTAGCTGATTTAAGCGATTGGCTTTCACTGCACGCGCCCGTGACAATGCTGGTATGGCCGACGACATCGAACTGAGCCCCACCGACTGGGTGCGCGAACAGACCGAACGGATTCTGCGGCAGGGCACGACCGACGGGGTCGAGGTCTTCGACCGGCCCGTCGTGCTGGTGACCATGACCGGGGCGAAGTCGGGCAAGAGGCGCTACGTGCCGTTGATGCGGGTGGAACACGACGGCCGGTACGCCGTCGTCGCGTCCAAGGGCGGCGCGCCGGAACATCCCGCGTGGTACTTCAATCTCAAGGCCCACCCGGAGGTGACGCTGCAGGACGGCGACAAGGTTGTCACTCTGCGGGCGCGGGAGCTGGCCGGAGCCGAACGCGAGCAGTGGTGGCGACGCGCGGTCCAGGCCTATCCTCCCTACGCCGAGTACCAGACGAAGACGGCCAGGCAGATCCCGGTCTTTGTTTTGGAGTAATCCAAAAACATTTGGATTCGGTATGCGCCCGGCCGGTCCGGTTGACCCGTTGTCGGGCGTCCGCCTACCTTCGTACCCAGCGGCCGAGGTCTGGCCAGCTGGACAACGACGTTCCTGGTATCTGTAATCGCCTGCGCTGTACGGATATTCGAACCTTCGGCGTGTCGTTACCGGGTGGATATCCAAAAGCCCACCGCCATTGACGAATTCAGGGGAGGGCCCCATGCAACGAGCCGGATCACCAGAGCGGCAAGGTGTGTCGACGTCGCGAAGCGAACGGCTCCGCGAGGTGCTCCGCTACGATCTGCCCGCCTCGTTGGTGGTTTTCCTGGTGGCACTTCCGCTGTCGCTGGGGATCGCGATCGCTTCGGACGCCCCGGTTCTCGCCGGCCTGATCGCCGCGATCGTCGGGGGCATCGTCGGCGGATGGCTCGGGGGATCGCCGCTACAGGTCAGCGGGCCCGCCGCCGGGCTCACCGTCGTGGTGGCCGACGTGGTGGCCGAATTCGGCTGGGGTGTAACCTGTTTCATCACCGTCGTCGCGGGAGTCCTGCAGGTCTTGTTGGGGTTCAGCAGGATCGCCCGCGCCGCCCTGGCCATCTCGCCCGTCGTGGTGCACGCCATGCTGGCCGGTATCGGCATCACGATCGCCCTGCAGCAGGTGCACGTGCTGTTGGGCGGGTCATCCAAGAGTTCGGCCTGGAGCAATGTCACCGGCCTGCCCGCGCAGATTCTCGGTGCGCACCGCCCGGGACTGGTGTTGGGCCTGCTGGTGATCGCGATCCTGGTGGCCTGGCGCTGGGTCCCGGCCCGGCTGGCCATCGTCCCCGGCCCGCTGGTCGCCATCGTGGTGGTCACGATCATCTCAATGGTGCTGCCGTTCAAGGTATCCCGGATCGAGCTGGACGGCTCGGTGCTGGACGCGGTGCGGTTGCCGTCCCTGCCGCACGGGAATTGGGGGGCCGTCGCGATCGCCGTGATCACCGTCACCCTGATCACCAGCGTGCAGAGCCTGCTCACCGCGGTGTCGATCGACCGCATGCACACCGGCCCCCGAACCGATTTCAACCGCGAGCTGATCGGCCAGGGCGCCGCGAACATCGCGTCGGGCGCGCTGGGTGGGCTGCCCATCGCCGGGGTCATCGTGCGCAGCTCGGCGAACGTCAACGCCGGTGCGAAAACCCGCGCTTCGACCATCATGCACGGCTTCTGGGTGCTGGTGTTCGCGGTGCCTTTTGCCGGGCTGGTCGAAAAGATCCCCACCGCCGCGCTTGCCGGCCTGCTGATCGTCATCGGGATCGAGTTGCTGAAGCCGGCGCACATCGAAACCGCTTTGCGCAACGGCGATCTCGCCATCTATCTGGTCACGGTCACCAGCGTCATCTTCCTCAACCTGCTGCACGGCGTGCTGATCGGTCTGCTGCTCGCCGTGGTGGTGACCGGGTGGCGGGTGGTGCGGGCCAGGATCGAGGCCGAACCGGTGGGCGACGGATGGCACGTCGTCATCGAGGGGGCATGCACCTTCCTGGCGTTGCCACGGCTGACCGGCGTGCTGGCCTCCATCCCCGAGCGCACCTCGGTGACCGTGCACCTGCTCACCAACTATCTCGATCACGCCGCGCATCAGGCGATCGGCGACTGGCAACGACGGCACTGCGCCACCGGTGGAACGGTCGAGGTCCGCGACACGACCGAGCCGGCGGCGCGGCGCCGCAACTCGCACCTGAGCCTGGTCGAACAGGTCTCTTCGCCCGGGGGCGCGTGACGCCGGCGCCCGGGGGCGCGTGACCTGCGCGCGCTACCTCAGGTCGGCGGCCACCCGCTCCAGCGCGGCGAGGTGCTCGTCGACGCCGGCGAACCCGGCCTTCATGGTGTTCACCGAAAGATGCGTGGCCCCAGCGGCTCTCCACGCGGCGATGTCGCCGGCCAGCTTGTCGCGGTCGTCGGTCCAGCTGACCCGGCCTTCCATCCCGAGGCTCGTGGGGTCGCGGCCGGCCGCCTCGGCCGCGCGGGTCACCTGCTCGAGCGCGTGGTCCAGGCCGGGTCCCGGTTCGGTCATCGGGAACCAGCCGTCGCCGAGGCGGCCGGCGCGTTCGAAGGCGCGATCGGAGGCGGCGCCGAACCACACCGGGATCGGCCGCTGGACCGGCAGCGGGGCCAGTCCCGCCGCGGTCACGGTGTGGTATTTGCCGTCGAAGGTGACCGAGTGTTCGGTCCACAGCCTGCGCATCAGCTCGACCTGCTCCTCGGAGCGCTTGCCGCGATTGGTGAACGTCTCACCGAGCGCTTCGTATTCGACGGCGTTCCAACCCAATCCGATGCCGAGCCGGAAGCGGCCACCAGTGAGCAGGTCGACCTCGGCGGCCTGCTTGGCCACCAGCACCGACTGGCGCTGCGGCAGGATGATGACGCCGGTGACCAGTTCCAGCGAGGTGATCGCCGCCAGGTAGCCGAACAACACGAACGGCTCGTGAAAGGTCGAGTCGATGTCGTAGGGACCCCGCCACCCCCGGTGCACCCGCGGGTCGGCGCCGACGACGTGGTCGTAGGCCAGGATGTGGGTGAACCCGAGCTCCTCGACCCGCTGCGCGTAGCTGCGCAGCACCGCGGGGTCCGATCCGATCTCGGTCTGGGGGAAGACGACTCCGATGCGCATTCGCGGTTCAACCGCGTCCCGACGCGATTCCTTCCCGCGTTGCCGCGTCGGCGATGATGGAGGCGTGGCGGTGACAAAGCTCAGCGGCGTGTTCCGGGTCGGCGAATTGGAGCCGGCGTTCGGAGAAGAGCTGGCCGCGCGCTACGACGTCCCGAGACTGCCCGACGGTGCCGCGCGCGACCGGTTCCTGGCCGAGCATGCCGCCGAGGTGCGGGCGCTGCTGACCTGGGGACGGCCCGGAGTGGACGCCGCCCTGATCGCGGCGTTGCCCAACCTGGAGGTCATCGTCAACAACGGCGCCGGTGTGGACCTGATCGACACCGCGGCCGCCGACCGCCGTGGAATCGGCGTCAGCAACACCCCGGACGTGCTCTCCGATACCGTCGCCGACACCGCGCTGGGCCTGATCCTGATGACGCTGCGCCGGTTGGGCGCCGCCGATCGGTATGTGCGGGCCGGGCGGTGGGCGCGCGAGGGGCCGTTCCCGTACGGCCGGGACGTCAGCGGGCTCCAGGTCGGCATCCTGGGCCTGGGTCGCATCGGCTCGGCGATTGCGACCAGGCTGCGCGGATTCGACTGCGCCATCGCCTATCACAACCGCCGGCGCATCGACGGCTCCCCGTATCGCTATGCCGCCTCCGCCGTCGAGCTCGCCGAATTGGTCGACGTGCTGGTGGTCGCCACCACCGGCGACCACCAGGCCCACAAACTCGTCGACCGCGCCGTGCTGCGCGCCCTGGGCCCCGAGGGTTACCTGATCAACATCGCCCGGGGCAGCGTCGTCGACCAGGAGGCGCTGGTGGAGATGCTGGCCGGCGGTGAACTGGCCGGCGCGGGGCTGGACGTGTTCGCCGACGAGCCGCACGTGCCCGCCGAGTTGGTCGGCCTGGACAACGTGGTGCTGCTGCCGCACGTCGGCAGCGCCACCGCCCGGACCCGGCGGGCGATGGCTTCGTTGGCGCTGCGCAATCTCGACAGCTACCTGGCCACGGGTCAACTGGTGACGCCGGTGCTGCGGCCGCGCCGCCGGATTCCGGACCGCAACTGATCCGTGGTCGAAGCGATACCCGGAAAAGGTTATCGCCGCCCCCGCAACGGGGTATGCGGCACTCATGAGCCCACTACCGTCGCAGACTGCCACGCCGGTGCGGTTGACGCTGGCCGGCAGCGCCCGCCCCGACACCGTGACGGCGTGGCGCCGCGCCCTGCACCGGTGGCTGCAGCACGAGGTGCGGGCGCCCGACGACGTGCGTGACGA
The DNA here is from genome assembly GCF_025821985.1 of Mycobacterium timonense. Lineage (NCBI taxonomy): Bacteria > Bacillati > Actinomycetota > Actinomycetes > Mycobacteriales > Mycobacteriaceae > Mycobacterium > Mycobacterium timonense. The sequence continues at coordinate 319,422 of NZ_JACKSY010000066.1, read as the reverse complement.
CGTGGTGCTGGGAGTCAACGAGGCGCTGGCCAATTGCGTCGAGCACGCCTACCGCTCGCACCGCGGAACCGGCGCGATGAAGCTGCAGGCCAGCTACGACCCGGGCGCCGAGTCGATCCGGGTGTGCGTGAGCGACCGCGGCCGGTGGCAGAGCCCGTCGTGCCGGCTGTCGAGCGACCCACGCGCGTCCCGCGGCATCATGCTGATGCACAACCTGGCCGAGCACTGCACCATCCACGCCCGCCCGGACGGTACCAGCGTCTACCTGGATTACGCTCTCGACCCGAATCCCGTTGGTGCTCAACGGGTTTGAAGTCGATTAGCTGCCAACGGGTGCCGACGGGGTGAACTTCACCGGCAACGGGTCGTCGCAGGCCAGCGCCATGTCGGGCAGACAGTGCTGCACCGGAAACCGGCCGGGCCGCAACGGGTAAGCGGCGCAGCGCTTCTCAGACGCCGGCGGCCAGCTCCAATTCCTTCAAGGACGCCTCCAGATGGCCGAGCATCCGCTGCAGATGCGGCACGCTGCGCCGGCAGCCGACGAGGCCGAAGTCGAGGTTGTCGGCGTTGTTGGTCACGGTGATGTTGACCGCCTGACCGTCCAGCGGGATGGACAGCGGGTAGTTGCCGTCCAGCCGGGCGCCGCGCCAGTACAACCGCTCCGAGCGGCCGGTCGACACGTTCGAGATGACGATGTTGAACGGCGGCGACGCCGTCGACAGGTAGCCGGGGATCAGCCCGAAGAACAGCCCGCCGATGTTGAAGGCGGACAGCGCCAACTGCTGCACCGGCGGCAGCTGCCAGAACACCTCCTTGGTGTCGCGGATCGACGCGCTGATGATCTCCAGCCGCTTGGCGGGGTCGTCCAGGTCGGTGGCGAGGTTGCACAGGAAGGTGCCGACCAGGTTGCCGCCGCGGTCGTCGTCGGGCTTGCGCAGGTTGACCGGAACCATCGCGGTGAGCGGGGCGTCCGGCAGGGCGTTCTGGTCGAGCAAGTAGGCGCGCAGCGCGCCCGACGACATCGCGAGGATGACGTCGTTGACCGTGGCGCCGGTGGCCGCCTTGACCGCGTTGATGCGCTCCAGCGGCCAGGACTGCGCGGCCACCCGCCGGGCGCCGCCGATGCGGACGTTGAACATCGAGCGCGGCGCTTGAAACGGCAGGGTGAGTTGCTGTTCGAGCAACGCGGCCCGGGCGAGCTTCAGCGTGGACGGCGCCAGGGCGAGCGCCGACCCGGCGGTGCGGCCGGCCCGCTCGAGCAGCGACGGGCGTCGGCGTGGTCCGCGCTGGCGCGGCGCCAGGCTCCAGGGCACCCGGACCTCGTCGTCGTCGGGATCGGGGGTGAAGGCCCGCTGCACCAGCCGCAGCGCGGACACCCCGTCCATCAGGGAGTGGTGGTACTTGGTGTAGACGGCGTACCGGCCGTCCTGGAGCCCTTCGACCAGATGCGCCTCCCACAGCGGGCGGTGCCGGTCGAGCAGGCTGCCGTGCAGCCGGGACGCCAGCTCCAGCAGGTCGCGCACCCGTCCGGGTTCGGGCAGCGCCGAGCGGCGCAGGTGGTAGTCGAGCTCGACCTCCTTGTCGATCGACCAGGCCAGGTTGGTGACGCCGCCGAAGAACGCCGGGTGCTTGCGGAAGGTGGGCTGCACGTCGGTGCACTCGAGCATCGCCTGATAGCTCTCGCGCACGAAATGCGGGCCGGCGTCCGGCGGCGGCTCGAAGAGCTGCAGCGAGCCCACGTGCATCGGATGCTCGCGTGACTCGCCGATGAGGAACAACGCATCCGTCGGTGAAATCGGTTCCATGGTTGTCGCACCCGCCTGTCGCCTCTGTCGCCTGTGGCGCCGTGATCGCCGCCCGCGGTCTGGACGGCCTACCTCCTAATAGCCCGAGCGCGCGTCGGCCACACCCGGATGTGCCGGTGTCTAACCCCCGGTGGCCTGGAAGATGACGCGCCGCGCGATCTCGACGGCGTGGTCGGCGAAGCGTTCGTAGAAGCGGCCCAGCAGCGTGGCGTCCACCGCGGCGGCGACGCCCGGCGTCCACGCCGGGTCCATCAGCACCGACAGCAGCCGGCGATGCAACTCGTCCATCGTGTCGTCGTCGCGGCGGATCTGCGCCGCCCGGCGCGGGTCCTGGGACAGCAGCACCTCGCGCGCACCGGCGGCCAGCGCCTCGGCCGCCTCACCCATGGCCGCGATGATCGGCCGCACCTCCGCCGGCACGGCGCTGTCGGGGTGGCGCCGGCGGGCGATCTCGGCGACGTGCACCGCCAGCTCGACCATCCGCTGGGCGTCGGCGGCGATCCGCAGCGCGCTGACCACCGCGCGCAGATCCGTGGCCACCGGCGCCTGCAACGCCAACAACGCGAACGCGGTCTCCTCGGCCTGCAGGCCCAGGGCGGCGATGCTGTGCTGGCGGGTGATGACACCCTCGGCCGTCAGCAGGTCGGCGTCCAGCAGCGCGTGGGTGGCCTGCGCGATCGCGTCGGCGGCCATTGCGCACATCTCGGCGAGCCGCGCGTTGAGCAGACACAGCCGCCGGTGGAAACCGGACCTCATCCGTGACGGATAACCCGTCACCGCCAAATAAACGTGTGCGCGATAAACGTTCCCGGGCTAGCGGACGTCGTCGGCCAGCGCGCGGGCCTCCCGTTCGGTTTCCACCGCGGGCCCCGAGCCCGGCAACGGTTTGCCGGCGACCTCGGGGGTGAACAGCAGCGTGACGGCCCCCACCGCGCCACCGAAGATCAGCATGTAGGCCGGCACCATCACGTTGCCGGTGGCCGACACCAGCGCCTGGGCGATCAGCGGGGTGACGCCGCCGACCAGCGATATCGAGATGTTGTAGGAGATGGCCAGCGCCCCGTAGCGCACGTTGGTGGGAAACAGCGCCGGCAGCATGGCCGGCCCGGTGCTGTCGAAGCACAGTTCCATCAGCCCGATCAGCAGCACGCCGATGAAGATCACCGGATACACGCCGCCGAATCGGATCAGCAGGAACGCCGGCACCGAGGCGCCGATCAGCAGCGCGCACCCGGTCCACATGATGGGTTTGACACCGATGCGGTCGGACAGGCTGGCGACGGCCACCACCGTGGCCATCAGGATGGCCAGCGTGGTCACGATCATCACCAGCCCGGCCGTGTGTCCGACCCGCACGAACAGCCGGAGATAGGTGGGCAGATAGCCGGTGAGCATGAAGTCGGCGACCTGGGAGGTCAGCACCAGCGCCGCGCAGATCAGCATCGGCCGCCACTGCTGCGCCACCGTGCGCCGGATCTGTTGGCGGCCTTGGCCGCCCGGCGTGTGCGGGCTGTCGTTGGCGCTCTGGTAGGCCGAGGACTCTTCCAGCCGCAGCCGCAGGTACAGCGCGACCAGACCGAACGGCAGCCCCAGCAGCAGCGGAATTCGCCAGCCGTAGCTCAACATGTCCTGGTCGGGCAGCCAGGTCTGCAGCCCGGTGACCAGCATGCCGGCCAGCACGAACCCCACCAGATTCCCCATCGGCAGGAAGCCGACCATCATGCCGCGCTTGTGGTCGGGGGCCTGCTCCACCAGGTAGGTCATCGCGCCGACGTACTCGCCGCCGGTGGACAGACCCTGGAATATCCGGGCGATGACGAGCAGGATCGGCGCCCAGATGCCGATGCTGCTGTAGGTGGGCAGCAGGCCGGTGGTGGTGGTGCTGACCGTCATCATCAGGATGGTGACGACCAGCACCCGGTGGCGGCCGATGCGGTCGCCCAGCGGGCCGAAGATGAACCCACCGAGCGGACGGACGACGAACGCCGCGGCCAGCGTGCTGAAGGTCGCGATCAGGTGCAGGCCGCTGACGCTCTTACCCGGATAGAACACCTCGGCGAGCGTGGTCGCGATGTACCCGTAGACACCGAAGTCGTACCACTCCATGAAGTTTCCGATCGCGGTGCCCATGATGGTTTGACGCATCGCTGGATCGGCGACCCTGATTTCTTTACGTGCCCATTTCCTCCGGCGGCGGCGAATACCCATTGACTGATGGCTTACCCGAAACTTTCCGGGCACGAACCAGCGGGGGTGGGCTAACAGCGGTGACCGCGCTGCGACCCGGCCCGGTCGCAGCCGCTCGGCCACCTCGGGCGACACGCGCCGCGGGGGCGTCAAAGGCCAGCTAGGGCGGGGTACTGCGGTTCGGCGGCGACGGTGTCGCGCGCGGTGTGCGGCGGCGTCCGGTTATTCGCGTCACGTTCGGCTCGATCGGGCCGGTCATTGGCCCTTGAGGCTGCCGATGCGCAGCGAGAAGTCGGCCGGTTTGGGCGGCTGGGCGTTGTGGACCTGCTCGACGTAACCGGCCGGGTCGCGATCGATGATCGGCAAGCCCTCGGTGGTGGGATGCTCGGCCATGAACTCGGCGTACTGGCGCCCGAGCGCTTCGCGCAGGCCGATCGGTGCGGTGCGCCGGAAATCCGACAGCCCTTCGCGTTCCTCCTCGGCCATGTGGTCGTCGTTGGCCTCGCGGGTGCGTCCCACCGCGGCCCACCACTGCTCGGTGCCCGGCTGGGCCGCGTTCGCCGCACACACCCCGTCGCGGATGTCGTTGTGATCGCCGATCGCGTCGAGGGTCTCGCCCTCGGCGTCCGCACTGCCGCGCTTGAGCAGCTGGGGATAGAAGATCTTCTCCTCGATGTAGGCGTGCACGTCGAGCTTGTCGGCGAGCGGCCGCCACACCCGCTGCAGCGCGTCCCGGTCGTCGGCGGCCTGGGCCTGCAGGTAGTCGAGCCGGGCGAACTGCTCGCGGAACCAGTCGTGGTCGGCGAGGATCAGCATGGTGATGTCGGCCATCCGCGTCCTGCCTTCCGCCGGTCGATCTGGGCTGGCCTACCCGGCTTCCCGGCCCGGCTAACACCGCGCCCCGAGGATCAACCCAATTGACGCCCAGGTAAGCGATCTGCCGGCCGGGGGCCGCCGACGCGGCGGATACACTGAGGCAGCCGCGAGGCGACCGGCCACGGTCGCGCCCGTCAAACCCGATCAGAATAAGTCAGAGGTTGTGCCTTGTCCGAGAACACCGGCGATGCCGTCAACTTGCAACCGCATTTCGACGACGTCCAAGCGCACTACGACCTGTCCGACGAGTTCTTCGCGCTGTTCCTGGACCCGACCCGGACCTACAGCTGCGCGTATTTCGAGCGGGACGACATGACGCTGGAAGAGGCGCAGATCGCCAAGGTCGACCTGTCGCTGGGCAAGCTGGGATTGCAGCCGGGCATGACCTTGCTCGACATCGGCTGCGGCTGGGGCACCACGATCGTGCGCGCGCCGGAGCGCTACGACGTCAACGTCGTCGGCCTCACGCTGAGCCGCAACCAGCAGGCGCACGTGCAGCGCCGGCTGGACAACCATCCGTCCCCGCGCAGCAAGCGGGTGCTGCTGCAGGGCTGGGAGCAGTTCGACGAGAAGGTCGACCGCATCGTGTCGATCGGTGCCTTCGAGCATTTCGGCCGCGACCGCTACGACGACTTCTTCAAGATGGCCTACGCGGCGCTCCCGGACGACGGAGTGATGATGCTGCACACCATCATCAAGCCCAGCGACGAGGAGTTCGCCGAGCGCGGCCTGCCCATCACCATGACCAAGCTGCGCTTCATGAAATTCATCATGGACGAGATCTTCCCGGGTGGGGACCTGCCCCAGGCCAAGGGCGTCATCGAGCACGCGCAGCGGGCCGGCTTCGGTGTGCAGCGGGTGCAGGCGCTGCGCCCGCACTACGCCCGCACCCTGGACACCTGGGCCGCCGCGCTGCGGGCGCGCCGCGACGAGGCCATTGCGATCCAGTCCGAAGAGGTCTACGACCGCTACATGAAGTACCTGACGGGTTGCGCGGACCTGTTCCGTGAGGGCTACACCGACGTCGCGCAATTCACCCTGACCAAGGGCTGACGTCGGGCCTGCGCCCGGCGCGGTTTACCGGCGCATTCCGGTAGGTAACTCCACGGCAATACCCCAATCCCCGCTTTGCGCAGCGTATTTCACGGTCAACGATCGGGTGGTCGCGGTCGCGGCCCGACCGCGATTGGCCGAATCTTCCTGCGCGACGGGTGTTTCCATTACCCTGATAGCCGATCCGGCCACGGGAGGCGCCATGAGCGAGCACGAAGCGAAGATGATCATCTTGTCGACCGACGACCTGGACGAGTCGATCCGGTTCTACAGCGAGACCCTGGGTATGCCGCTGAAGTTCCGCGACGGGGCGCACTTCGCCGCGCTCGACGCGGGCCCGGTCACCCTGGCGCTGGCGACCGCGGTGGACCACCCGATCCCCGGCCAGGTGGTGGTGGGCATCAAGACCGCCGACGTCGACGGCGCGGCCAGGGCCGTCGAGGCCAGCGGCGGTGGCATCGTCAAGGGCCCCTACGACGATGCTCACGAACGACGCGCCGTGGTCTATGACAACAAAGGCAACGGCCTGGTCTTCTACAAACCGTTGGGCCGGTAGCGGCGCTCGCGCGCGAGAGTGCCGACGCGCGACTACTTTCCGGTGCGCTCGCGGTGTTTGCACCCCGGCCAGCAGCAGGGCCGCCGCTTGCCTTCCTCCAACTCCTCGACGGTGCGGCGGATGCGGCGCTCCCGGGTCGCCTGCTGCTTGGCGTCCTCGACCCAGCAGATGAACTCGTTTCGGGCCAGCGGCGTGATGTCGTTCCACGCGGCGAGCGCGGTGGCGTTGCCGATCAATGATTCGCGCAGGTCGGCGGGTAGCTTGTGCACCACCCCGCCGGGCAGTGGCCGGCCGCTCATCGGGCCACCAAATGCGCGCTGTCGTCGTGTAATTCGTCGCGGCGCAACGTCATCGGGGTGACGGCGGGGATGTCGCCGCCGGCGATCACCGCGCGGGTGATCGGGGTGAGCGCCTCGAACAGCGTCTCCACCTCGTCGTCGGTCAGCGCGTCGAGCGCCGACAGGGCCAGCGCGTCGGTGGTCGCTTCGATGTGGTCCTTGCACTGTCGGCCGGCGGCGGTCAGCGCGCCGTCGCCGTCGAGCAGGCCGCGCTCGGCGAGGCGCTGTTCGTGCCGGCGCCAGGATGCCTCGTCGTAATCGCGGGTGCGGGCGATGTAGTCGCGCGACACGTTGCCCGCCGCGGCGTGCAGGACGTTGGACTCGCGACCGGAGATGCCGGCGGCGGCCAGCACCGCCACGTGCGCGTCACCGCGCTGCTCGCGCAACAGCGTCGTCGCGTGCCACAGCGCGGCCAGCGGATCCTCCGGCCAGGGCAGCGCCAGATTGGCGGCGAACAGCGGGCGCCCGTCCAGCGGTGCTCCCCGGGCCGCCTTGGCCGCGAGTTCGGCTGCCACGGCGACGTTTTCATCCGGGCGCAGGCCGTAGCGGCGCAGCGCGGCGACCGCGGACTCCTGCCGCGCCCGAAGCGCGGCCTGCGGGCCCGCGATCTCCCAGGCCGCCGGCAGCGCCTTGGCCACCCGTTCGGGGGCGAAGTTGTAGAAGATCGCGGCCACCACCTCGCGCGGCACCGCACCCAGCGGCGCCGAGCGGGCCGCGAAATAGCCCATCCAGAATCCGCGGTAGCCCAGGGCGTCCAGCGCGGCCCGCGCCTCCGGCGCGAAGTACGTCACCGCGTGCACCGGCTCGTAGCGATCGAAGAAGCGTCGGGCCAGCAGCGGTTGTCGTCGCATGCTGGCAGTTAACCATTGGTTGCCGGACCCACCAAGCGCGAATCCCCGGCGTCGGAGTCGGCGTCGGTGGTCGGGAGCCGTCGTGCGATGACGGCCAGCGCGTGCTCGGCCCAGCGAATGTTGTCTTCCTCGAAGGAGATTCCGCGGATCAGCGTGAGGTACGGGCCGATCCGTTCGGCGCGGGCCAGGTAGTCCTCTTCGCTGCGGCCGTCCAGCAGGCGGGCCCGCAGTCGTTGGTAGCGCGCCAATTTCGCGGTGGCCCAGTCCCGTCGCTCGCGGATGGCGTCGCGGACCGCCCGCATGTCGCCGGCGTCGGCGGCCTGGACCTTGATCAGCAGTTCGTCGCGGATCACCGACGGCCGCGGCGCCGTCGCGGTGAACCGCCGGATCGCCGCGCGCCCGGCCGCGGTCAGCGAGAACATGCGCTTGTTGGGCCGGCGCTGCTGGTGCACCACCCGCGCCCGGATCAACCCCTGCCCGGCCAGCCGGTCGAGCTCCCGATACAGCTGCTGAGGGGTGGCCGGCCAGAAGTTCGCGACCGAGGCGTCGAAGTCCTTGGCCAGGTCGTATCCCGACGATTCGCCCTCCAGGAGGGCGGCCAACACCGCGTCACGCAGCGACACCGGACGATCATACAACCACATGAATAATCAATAAAGTGACTAAGCGCACGCTGGACATATGCGGCCGATCGGCCTAGCGTCAACCCCACCTACTCAACAAGTTGACTATGCGAGGTCGCCGATGCATCCGTTCCGCCGGGCCGTCGAAGAGCGCGACGAGCAGGCCATCCAGGCGCTGCTGGCCGACACTGTGGTGTTCACCAGCCCGGTGGCGTTCAAGCCCTACGTCGGCAAGCCGATCACCGCGGCCATCCTGCGCGGGGTCATGCGGATCTTCGAGGACTTCCGGTACCTCCGCGAGATCGGCGACCCGGGCGGCCGCGACCACGCCCTGGTGTTCGAGACCGGCATCGCCGGGGCACCCGGGATCAGGATCACCGGCTGCGACTTCCTGCACTGCGACGACGACGGTCTGATCGACGACTTCATGGTGATGGTGCGGCCGCTGTCGGGTGCGACGGCGTTGTCCGAGGCGATGGGCGCCCAGTTCGCGCGCATCCAGCAGGAGGCGGTCGAATTGGCCAATCGATTCGGCACCGCGTAGAAGTAGTGACCATGCGGATCGGATTGAGCATCAACTATGCGGGCGGTTTCAAGGACGTGGCCGCCGAGGTGGCCGACCTGGAAAACGCCGGGCTGGACATCGTTTTCGTGCCCGAGGCGTACTCGTTCGACGCGGTGAGCGCGCTGGGCTACCTGGCGGCGAGCACCCAGCGAGTCGAGCTCGCGTCGGGCATCCTGCAGCTCTACACCCGGACGCCCACCCTGACCGCGATGACCGCGGCCGGCCTGGACTACGTCTCCGACGGACGGTTCACCCTCGGCCTGGGAGCGTCGGGTCCGCAGGTGATCGAGGGCTTCCACGGCGTGCCCTACGACGCCCCGATCGGGCGTACCCGCGAAGTGATCGAGATCTGCCGCCAGGTGTGGCGGCGCGAGCCGGTGCAGCACCGGGGCAAGCACTACACGATCCCGCTGCCCGCCGACCGGGGAACGGGGCTGGGTAAACCGCTCAAGCTCATCAATTCGCCTGTCCGCGAACGGATTCCGATTCTAGTGGCCGCGCTGGGGCCCAAGAACGTCGAGATGGCGGCCGAGATCGCCGAGGGCTGGCAGCCGATCTTCTATCTGCCCGAGAAGGCGCGCGACGTGTGGGGCGAGTCGCTGGCCGCCGGCCGGGCCAAGCGCGCCGCCGAGTTGGGTGAGCTGGAGATCTACGCCGGCCCGGTGTTGGCCATCGGCGAAAACACCGAGCCGCTAAGGGAATTCGTCAAGCCGCACCTGGCCCTCTACATCGGTGGGATGGGCGCCAAGGGCAAGAACTTCTACCATGCGCTGGCCACCAAGTACGGATACGGCCCGCAAGCCGACCGGATCCAGGAGCTCTACCTGGCCGGCGACAAGGACGGGGCCGCCAAGGTGGTGCCGGATGATCTGGTGCGCGACGTGAACCTGATCGGCAGCCGGGAGTTCGTCAAGGAGCGGGTGGCGGCGTTCCGGGAGGCCGGGGTGACCACCTTGAACGTGGCGCCGATGGCGTCCACCCCCGCCGAGCGGGTCAAGCTGATCGAGGCCCTGCGCCAACTGGTGTGACGCGTACCGGGCAGGCGCGTCGGCTCGACGAAATCAGTTCTGCCGGTGGTCATCTCGTCGCAGCCGGGCCGCTCTGCCGACCGCCGCCGTTACGGCCAGCACCGCCATGCCGGACAGGATCGCCGTCGCGACCCCGGGGCGAACGCTGGCCAGTATCAGCGGCAGCCCGAAGCCGATGTAGGTGACCACGTAGAACAGCCCGGTCAGGCCGCCGCGCAGGCGTTGCGGCGCGGCGGCCTCCAGATCGATCAGCCCTTCGCGCAGACACAATCCGGACGCGCACCCCAGGACCACGAACAGCGGTACGCCCAGCGCCGGGGTCAGGGTGGACGGCGCCGCGGCGGCCACCGCGTAACCGAGGGCGGCCAGCACCGCGCCGGCGGTGCCCGCCTGAGGCCCCCAGCGCAGCGCCCGGGCCAGCACCTGGACCGCGCCACTGACCCCGTTGACGATCAGGGTGGCGGTGCCGGCGGCCACCGGAGCGGCCAACGCGGTGTGCAGCCGGCCGGGAATGGTGACGAAACCCAATGTGGCCGAGGCGAACACCCACGGCGCCAGTGGCATCGCCCAACTCAACGCCCGCGAAATACCCTGCGGCGCAGCATCCGCCGTCTCCTCGCCGTCAGGATCCGCCGGCGCCGTCACCGGGGACGGCTGCGGCGCGGCGACGACGGCGAACGCCGCCAGCGCGAGGATCGCGGCGGCGAGCGCGAACGACGCCCGGACGCCCGAGGGTCCGGCCCAGGCGAGCACGCCCCCGGCGAACGGCCCCACGGCGAAACCGGCGGTGAGCACCGCTCCGGCGGTCGCGGCGCCGGCGGGACCTCTCAGATCGGACGCCCAGGCGGTGCCTGCACTGATGGCCAGGCCCACACCGAGCCCGACGATCAGGCGTCCCGCGAACAACGCGGGGCTGTGCTGGGACAGCAGCATCGCCACCGTCCCCACCAGCGCGGCCGCCGAACCGGTCAGCGCCACCGGCCGGCGCCCGAGCGCGTCCGAGGTTCGGCCGCCGACCAGCAGCCCGGGCAGCAGGCCCAGCGCGTAGATCCCGAAGATCCCGTCGAGCGTGGTGGTGGCGAGGTGGTCGCGGTCGCTGATCGCCGGCATCAGCCCGACGAAGTGATTGGCGACCCAGCCCGTGGCCAGCAGCAGGCCCAGCACGCCGACGAACAGCGGTGCACCGGTGGGTGGCTGGGGGTCCGTTCGGCCGGGGCGGTTGCGGGCGGCGCGCACGTTCGACGACATCACTGACGGTAGTAACACACGGTCACCGGGCCGGTTATTCCCGCGCCGGCCGACCGTCCCGCCGGGGGCCGGCGTGCAAACATGGCTTCGGTCGGTGCGCACCGCACCGCGGGGTTTGAAATCAGGCAATTCGGTGTACAGATACCACTACTCGTCCCGAGGAAGGCAAATGATGAAGTACATTGCGGCAGCCGCGATCGCGCTCTCCGTCCTGCTGTCCAGCGCGTGTTCGGCCTCACAGGTCATCAACACCGGCGGCGACACCAAGTGCAAGGACTTCACCACACAGGACGAAAAGAAGCAGAACGACGAAGTCAGCAAGATGCTCAAGGACAAGAGCGGCACCGATCCGAGCAACGTCGAGATCTCTGCGACGCGGCTGTCGGCGATGACGTACTGCCAGACGGTCGGGAAGCCGGACACCAAGATCTCCGAGGCGCCGCACGGCTGACGGCCGGCCGGTCTTCGAATCACGATCACCGCAAATCTAGTGGGCGCTGCCGCGGGTTCCTAGGCTGCCCGGGTGGTCTCGACCAACCCGGCGCCGGCACGTGTGACGCTTCGCCACGTCGATCGGACGTTCGGAACGCACACCGTGCTGCGCGACGTCGACGTCGAGATCGAACCGGGTGCGGTGGTCGCGCTGCTCGGAGCGTCCGGTAGCGGCAAATCGACGCTGCTGCGGCTGGTTGCCGGGCTGGACCGGCCCAGCGGGGGCCGGATCGAAATCGACGGCAAGGCGGTTCGCGGGATCGACCCGCGCTGCGCCGTGGTGTTTCAGGAACCGCGGCTGCTGCCGTGGCGGTCGTTGGCGGCCAACGTCGCCTTCGGACTGCCGCGCGGCACCGAGCGGCCGGAAAGAACTGCGGCCGTGCAGCGTTGGCTCGACGTCGTCGGCCTGCGCGAATTCGCCGGCCACTACCCGCGTCAGGTCTCCGGCGGCATGGCCCAACGCGCCGGCCTGGCGCGTGCCCTGGCGCGGCAGCCCAGCGTCCTGTTGCTCGACGAACCGCTGGCCGCGCTGGACGCGCTGACCCGGTTGCGGATGCAAGACCTGCTCGACGCGGTGCAGCAACGGGCCGGTACCACAACGATTTTGGTGACGCACGACGTGGAGGAGGCCGTGCTGCTGGCCGATCGGGTGCTGATCCTGCGCGGCGAGGAGGGCGGCGCGGCGACCGTCGCGGCGACGCACGACGTGGCGATCCCCAAGCCGCGCGACCGCGGTGATCCGCGCATCGCCGCGCTGCGCGAACAGTTGTTGGAGGAAGTCGGTGTGCCGCGACGCGGATACGCCATCGAACAGGAGGCGAAAACGTCGTGAGGCCAAGGCATCTGACGGCATTGGCGGTGGTCGCCGCGGTCACCGCGGTGTCCGGCTGCGGTTCGAGCAGCGGCACCACGACGACCAAGGACCTGCACCTCGACTACGCGTACTACAACCCGCTGAGCCTGGTGATCCGCGACCAGCAGCTGCTGGAGAAGAAGGGCTACCACGTCACCTGGGTGCTCTCCCAGGGCAGCAACAAGGCCAACGAGGGACTGCGGTCCAAGGCCCTGGACTTCGGCTCCACCGGCGGTTCCCCCGCACTGCTGGCGCGGGCCAACGGCACCCCGATCAAGACGGTCGACGTCTACGCCCGGGGCGAGTGGACCGCGCTGGTGGTCGCCAAGAACTCGCCCATCAACGCAGTGGCCGATCTGAAGGGCAAGAAGGTCGCGGTCACCAAGGGCACCGACCCGTACTTCTTCCTGTTGCAATCGCTTGCCACAGCGGGGCTTTCGCCCGCCGATATCGAGATCGTCAACCTGCAGCACGCCGACGGCAAGACCGCGCTCGAACGCGGCGACGTCGACGCATGGTCCGGATTGGACCCGTTCATGGCCGAGACGATCCAGCAGCAGGGCTCCCGCATCATCTACCGCAACCCGGATTTCAACTCCGGCGGTGTGCTGAACGCTCGCGAGGATTTCATCACCGCCCACCCGGATTCCGTCCAGTTGGTGGTCGACACCTATGAGGAGGCCCGCAAGTGGGCGAAGACGCACCCGGCCGAGCTGGCGGCATTGCTGGCCTCGCAGGCGAAGGTGAGCCAGAGCGTGGCCCAGGAGGAGCTGGGTCGAACGGCTTTGAACATCGACCCGGTGCCGGGGGATTGGCTGCGCGCCGTGCTGACCCGGATCGAGCCGCTGGCGGTGGCCGACGGCGACATCAAATCCGACGACGCCGGACGCAACGCACTGAACACGCTGATCGAGCCGAAGTACGCTCGGCAAGCCCGCTGACGCCGCGCTCCCGGCGGCTGGGCGGGCTCTCGATCGGCCTGATCGTCCCGGCGCTGCTGCTGGTGGCGTGGCAGCTCGCCACCGCCGTCACCGGATTCTTTGCGCCCAGCCAACTTCCGCCTCCCGGAGACGTGGTGGCCGCGTTGAGTGACTTGGCGCGGCACGGCGAACTGTGGACGCACCTGAGGGCCAGCGGCTGGCGGGTGCTGGCCGGATATGCGTCCGGGGCGGCCGCCGGGCTGGCGCTGGGTTCCCTCGTCGGGCTGTCGGCCACCGCGCGCAGGCTGCTGGCGCCAACCGTGGCCGCATTTCGCACCGTGCCCTCGTTGGCCTGGGTTCCGTTGCTGCTCTTGTGGTTCGGTATCGACGAGACACCCAAGATCCTGATGGTGGCCGTCGGCGCGTTCTTTCCGGTCTACACGACGTCGGCCTCGGCGCTGTCCCACATCGACGCCCACCTGGTCGAGGTGGGGCGAGCCTACGGTCGGCACGGGGTGTCGCTGTTGACCGCGGTGCTGCTGCCCGCCGCGGCGCCGGAACTGGTGAACGGGTTGCGATTAGGCCTAGCCAATGCGTGGCTGTTCGTGGTGGCGGCCGAGCTGATCGCCTCCTCGAAGGGACTCGGTTTCCTGCTGATCGACAGTCAAAACAGCGGGCGCACCGACGTGATGCTGCTGGCGATCGTGCTGCTGGCCGGGCTGGGCAAACTCAGCGACGCCGCGCTGGGCGCCGTCGAGACCCGGATCGCCCGGCGGCGCGGCTAATCGAGCAGCAGCTCCGCGGGTATGTCGTCGGACAGCGCGGCCCGCGCCAGCAGTTCGCCGAGCAGCGGACCGAACTTCATCAGGTTGGCGCCGACGAACGCGAGCACCCGGCCCCGCCGCGCCACGGTCCAGCCGTCGCCACCCGAATCCAGCCACGGCGCACGGACACTGACGCAGTCCACCCGGTCCACCGCGACCAGCGACGGGAACAGGGCGCGCACCGTCGCGGGGTCGGCGACCTCCTGCCCGAACGCCCACCGCCCGGTGCCGCCGAGCGGCAACCCGTAGCCCTCGGGCGCCGACAGGCACGCCGCTCCGGTCGCATCCGCGCCCCGGTAGGTGAACCGGGTGTGCGGCACGAAGTCGACGCCGAGCGGGCCGAACAGCTTCGGCGTCGCCGCCCCCGCGCAGATCAGCACCCGATCGGCGCGCAGCACGGTGCCGTCGGCGAGCATCGTGCGGCCGTCGTCGGCCACCGACATCACCTCGCCGCGCCGGATGACGACGCGGCGTGCCAACGTGGTCAGCGCGCGGCGGATCCGCAGGCTGCCGCCCAGCGGATCGAAAATTCCGGTCTCCCAGGGCACGTCGGCGAACGGGATCCGCTCGGCGATGCCATCCCGATCCAGCCGGGAGAACGCGGCGCCCGCCCGCTCCATGGCCTGCGCGACCCCGTCCGCCGCGGCGCCGGCGGCGATGAAGCCCTCCGAACCCAGCAGCCGCCCCACCCCGAACTCGGCCTCCCACCGCTGCCAGCCCGCCCGGGCGTCAAAAGCCAACCGGCACAACGACTCTCGCTGGTGGGCGATCCGGAAGATCCGGGCCAGCCCGGCGGACTGCTCGCCGAACGGCTGCCCTTTTTCCAGCACAACCACGTCGTCGTGGCCGCGGCGCGAGAGCTCGTGGGCTGCCGCGAGGCCGCACACCCCCGCACCGATGACCACGATCATCAGAAGAAGAACCCGGCGTGCGGCGCCTCGGGCACCGCGAACAGCCGATCGGCGACCGCCAGCGCCCCCGGATCGCGGGCCCGGGCCAGCCCGGCCACGGCGAGGTCGCGCCACGTGGTGCCGCCGAGCAGCACGGCGGCCAGCCCCTCGACGTCGACATCGACGTCGGCCGGCCCGTCGGTCACCGCCACACCGCCATCCGCGATGCGCAGGTACACCGAATTGTCCTGCAGCAGCGGGTCGTTGACCGCGACGGTGAGCGTCTCGTCGCCGCAGTAGCCGCGGGCGGCCAGCGCCGCCCGCGCGTCGACCACGCGGAGCCACGTCTCGTCGTGTACCGCGGTGACCCGCGCCGCCCGCCGGTCGGCCAGCAGCCAGGGCAGCGGATCGTCCAATGGCAGCATCCAAAATTGCACGCGGTCAACCAGATCCAGGCCGAGCAGGAACCGCAGCAACCCGAGGTAGGCCTCGGCGGTGGGCGCGAAGAAGTCCTCGACCACGATGGTGCGCTCGTCGCTGACGAACCACCGCTCGGTGTCGATCGGGCGGTAACGGACGAAACCGGTTTCGGACCCCGGCGCGCCGTGCACCGCGACATACGTTGGGCCCGGGGCGGATTCGGTGCGCAACCGCACACCCTGCCACCACACCCGCGGACGGTCGATGGTGCCCGGGCGCGCCGGGCGATGCTCGGCGTAGATCCGGGGCAGCACCTCCCACGCCTGTGCGGTGTCCAGTAATCGCACCGGGCCGCCCGGCCCGACGTCGCGGCGCAGCGCCGCCCGCGCGGTGTGCACCGTCACCGATTGCGACGAGCTCGCGACGCCGTAGCCGTAACGACCGTAGATCGTCGCCTCCGAGGCCCGCAGCGTCGCCACCACCTCGTTGCGTGCCGCGAAGTCGCGCAGCTGATGGCGCACCAGGGCGGTGGCGATGCCCTGCCGGGTGAACGACGGCAGCACCCCGATGTGGGTCACGGCCGCGTGACCCACCAGCGCCCCGCCGGGCAGCGTCAACCGGCTGGTCACCGCGTCGGCGGTGCCGACGAGTTGCCCGCCGGCGTAGGCCCCGATGGTGCGGCCCGGCTCGAGCAGCGTGCCGATCTGGCCGGGTGCCAGCCCCGCCAGCGGCGCGAACCCGACCATGGCGGTGCGGAACACGTTGGCGGCGGCGATCAGGTCGTCTTCGTCCTCGAGAACCCGGATCTCGATAGCCATGCCGCCATCATGTCGCGCGCGGCCGGTGGCGCCGCCCGCGGGAGGTCGCTACCCGGTCACCGGATGGGCAGGCCGGTCAGTGCCCGGGAGATGACCAGCCGCTGGATCTCGCTGGTGCCCTCGAAGATGGTGAAGATCTTGGCGTCGCGGTGCATCCGCTCCACCGGGTAGTCGCGGGTGTAGCCGTTGCCGCCCAGGATCTGGATCGCCTCGTCGGTGACGTACACCGCGGTTTCGCTGGCCACCAGCTTGGCCATCGAGCCCTCCGCGGCGTCGAAGGCCTGGTTGTTGCGGGCCATCCAGCCGGCCCGCCACACCAGCATCCGGGCGGCGTCGATACGGCACTTCATGTCGGCCAGCTTGAACGCCACCGCCTGGAACTCGCCGATCTTGCGGCCGAATTGCTCGCGCTGGCAAGCGTATTCGAGCGCATACTCGTATGCGGCCCGTGCCACCCCGACGGCCATCGCGCCGACCGTGGGCCGGGTGCGCTCGAAGGTCTTCAGCGCGGCCTGCCCGCGGGCCGAGGCGCCGGACTTGACCCGGGCGATCCGCTCCTCGAACTTCTCCCGGCCGCCCAGGATGTGGTCTGCCGGCAGCCGGACGTCGTCGAGCACCACCTCGGCCGTGTGCGACGCGCGGATCCCGTGCTTTTTGAACTTCTGCCCCTGCGCCAGCCCCTTCACCCCGGCCGGGACGACGAAGGTGGCCTGCCCGCGGGCGCCCAGCTCCGGATAGACCGACGCCACCACGATGTGCACGTTGGCGATCCCGCCGTTGGTGGCCCAGGTCTTGGTGCCGTTGAGCACCCACTCGCCGGTGGCTTCGTCGTAGCGGGCGCGGGTGCGGATGGCGCCGACGTCGGAGCCCGCATCGGGTTCCGACGAACAGAACGCGCCCAGCTTGGGTTCGTCGGCGGTGCCGAACATCTCGGGCAACCAGCGGCCCAGCTGTTCGGGCGTGCCGTTGCCGGCCAGCGCCGCCGCGGCCAGCCCGGTGCCCATGATGGACAGCGCGATTCCGGCGTCCCCCCAGAACAGCTCTTCGAACACCGTCAACATGCCCAGGCCGGTGGGCTCGGCGGCCTGCTGGGCGAACAGGTCGGGCGAGTACAGCCCCACCTTGGCGGCCTCCTGGATCACCGGCCAGGGGGTCTCCTCACGCTCGTCCCATTCCGCGGCGGCGGGGCGGACGACGTCGGCCGCGAACTGGTGCACCCAGTCGCGCACCTCGATCACGTCATCGGACAGCTGCAGGGAAAACGTCACGTCTGTGCTCCTGAATCATTGTCGTTGTCGTTCAAAGGTTTTCGCCGGTTCGTGTACTGTGCGAGGACGCTGACCGTTTGGTTGACCCAGGCCTCGAAGTAGCGGTCCTCGTCGGTGTTGCCGGGCAGCCGGCCGGTGAGCGCTTGCAGGGTGGCGGCATAGGACAGCGACCCGATCGCCACGGCGGCGGCCGCTTCGGGATCGGGGATGCTGGTCCGCCCGGCACGATTGGATGCGGCCAATTCGTCGGCGAAGCGTTGGTAGGCGTTGTCGGTGATCACCTGCCAGGTCTTCTCGTCGAGATCGCCGAGCTCGTCGGGCTCGCGCAACATGACCTTGAGCAGATCCTCGCTTTGTTTGAGGTTGTTCCAGATCAGCTGCCCGGCGGTGCGCACCGCCTGCTCGACGCTGCCCGGCTGCCCCGCGTCGTACTGCTCTCGCGCGGTCACGATGCTCTCGATCCGGTGCGCGACCGCGGCCTCGAGCAGCTCGCGCTTGGAGCCGAAGTGTTTGTAGAGCGCCCCGGACCCCGGCGCCAGGCCCGACTCGCGCTGGATGTCGGCCACCGACGTCGCCGCGTATCCCTTCGCGGCGAACAGCCGCAGCGCCGCGGACAGCAGCCGGTCCCGTCCCGAGCTGAGCATGGTGAGAGAGTACTCACTCACCATGCACGGGGCAAAATGGTGCCCGCGCTCGGCGCGCGAGGGGGAGAAGGCGATGCGGTTAGCGTTAGATTCTTGCCGAACTGAAGGAGCCTGACATTCGCGTCTTACCGCGCATACAGCTGCCGATGCGGGTGCTGTCGCTGCGCACCATCGTCATCGTGGCCGCGATCTCGGTGATGACCCTGGTCGTCCTGCTGGGCACCTGGGTGTGGGTGGGCGTCACCAACGACCAGTACAACCAGCTGGACCGCCGGCTCGATTCGGTCAGCAGCCTGGGCGACATCAGCAGCCTGCTCACCAACCCGCAGCACAACAGCCCGGACCGCGCCACCCAGGACGGCAACCTGGTGCGCACCGCGCGCATCGGCGGCGTGACCGTGTCGGTGCCGAGCAACATCGTGTTGCCGCAACTTCCCGACGGTTACGCCAACACCACGATCAACGGGGTGCAGTACCGGGTCCGCACCTTCACTGCGGGCCCCGCCTCGATCGCGCTCGCCGCGCCGCTGGCCGAAGCCCAGCACCGGATCAACGAACTGCACCTGCGGGTGTTGTTGATCTGCGCCAGCGTGATCGGCGGCACGGTGGTGGTGGGCTGGGTGATCTCGTTGATCATGGTCAATCCGTTCCTGCTGCTGGCCCAGCAGGCGCGCGCGATCAACGCCCAGTCCAGCCCGGACGAGGTCCAGGTGCGCGGCGTGCGCGAGGCCGTCGAGATCGCCGAGGCGGTCGAGGGCATGCTGGCCCGCATCGGCAAGGAACAGCAGCGCACCAAGGCCGCGCTCGAGTCGGCCCGCGACTTCGCGGCCGTCGCCTGCCACGAGCTGCGCACGCCGCTGACCGCCATGCGCACCAACCTGGAGGTGCTGTCCACCCTGGACCTGCCGCACGAGCAGCGCCAGGAGGTGATCGGCGACGTCATCCGCACCCAGAGCCGCATCGAGGCCACGCTGACCGCGCTGGAGCGGCTGGCCCAGGGCGAGCTGACCACCGTCGACGATTTCGTCCCGTTCGACATCACCGAGCTGCTGGACCGCGCCGCCCACGACGCGCTGCGCGTCTACCCCGACGTGGAGGTGTCGCTGGTGCCCTCGCCGACGGTGCTGATGATCGGGCTGCCCACCGGGCTGCGGCTGGTGATCGACAACGCCATCGCCAACGCCGTCAAGCACGGCAACGCCGGCAAGATCCAGCTCACCGTCAGCAGCTCCGGCGAGGGCGTGGAGATCGCCATCGACGACGACGGCAGCGGGATTCCGGAGTCCGAGCGCGCCACCGTGTTCGAACGTTTCGCCCGCGGGTCGACGGCGTCGCGCTCGGGTTCCGGGCTGGGCCTGGCGCTGGTGGCCCAGCAAGCCGAATTACACGGCGGCACAGCAGAATTGCAGAACAGCCCGCTGGGCGGTACCCGGCTGCTGTTGCGGCTCGCCGGAGACGGGCGCGGACCGGCGTAGCGGGCCGATCAAGACAGGGCACTCGACGTCAAGCCACGCGCCCTTGTGTTAGTAGAGCGCTCTATATAATCTGATGCCCGGGGGCAGCGGATCCGAAAGGCACATCGATGAACGCCAGCGCCGAACACATCCGGTATGAGAAGCGGGGCCGGATCGCCACCATCACCCTGGACCGGCCAGCCTCGCGCAACGCGATCGATCCGGCGATGGACCGGCGGCTGCGCGACATCTGGGCCGAATTCCGCGACGACGACGGCGTCGACGTCGCGATCCTGACCGGGGCGGGTGAGGCGTTTTGCGCCGGCGCCGACCGCAACACCTGGTTTCACCAATGGCTCGATGCCGACGCGGCGGTGGTGCGTCGCAACGCCAAAGGCGTTGGCTTCGGCGGCATCACCCGCGGACTGCACCGCATCACCAAGCCGGTGATCGGGGCGGTCAACGGTTGGGCGCTGGGCGCCGGCCTGGAGCTGGCGCTGGCCTGTGACATCCGGATCGCCTCCGAGCGGGCGATGTTCGGTGTGCCGTTGGTGGGCCTGGGTTTTCATCACGGCGACGGCGGCATCTCACGGCTGGTCGATACCTGCGGGCTGGCCGTCGCGCTGGATCTGGAATTGAGCGGCGAACCCATCGACGCCCAGCGCGCGCTGCAGGTCAACCTGGTCACCCGGGTGGTGGCCCACGACGACTTGATGACGGCGGCCCACGCCCTGGCCGAGCGCATTGCCGGTTATCACCAGGCCGCGGTGCGCTCGGCCAAGGACACGGTGCTCGACGTGGTCGGGCGACCGCTGGACGAGCAACTCGAGCGGGAGGCGATGAGCGCCTACTCCATCGATCGGCACAGCGCCCGCGAGATCATCGCCGCGGTCGGGATGCGGGGCCACTGATGGCCACGGCGACCCGCGAACGGTTCCTGACCGCGGCCACCGGACTCTTTCGGCGCCAAGGCTATTCGGGCACCGGCCTCAAACAGATCGTCGCCGAGAGCCGGGCCCCGCTGGGCTCGTTGTATCACTTCTTCCCCGGCGGCAAGCAAGACCTGGCCGTGCAGGCGATCGCCCACACCGCCGAGCGCTACCGGGAACTGCTCGACCGGGTGTTCGCCAAGTCCACCGACATCGGGCAGGCCACCGTCACGTGGTTCAACTGGGCCGCCCGCGCCCTGCAGGAAACCGACTACGCCGACGGCTGCCCGATCGGCACGGTGGCCTGCGAGGTCGCCAGCAGCAACGAGGCGCTGCGGCAAGCCACCCAGGCGGTGTTCGCGTCCTGGCAGTCCCGGGTGGCCGCCGAACTGATCGGCGCGGGCGTCCCGACCGCGCAGGCCCGCCGGCTGGCGACGTTCGCGGTGGCCAGCCTGGAGGGGGCGATCCTGCTCGCCCGGGCGCACCGCAGCACCCGGCCGCTGCGCGAGACGGGCCGCGTCGTCGCCGACACCCTGCGCGCGGCCACCGACCGCGGCTGACCGGGCGACTCGACTCATGCTCGGCCACCTCGGCATCAACGTGCCCGACCTGTCCGTCGCCAAGCGGTATTACGACGCGCTGATGCCGCTGGTCGGATTCGAGCCGTTCTTTGCCGCCGCCGACGAATTCTCCTATCGACCGGCCGGCAACAAGCCGGGCACCTACCTGTTCTTCTATCCCGCGGCCGAGCCGCACGAGTACTCGGCACAACGCACCGGCCTTCAGCACCTGGCATTCATGGTGCGAGGACGCTCGGCGGTGCACGAGGTGCACACCCATGTAATTCGAATTGGCGGCACCGTCATTTACCCGCCGCGCCATTTCCCGCAATATCCCGGCCACTATTACGCCACCTTCTGGTACGACCCCTTCGGCATCAAACTCGAGGCCGTCTGCCACCACGACCGGGATTAGCCGACGGCCCCGACCGCACGACTTCCGGGATTTTTGTGACAGCCGAGTCCGGAGTGGTCGTTGAGGTTTATCGCCGACTCCTTATGGGAACTCAGGAATTTCACGTTTGGGAGCCGTTTGGAAGGCGTGTGGAAGCCGGTTGAGAGCAGAGTTGAGCATCGAAATTCCGGGCCGGGTGCCCGGCAGGATCCGTACCGAATACAAGATCAGCGAAAGCGCACTACACTATGGCCCCAAGCACGTCGGTTGGCGTTGAGCATTCGGAGGGAAACCATGGTTGTGTCGGTGCAGTCAGAGATGGTTCTGGCGTCGGCTGGCGCCGAGTCGGCGATCAGCGCCGAGACCGAGGCGGCCGCCTCGGCGGCGTCGCCCGCACTGCTGGGCGTGATGCCGATGGGCGGTGACCCCGACTCGGCCATGTTCGCGGCGGCGCTGAACGCCTGCGGGGCCAGCTACCTGGGGGTCGTCTCGGAGCACGCCGCCCAGCGCGGCCTGTTCGCCGGCGCGCAGGGGATGGCGTCCGGGGTGTACACCACCACCGAGGCGATGCGCTCGCTGGCCATGGGAATCAGCAGCGTCCTCTAAACCTGGTCAAAGGGGGAAGTACGCATGGCCGATCCCGGATGGGCTGCGCGTACGCCCGAGGACAACGACATGCTGCTCAAGGCAGGCGTCGGGGTGGGCACTCACGTGGCCAACCAGACCGCCTGGACGACCTTGGCCGCCACCCACCATGCCTCGGGCGTCGCATCGGCGATCAACACCGCCGCGACCTCGGCGAGCTGGCTGGGCGCCGGGTCGGCGGCCTCGGCGGCCAACGTCACCATGCTCAACGCGTCGCTGCACGGCCTGGCCGGCTGGGTCGACGTCAAGCCGGCGGTGGTGGCCACCGCCATCTCGGCTTACCAGATGGCCTACGGCTCGATGCGCCCGGCGCCCGAATGCATCGCCAACCGGACCGAGACCGCGACCGACTACGGCATCAACCCGCTGGTCCTCGGCGCGCTGACGCCGCGGATCGCGTCGCTGGAACTCGAGTACTACGGCTCCATGTGGCCCAACAACTCGGCCGTCGGCGCCAGCTACGGGGCGGTGCTGACGGCGCTGGCCGAAAGCCTGGCGATCGCGCCGCCGATCGCGTCCATGGGCGCCTCACCGGCCGCGCCGGCCGAGGCGGTCTCGGCGATCGGCGAGTCCGCGGCCAACGTCGCCGCCGGCGACGGCATGCGCGCCGCCTACCAGGGCGTGCAGACCGGCACCCAGGGCGCGGGGCAGGCCGCGTCGAGCGGCCAGGACCTGGGCGGCCAGATGAGCAGCCTGATGCAACCGGTGCAGGAGCTGATGGGAGCGGTGCCGCAGGCGATGCAGGCCCCCATGCAGATGATGCAGGCCCCGATGCAGATGATGCAGCCGCTGCAATCGATGATGGGTATGTTCGCCAACCCCGGCGCCATGGGCATGGGTGGGGCGGCGCCGGGAGTCTCGGCCGTCTCCGCCACCACCGGGCTCTCCGCCGCGGAAGCCGGTGCCGGTGGCGCCGGATCCCTGGGCAGCGCGGGCGTGCCCGCAACCAGTTTCACCCGTCCGGTCAGCGCCTTCGAGCCCGCCACCAGTGGCCGGCCGGTGGGGCTGCGGCCGGCCGGGGCGTTAGGCGCCGAGGCTCTGCGACCGCAGACCACGACGATGAGTGGAGCCCCGATGGGCGGTATGCCCGTCGGGCACGGGGCGGGAGGCCAACGCGGATCCCGTGACAAGGCCGAAGAGCCCGCGACCGTGCGGGTCGTCGACGACCGAGTGTGAGCAGACCCCCTGGTGAAGGGTGAATCGACAGGTACACACAGCCGCCATACACTTCGCTTCATGCCCTTACGGGGGGCGGCCAACCCAGAAGGAGAATTCCGTGACAATCAAGGTGACCCCGCAAATGCTTCGCGATACTTCCAACGCGATTCAGGCGAATATGGAACATGCCATCGGCATCGGTCAGGGTTACGTCGCAAATCAGGAAAATGTGATGAACCCGGCCACCTGGTCCGGTGACGCGGTGGCCGCGTCGCACGCGACGGCCATCGAGGTGCAAAACGATTTGAACAAGGTGCTCACCGGTGGCACCCGGCTGGCCGAGGGCCTCACCAAGGCGGCCGCCCTGATGGAAGGCCACGAGGCGGATTCCTCGCACGCATTCAGCGCCCTATTCGGCGGCCACGGCTCCTGACCCACCAAATCCATTCCCATAACAGGCTTTTGAAAGGAAATTGATCATGTCCGACCCGATCACTTACAACCCGGGCGCGGTGGCCGACTTCGCCACCGACGTCGCCTCCCGCGCCGGCCAGTTGCAGTCCATCTTCGACGACACCTCCAACCGCACGCACGCCCTGCAGGAATTCTTCGCCGGGCACGGCGCGTCGGGCTTTTTCGAGGCGCAGGCCCAGATGCTGTCCGGGCTGCAGGGGCTCATCGACACGATCCGTCAGCACGGGCAGACCACCTCGCACGTGCTGGACAGCGCGATCAGCACGGACCAGCACATCGCCGGCCTGTTCTGAGCCGGCACGACCGGAACGAGGGTGGGGCAGATGCGCCGAGCGTGTGCCCCACCTTTCGTCTTTCTTCCCCGGTTGGGGATCCCGCGCGGTGAGGGCAGGGCGACATGCTGACCACGACGGTCGACGGCCTCTGGGTGTTGCAAGCGGTCACCGGGATCGAACAAACCTGCCCTGAGCTGGGGCTGCGGCCGCTGCTGCCGCGGCTGGACACCCCCGAGCGGGCGCTGCGGCACCCGGCGGCCGCCGAGCTGGTGGCCGCCGGCGCGCTCGACGAGGCCGGCAACGTCGACCCGATGATTCGCGAGTGGCTCACCGTGTTGTTGCGCCGGGACCTGGGCCTGCTGGTGATGATCGCCGTCCCGGGCCGCGAGCCGAGCCGGGCGTCGATCTGCCGCTTCGCCACCTGGTGG
Organism: Mycobacterium timonense; assembly: GCF_025821985.1. NCBI lineage: Bacteria > Bacillati > Actinomycetota > Actinomycetes > Mycobacteriales > Mycobacteriaceae > Mycobacterium > Mycobacterium timonense. The sequence continues at coordinate 294,846 of NZ_JACKSY010000066.1, read as the reverse complement.
GTGGTGTTGGAACGCCACGATCAGCTGGTGCGCCTCTACCCCGCCGGGACGGCCAGCAGCGAGGCCGCCGCCAGCGAGATCGTGGTCGGCCAGATCGAGCGGTTGTGCGGCGTGGCCGAGGCGGCGCCGCTGCGGCCCATCACCCTGGACACCGAGCAGCTGCTGGCCTCGGTGCACGACACCGCCAGCCTGCGGGCGTTCCTGCTCGAGCAGCGCCTCGACGCCGACCAGCTGCAGACGGTGCTCACCGCCGCCGACTCGGCCCGCTCGGCGCACGCCAACATCGTCGCGCTGCAGGCCGGCGTCGGGCCCGACGAGCTGGCCCGCGTCGCCGTCGGCGATTCGTCGGTGTCCATCGTGGACACCCCCGGCGGCCGGGTCTGTATCGAAAGCGTGGTATCCGGGCAGCGCCGCTACCAGATCCTGTCGCCCGGCTCGCGCAGCGACATCGGCGGAGCGGTGCAACGGCTGATCCGACGGCTGCCCGCCGGCGACGAGTGGTACTCGTATCGGCGGGTGGTGTGACGGTGCGGCCCCGTTATCGCGTCAAACTAACTTGGTCAACCAAAGTCCTGGAATAGCAACGCCTGTCGTACTTGAAAGGTTTGTGATCGGGTAAACGCGGTATCGCAAAGCGTGTTAGCATCGCGTCGTGACGAGCCCTTGGAATGACCCGAATATGTCGGACGAAGGAGCGCTCAGACGGGGGGATCCGTCAGGGGGCAGCAACTTCCCGGATTCGGTATCGGACACGATGCGTATTACCGATCTGGCCGCGCCGCGAAAAATTCCACCGGGGTCCGGCTGGCGGAAATTCATTTACACCATCTCATTTCACAAAATAAATCCCGGTGAATCTCCCCGCGAACGGCACTACCGCGACCTGCAAAATCGCATCCGGCGCCATATTCGACGGCAATACGTCATCACCGTCGTCTCCGGCAAGGGCGGCGTGGGGGTCACCACGCTGGTCGCCTGCATCGGCGGTGTGTTCCGGGAATGCCGCCCGCAGAACGTGATTGCCATCGACGCGGTCCCGGGTTTCGGCACGCTGGCCGACCGCATCGACGAGTCCCCGCCGGGCGACTACACCGCCATCATCAACGACACCGACGTGCAGGGCTACGCCGATATTCGAGAACACTTGGGGCAGAACGCAGTTGGGCTGGACGTGCTGGCCGGAAACCGGACCTCGGACCAGCCGCGGCCGTTGGTGCCCGCGATGTTCTCCGGGGTGCTGTCGCGGCTGCGGCGTACTCACACCGTGATGATCGTCGACACCTCGCCCGACCTCGAACACGAAGTGATGAAGCCGGTCCTGGAGAACACCGACACCCTGGTATTCGTCTCCGGCATCACCGCGGACCGCTCGCGTCCGGTGCTGCGGGCGGTGGATTACCTGCGCTCGCAGGGCTACCACGAGCTGGTCTCGCGCAGCACCGTGATCGTCAACCACACCGACCAGATCACCGACAAGGATGCGCTGGCGTACCTGACCGAGCGGTTCACCAAGGTCGGCGCGACGGTCGAGGCGCTGCCGTTCGACCCGCACCTGGCCAAGGGCGGCATCATCGACACCGTCCACGAGCTGAAGAAAAAGACGCGGCTGCGGCTTTTCGAGATCACCGCCGGGCTGGCCGACAAATACATTCCTGATGCCGAGCGGGCGGTGCCGTGACATCGCCGCATAAGGTCGCCTTTCCGGCGCGTTGTGCGGTCAACATTTCTTACGAGAAGCACCTGTGTTCCCAAGTCTTTCCGGCCGGAATTCCGGTGGAGGGATTCTTCGAGGGAATGGTCGAGCTCTTCGACGCCGACCTGAAGCGCAAAGGTTTCGACGGCATTGCTTTGCCGGCCGGCAGCTACGAACTGCACAAGATCAATGGGGTTCGGCTCGATATCAATAAGAGCCTGGACGAGCTTGGCGTCCAGGACGGCGACACCCTGGTGCTGGTGCCGCGGGTGGACGGCGAGTCGTTCGAACCGCAGTACGAGTCGCTGTCCAGCGGGTTGGCCGCCATGGGCAAGTGGCTGGGCCGCGAGGGCGGTGACCGGATGTTCGCTCCGGTGACGCCGCTGACCGCCGCGCACACCGCGGTCGCGGTGATCGCGATGGCGGTGGCGGTGGTGGTGGGGCTGTGCCTGCGGGCGCGGACCTTCACCGACGGCCCGATCCCCGCGGCGGTGGCCGGCGGCATCGGTGCGCTGCTGCTGATCGCGACGCTGGTGGTGCGCAGCGGGTGGCGCGAGCGCCGCGACCTGTTCAGCGGGTTCGCCTGGCTGGCGGTGGTGGCGCTGGCCGTGGCCGGCGCCTGCGCTCCGCCCGGCGTGCTGGGCGCCGCGCACGCGCTTATCGGGGTCGTGGTGGTGATCCTGGGGGCCATCGCGATCGGGGTGACGGCACGTAACCGGTGGCAGACCGCGGTGGTCACCGCGGTGGTGACGGTGTGCGGGGTGCTGGCCGCGGTGGCCGCGGTCCGGATGTTCCGTCCCGCCTCGGTGCAGGTGCTGGCGATCTGTGTGCTGGTGGGATTGCTTGTGCTGGTTCGGATGACGCCGCTGATCGCGCTGTGGGTGGCCCGGGTCCGGCCGCCGCACTTCGGCTCGATCACCGGCCGCGACCTGTTCGCAAGGCGCGAGGGCATGCCGGTCGACACCGTGGCCCCGGTCAGCGAGGACGAATCCGAGGAGCAGGACAACGAATTGACCGACATCACCGCGCGCGGCGCCGCGATCGCCGCCTCGGCGCGGTTGGTCAACGCGGTCCAGGTGGGGCTGTGCGTCGGGGTGTCGATCGTGCTGCCCGCCGCGGTGTGGGGCGTTTTGACGCCCGGACGGCCGTGGGCGTGGCTGGCGCTGGTGGTCGCCGGGCTGGTGGTGGGCATCTTCATCACCCAGGGCCGCGGCTTCGCCGCCAAGTACCAGGCCGTCGCCCTGGTGTGCGGGGCGTCGGCCGCGGTGTGCGCGGGAGTGGTCAAATACGCGCTCGCCGCGCCGCACGATGCGATGACCGGGCTGCTGTGGCCGGTGGTGGCGGTGACCACCTTCGCCGCATTCGGTTTGGCCGCAGCGCTTTTGGTGCCGGCGATGCGGTTCCGGCCGTTCATCCGGTTGACCGTGGAATGGGTGGAAGTGCTCGCGTTCATCGTCCTGCTGCCGGCGGCGGCGGCCCTGGGAGGGCTCTTCACGTGGATTCGCCACTGAGACGGGCGGCGGCGCTGGCCGCCGCCCTGACCCTGGTCGCACTATCAGCCAATGTTCCTGCCGCACAAGCGATTACACCCCCCTCGGTGGATCCGGGCATGGTGCCACCGGACGGGCCGCCGCGGCCCGATCAGCCGATGCGGCGCGCCAACAGCTGTTCGGCGCCGATCACCGTGCGAAACCCGGACGTGGCGCAGTTGGCGCCCGGGTTCAACCTGCTCAACATCGCCAAGGCCTGGCAGTACAGCACCGGCAACGGGGTGCCGGTCGCGGTGATCGACACCGGGGTGTCGCCGAACCCGCGGCTGCCCGTGGTGCCCGGCGGCGACTACATCATGGGCGAGGACGGCCTGTCGGACTGCGACGCCCACGGCACCATCGTCAGTTCCATCATCGGCGCTGCGCCGCAAGGGATCCTGCCGATGCCACGGCCGATGCCGGCCACCCCGGCGTTCCCGCCGCCGGCCGGGCCGCCGCCGGCCGTGGGCGCGCCACCCCCGCCGGTCGAGGTGCCGCCGCCGGTGGCGCCCCCGCCCCCGCCGCCGCCGGTGACCATCACCCAGGTTCTTCCGCCGCCTCCACCTCCGCCGCCCCCGCCGCCGGAGGGCGGCGGCGCCACCGCCGCATCCAACGGGCCGCCTGATCCGCAGACCGAGGACGAACCCGCGGTGCCGCCGCTTCCGCCCGGCGCGCCCGACGGGGTGGTGGGCGTGGCCCCGCACGCGACGATCATCTCGATACGGCAATCCTCGCGGGCCTTCGAACCGGTCAACCCGCCGCCGGGCGACCCCAACTCCGACGAGAAGGTCAAGGCCGGCACGCTGAATTCGGTGGCGCGCGCGGTGGTGCACGCGGCGAACATGGGCGCCAAGGTGATCAACATCTCGGTCACCGCGTGCCTGCCCGCGGCGGCTCCCGCCGATCAGCGCGCGCTGGGTGCGGCGCTGTGGTATGCGGCCACCGTCAAGGACGCGGTGGTCGTGGCGGCCGCCGGCAACGACGGCGAAGCCGGCTGCAACAACAACCCGATGTTCGACCCGCTGGACCCGTCCGACCCGCGGGACTGGCATCAGGTCAAGGTGGTCTCGGCGCCGTCCTGGTTCTCCGACTACGTGCTGTCGGTGGGCGCCGTCGACGCCAGCGGCGCCGCGCTGGACAAGAGCATGTCCGGCCCGTGGGTGGGGGTGGCCGCGCCCGGCACCCACATCATGGGGCTCTCGCCGCAGGGCGGCGGGCCGGTCAACGCCTACCCGCCGTCGCGGCCGGGCGAGAAGAACATGCCGTTCTGGGGAACGAGTTTCTCGGCGGCCTACGTCAGCGGTGTCGCGGCGTTGGTGCGCGCGAAGTTCCCCGAGCTGTCCGCGCATCAGGTGATCAACCGGATCGTGCAGTCCGCGCACAATCCGCCGGCCGGGGTCGACAACAAGGTCGGCTACGGGCTGGTGGATCCGGTCGCCGCGCTGACCTTCAACATCCCCCCGGGTGACCGGATGGCGCCGGGCTCCCAAAGCCGGATCATCACTCCGGCCCCGCCGCCCCCGCCGCCCGATCACCGGGCCCGCAACATCGCCATCGGATTCCTGGGGACCGTCGCGGCCGGGGTGCTGGTGCTCGCGATCGCGGCGCGATTGCGGAGGGCCCGATGAGACCCAACCTCACCGGGTTCAGCCGCGGCAGCAACCGCCGGGTGGTCGGGGTGTGGGTGGTGTTCGTGCTCGCGCTGGCGAGCTGGCTGCTGGGCGGCTACATCGCCGCCGCGGTGGCCGTGCTGGTGGGCGTCGCGCTGGTGTTCGTGCGCTGGTGGGGTCAGCCGGCCTGGTCGTGGGCGGTGTTGTGGCGGCGCGGCCGGCGTCCCATCGACTGGTCGGCCCCGATCACGGTGGCCAACAACCGATCCGGCGGCGGCGTGCGGGTGCAGGACGGCGTCGCGGTGGTCGCGGTCCAACTGCTGGGCCGGGCGCACCGGGCCACCCTGGTGACCGGCTCGGTGACCGTCGAGACCGAAAACGTGCTCGACGTCGTCGAATTGGCGCCGATGCTGCACCAGGCGCTGGGTTTGCAGCTCGATTCGATCAGCGTCGTCACCGTCGGGTCCCGGCACGGCAACGTGGGCGATTACCCGCGGGTGTACGACTCGGAGATCGGCACCCCGCCGTACGCCGGCCGGCGCGAGACCTGGCTGATCATGCGGTTGGCGGTGATCGACAACGCGCAGGCCCTGCGCTGGCGCACAACCGTTGGCGCGGCGGCGATTTCGGTTGCCCAGCGGATCGCCGGGCTGCTGCGCTGCCAGGGGCTGCGGGCGAAGGTGGCCAACGCCACCGACCTGGCCGAGCTGGACCGACGGCTCGGCTGGGATGCGGTGTCCGGCACCGTGCAGCGCTGGAAGGCCATCCGCGGGGAAGCCGGCTGGATGACCACCTACGCCTATCCGCCGCAGGCGATCACCTCACGCAACCTGTCCCAGGCGTGGACGCTGCGCGCCGACGAGGTGATCCAGAACGTGACCGTCTATCCCGACGGGCACTGCAGCGCGACGATCACGGTGCGCACCCCGACCCCCGCCCCCACGCCGCCCAGCGTGATCCTGCGCCGGCTCAACGGCGAGCAGGCCGCCGCGGCGGCCGCCAACATGTGCGGCCCCCGACCACACCTGCGCGGGCTGCGGCGCAGCCGGCTGCCCGCCGAGCTGATCACCGAGATCGGCCCGTCGGGCGTGCTGATCGGCAAGCTGCCCAACGGCGATCGGCTGCTGATGCCGGTCACCGACGCCGGCGAGCTGTCGCGCGTCTTCGTCGCCGCCGACGATCCGATCGCCAAGCGCATCGTGATCCGTACGGCCGGCGCCGGCGAACGGGTCTGCGTGCACACCCGCGACATGTCGCGCTGGGTCAGCGTGCGGATGCCGGAGATCAGCGTCGTCAACAGCTCCCGCCCGGCCCCGCGGACCACCGTCAGCGTGGTGGAGTACGCCCCGCGCCGCGGCGAGGGCGTCGAGGCCGCGATCTCGCCCACCCCGCGGCCGGCGACCGTGATCACCGTCGCCCCCGCCGGCACCACCCTGTCCGAGGCGCAGCGGCACGGCTTCGAGGTGATCATCGAACAAGTCAGCCCCGCGGTGGTGAACGTCAGTGCGGCGGGGAAGAATTGGCTTGTCGAGATGGACATGTTCCGCGCCGAGCACCGCTACGTCAGCCTGGAGCCGGTCAGCATGTCCGTCGGCATGTAGCGACGCCGGTGCTCTGATGGGGGAATGTGATGGGTGATTTGCAAACTGCCCGAAGGCATTTCGACCGCGCCATGGCGATCATGAGCCGCCAGGGGCGGGCGGCCGCGTTGCCGGAGTTCGTCGCCGCCACCGACGCCGACCCGTCGATGGCCGACGCGTGGCTGGGGCGCATCGCGTGCGGCGACAGCGACCTGGCGTCGCTGCGCAAGCTCTACGCCACCAGCGAATGGCTGCACCGCGAGACCACCCGGATCGGGCAGACCCTGGCCGCCGAGATCCAGCTGGGCCCCTACATCGGCATCACCGTCACCGACGCCTCGCAGGTCGGGCTGGCGCTGTCGTCCGCGCTGACCATCGCCGGGGAGTACGCCGAGGCCGACAAGCTGCTGGCCAACCGCGACCTGCTGGACTCGTGGACCAACTACCAGTGGCACCAGCTGGCCCGCACCTTCTTGATGTACCGGACGCAGCGCTGGCCGGATGTGTTGTTGACGGCCGCGGAGGAGTTGCCGCCGCAGGCCATCATCATGTCGGCGGTGACGGCCTCGATCTGCGCGCTGGCCGCGCACGCCGCCGCCCACCTGGGCCAGGGGCGGGTGGCGCTGGACTGGCTGGACCGGGTCGACGTCATCGGGCAGACCCAGGCGTCGTCGCGCTTCGACGCCGATGTGCTGACCGCGTCCATCGGCCCGGCCGACATCCCGCTGCTGGTTGCCGATCTGGCCTACGTGCGCGGGATGGTGCACCGCCAGCTGGGCGAGGAGGACAAGGCCCAGATCTGGCTGTCCAAGGCCACCATCAACGGCGTCCTCACCGAGGCCGCCAAGGAGGCGCTGGCCGACCCGAACTTGCACCTGGTCATCACCGACGAACAAACCATCGACAGCCGCACCGACCGGTGGGACGCCTCGTCGGCCAAGAGCCGCGACGAGCTCGATGACGACGCCGCCGCCGAACGGCGCGCCGAGCTGCTGGCCGAGGGCCGCCGGCTGCTGGCCAAACAGGTGGGGCTGGCCGCGGTCAAACAGGCGGTCGCCGCGCTGGAGGACCAACTCGAAGTGCGGATGATGCGCCTCGAGCACGGCCTGCCGGTGGAGGGCCAGACCAACCACATGCTGCTGGTCGGCCCGCCGGGCACGGGTAAGACGACCACCGCCGAGGCGCTGGGCAAGATCTACGCCGGCATGGGAATCGTGCGCCACCCCGAGATCCGCGAGGTGCGCCGATCGGACTTCTGCGGGCACTTCATCGGCGAGTCGGGCCCCAAGACCAACGAGCTGATCGAAAAGTCGTTAGGCCGAATCATTTTCATGGACGAGTTCTACTCGCTGATCGAGCGCCATCAGGACGGCACGCCCGACATGATCGGCATGGAGGCGGTCAACCAGCTGCTGGTCGCCCTGGAGGCGCACCGCTTCGACTTCTGTTTCATCGGCGCCGGTTACGAAGACCAGGTGGACCAATTCCTCACCGTCAACCCGGGTTTGGCTGGCCGGTTCAACCGCAAGCTGCGGTTCGAGTCCTACTCGCCGGCCGAGATCGTCGAGATCGCGCACCGCTACGCCACCCCGCGCGCCAGCCTGCTCGACGAGGCCGCGCGCGAGACGCTGCTGGACGCGGCGACCACCATCCGCAACTACACCACTCCCGGCGGCCGGCACGGCATCGACGCGATGCAGAACGGCCGGTTCGCCCGCAACGTCGTCGAACGCGCCGAGGGCTTCCGCGACACCCGGGTGGTCGCGCAGAAGCGTGCCGGCCAACCGGTCACGGTGGACGACCTCAAGATCATCACCGCAGCCGACATCGAGGCGGCGGTGCGCAGCGTGTGTTCGGACAACCGCGACATGGCCGCCATCGTCTGGTGAGCGGCGCCCGCCGTCACGCCGGGTCGAAGCGGAAGACGGCGAGTTGCCCTGCCAGCGCCTCGAATTCGTCGGCCGTGCCGTCGCGCACCAGCCCCGACCGTTTCGCGAACCCCACCCCGACCGGGACCTTGGCGGGGAACTCGCGCAGCACCGGCCGGGCTTCGTCGGCGGACAGTTCGACGATGCGGACGCGCCGGGACCGCCGGCCCCGGCGCAGCGTGCCGGTGCCCGCGGCCCGGGCGTTGGCCGCCCAGTCGGCGCCGGGATAGCCGGCCACCACGTACAGGCCGCCCCGGAACTCGAACGGCGTCATCGGCGTGCTGCGCGGCTGACCCGACTTGCGCCCGGGCACGGTGAGCACCATGGCCGGCCCGGTCGGGATGCCCAGCCGCTGCACGGCCATCATCACCTTGTTCATCGGTTTGAGGTAACGCGGGGGACGTAGTGCGGTCATGTCAGACTCCTTCCTTGCGTTCATTGCGGCGGTCGAACAGGTCGCGGTGCGTGGCGACCCAGTGGGCGAACGGAACTGCCGGGCGCCCAAGGATTTTCTCGACGTCGTGGGTGACCAGGGCGGGTTTGTCCAGGGTTTCGGCGAGCATCGCGAGGTAGGCGTCGGCGAAACCGGCGCCCAGGCCCAACCCGACGAACCGCCGCCGCACCGCTGCGGCGGGGATCTCCTGGTACCGCAGCGACCGGCCCAGCACGGTCCCGATCACCTCGACCAACTGGGCGTTGCTCAACGCCTGCGGCCCGGTCAGCGGGATCCGTTGTCCGACAAGGTCATCGGTGAGCAGGGCGTGCGCTGCGACGTCGGCGATGTCGGTCTCGACGATCGGCGCCGAGGACGCCGCCGCATACGGCCCGGCGACCACGTCGCCTTCGCGCAGCTGCGCCGACCACATGCCGGCGAAGTTCGTCGCGAACACGGTGGGCCGCAGGCTCACCCACGCCAGACCGGAGCCGACGGCGAGCTGTTCTACCTCCCTGTTGCGGTCGCCGCGAAATCGGGACGGCTGGCGGGAGAAGTCGTCGTCGGCGTTGATCGCCGACAGCGCAACCAGCTTCGTGACCCCGCCGCGCGCGCACCGGGCCACGACGTCCTCGAGCTGCCCGCCCAGCGCCCGGGAATTCAGGAAGACCGCGGAGGCGCCCGGTAGCGCGTCGGCGGCGGTATCGAAGAGCTCGACCTGTGCCGGGAATCCGGCCGGTCCGGATCGGCGGGTGACCGCCCGGACCGGTGCGCCGGCGGCGAGCAGCGCGGTGACCAGCGGGCGCCCCACGTTGCCGGTGGACCCGGTGACGACGATTGTCATGTGCGTGTTCCTTCCAGGTGTTTCGTCCACTGCTGCAAGGACGGGGCCGAAGGTGGGAAAGTTACACCGGGAGAACGGGTAACTTTTTGCGGCAGCAGATCGTCGAAGAGTCATGAACCGGTCGCAGTCAGCCGACGACCAGGTCGCCGAGGCCTGGCGTCGTCACCGTCCCTACCTGGTCAACCTCGCCTACCAGATGCTGGGCGACATCGGCGACGCGGAAGACGTTGCGCAGGAGGCATTCCTGCGGCTGTCCGCCGCGGGCGACATCGACGACGTGCGGGGCTGGCTGACCGTGGTGGCCAGCCGGCTCTGCCTGGACCAGCTGCGCTCGGCCCGCGCGCGGCACGAACGTCCGGGCGATGTCGGCGAGCAGCCGGCCCCGCCGCGGTTCGACCCGGCCGACCGGATCACCCTCGACGACGAGGTCCGCACCGCGCTGCTGGAGGTGCTGCGCAGGCTCAGCCCGGGGGAGCGGGTCAGCTTCGTGCTGCACGACGTGTTCGGGGTGCCCTTCGAGGCCATCGCGCACACCGTGGGCCGCCCGGTTGGCACCTGCCGCCAGCTGGCCCGGCGCGCCCGGGCGAAATTCGTTGCCGCGCAACCGAAGCTGAACACCGTGGGCGCGGCCGAGCATCAGCGGGTCACCGAGAAGTTCATCACCGCATGCGCCAATGGGGACCTGGCCGGGTTGGCCGCCGTGCTGGATCCGACGGTCTGGGGTGTGGGCACAGTCCTCGCCGACCCGGCCCCGCCGCCGCAGGTCAACCACGGCCCGGATGCGGTGGCCACCAACCTGCTTCGCTACCTGTGGCCGGACGTCACCCTGGTCGGCGGGCCGGCCGGGGCGCCGGTGCTGCTGGCGTTCAGCCGACGCCGGTTGTTCGCCGTCATCGTGCTCAGCATCCGCGACGCGCGGGTGGTCAAGATCGAGGCGATCGCCGACCCGGCGGCCCGCAGCGCCGGCTAGTGTTGCGGCGGGTGCCGGTCGGCGGAACGGTCGGGGCGGCGGGCGAAGTAGCCGGCGATCGTCGCCGTCACCTCGAGGAACTTGCGCCGGGTGGCCGGGGCCATCTCACCGTTCACGTCGATCACGCCGCCGGGGCGCAGATGGGGATCGAACGGCACCTCGATCACCGGGCGGCCGTGGTCGATGAACTCGCGGGCGAGCAGCGCCCGGGTGCGCTTGTCGGCGTGGCCGTCCGAATCGTTGAGCACCACGAGGCTGTGGGCCAGCAGCGTCGTCAGGCCGTGATCGGCCAGCCACTCCAGGGTTCTCGCGGCGGCCGACGCGCCGTCGGCCCACGGGGAGGACACCACGATCAGCGCGTCGAGGTCGCGCAGCACCTCCTGGGTGAGCGGCGCGTCCATGGTCGAGCCGCAGTCGATCACCGAGATGGTGAAGTGCCGGTCCAGCCGCCGCGTGGCCTCCCGGTAGATCGCCGGATCGAGCACCCGGCGCGGACCCGACGCCGGCTCGCCGCCGAGCACGTGCAGGCCCGCGGCGTTGCGGCCCAGCCGGGCCACCACGTCGTCGAACGACCGCAGGTTCTGGTCGGCGGTGAGCTCCCAGAACGAGCCCGTCGACGCCGGATCGATGCGGCTGCCCAGCCGCCCGAACGCGGTGTCGGCGTCGATCGCCACGACGTGGTCCTGCCGGCGCAGCTCGGCGAACAGCGAGCCGACGCTGGCGGCCACCGACGTCTTTCCCACCCCGCCCTTGCCGAGCACGCCGACCTTGTAGTTGCCGTACAGGCGGGCCTGGATGGCCTGCTCGAATTGCGCCTCGCGGCGTTGGGCGGGGGATGGGCCCAGGTCGATCAGGCCGAACGTGGCGAGCCGCAGGGCGCGTCGCCAACCGCGGTCGGGCAGTTGCGGCGCGCCGGAAGGCTGCGGCCGCGGGGTGGGGGGCGCCGCGGGAGCCGGGGCCGCGGCGGGCGGGTGCGGGCGAAACGTGGGCGGTGCCGGCGGCCGGGTCGGGGGCGTTGGGGCCGGCGTCGGGGGCCGCGGCGGCGCGGGGCGCGAGGCGACCGGGGGCGGCGGCGGCGCGGGCGCGGGCCGGGCGCTCGGCCGCTCGGGCTGCAGACGGTCCCGCAGGAATTCGTCGCGCTCGTTCATGGGCTCCTCGGATGCCAGGCCGTCGATCGTCGCGGCGGTGGCCCGGCCGCGGCGGGCTCGTCACGTGATGAGCGCCACGGTCCACCGTGCGACGCCGGATGTGACCGATACCCGTCCAGTATCGCCTCACTGGCCCGCGCGCCCTACCTGGTCGGCACCTGCAAACCCCGCCGGGACACCGCCCGGGCAGATACCCGCGTGCCAAAGCCGCCGCCGGCGCCCACACGCCGCTCACCAGCAAACTCGCGTCGGCGAGGGCCGCCCGCCGCGCCTCACCCGGGATCGGCGCTGTTGCGCCGAGAATTCCCGGCCCCGGTTGGCGGCCCGGCCGCCGCGGCGGCGGGTGGCGGCAGCGAAATTTTTCGGCGTCGCCCACCGGCGGTTAGACTTGTCGAAGTTGGCATGTCAGGCGGGTATTGTCATATCGTTTTACGACTTGTCGAGACCGGTTCCAGGCCACCGTTCAAAGCTGCACGGACGTCCCCAACAGGATCATCTCCGCCTGGCGCACAGCCCATCGAGACAAGGCCGACGGGGTTCTACCGCAACCTCCGGTGTGACCTCGTCGGGGCCGCTGCCAACGGCCGCGCAGAACGTTCAGGTGAAGGGTCAGGTGCATATGACGCCCAAGCGCGCCGGGTTGTACAACCCCGCGTTCGAGCACGACGCGTGCGGGGTAGCCATGGTCGTCGACATGCACGGCCGACGCAGCCGCGACATCGTCGACAAGGCGATCACCGCGTTGCTCAACCTCGAACACCGGGGTGCCCAGGGCGCCGAGCCGCGCAGCGGTGACGGCGCCGGCATCCTGATCCAGGTTCCCGACGCCTTCCTGCGCGAGGTGGTGGACTTCGAGCTGCCGCCCGAGGGCAGCTACGCCACCGGCATCGCGTTTTTGCCGCAGTCGTCCAAGGACGCCGCGACCGCTTGTGCCGCAGTGGAAAAGATCGCCGAGGCCGAGGGCCTGACGGTGTTGGGCTGGCGCAACGTCCCCACCGACGACTCGTCGCTGGGCGCGCTGTCGCGCGACGCCATGCCCACCTTCCGGCAGGTGTTCATGGCCGGCGCCTCGGGGATGACGCTGGAGCGCCGCGCCTACCTGGTGCGCAAGCGCGCCGAGCACGAGCTCGGCACCAAGGGCCCGGGTCAGGACGGTCCCGGACGCGAAACCGTTTACTTCCCAAGCCTTTCCGGTCAGACCTTCGTGTACAAGGGCATGCTGACCACCCCGCAGCTCAAGGCGTTCTACCTCGACCTGCAAGACGACCGGTTGACCAGCGCGCTGGGCATCGTGCACTCCCGCTTCTCCACCAACACTTTTCCGTCGTGGCCGCTGGCGCACCCGTTCCGGCGCATCGCGCACAACGGTGAGATCAACACCGTCACCGGCAACGAGAACTGGATGCGGGCGCGCGAGGCGCTGATCAAGACCGACGTGTTCGGCACCGAGGCCGACGTCGAGAAGCTGTTCCCGATCTGCACCCCGGGCGCCTCGGACACCGCGCGTTTCGACGAGGTGCTCGAGCTGCTCCACCTCGGTGGGCGCAGCCTGGCCCACGCGGTGTTGATGATGATCCCCGAGGCCTGGGAACGGCACGAGTCGATGGACCCCGCCCGGCGGGCGTTCTACCAGTACCACGCCTCGTTGATGGAGCCCTGGGACGGCCCGGCGTCGATGACCTTCACCGACGGAACCGTCATCGGCGCGGTGCTCGACCGAAACGGCTTGCGCCCCTCGCGGATCTGGGTCACCGAGGACGGCTTGGTGGTGATGGCGTCGGAGGCCGGTGTGCTGGATCTGGACCCGGCCACGGTGGTGCGCCGGATGCGGTTGCAGCCCGGCCGGATGTTCCTGGTGGACACCGCCCAGGGCCGGATCGTCTCCGACGAGGAGATCAAGGCGGAGCTGGCCGCCGAGCACCCCTACCAGGAGTGGCTGGACCGCAACCTGGTCCCGCTCGACGACCTGCCGCAGGGCGACTACAAGCGGATGCCGCACGACCGACTGGTCAAGCGGCAGCAGACCTTTGGCTACACCTACGAGGAACTGAACCTGTTGGTGGCGCCGATGGTGCGTACCGGCGCCGAGCCGATCGGGTCGATGGGCACCGACACCCCGGTCGCGGTGCTCTCGCAGCGGCCGCGGATGCTCTACGACTACTTCCAGCAACTCTTCGCGCAGGTGACCAACCCGCCGCTGGACGCCATCCGCGAGGAGGTGGTGACCAGCCTGCAGGGCACCACCGGCGGCGAGCGCGACCTGCTCACCCCGACCGAGCTGTCGTGTCACCAGATCGTGTTGTCCCAGCCGATCCTGCGTAACCGTGAGCTGGCGAAGCTGGTCAACCTGAACCCCGACGACGAGGTCAACGGGCGCCCACATGGCATGCGTTCCAAGGTGATTCGCTGCCTGTACCCGGTGGCCGAGGGCGGCGCCGGGCTGGCCGCGGCCCTGGAGGACGTGCGCGCGCAGGCCTCGGCGGCGATCGCCGACGGCGCGCGGGTGATCATCCTGTCCGACCGCGAATCCGACGAGAAGATGGCGCCCATCCCGTCGCTGCTGGCGGTGGCCGGGGTGCACCACCACCTGGTGCGCGACCGCACCCGCACGCACGTCGGCCTGGTGGTGGAAAGCGGTGACGCCCGCGAGGTGCACCACATGGCCGCCCTGGTCGGCTTCGGCGCCGCGGCGATCAACCCCTACATGGTGTTCGAGTCGATCGAGGACATGCTCGACCGCGGCGTCATCGAGGGCATCGACCGCAACACCGCGCTGAACAACTACGTCAAGGCCGCCGGCAAGGGTGTGCTGAAAGTGATGTCCAAGATGGGCATTTCGACGCTGGCCTCCTACACCGGCGCGCAGTTGTTCCAGGCGGTCGGCATTTCCGAGGACGTGCTCGACGAGTACTTCACCGGGCTGAGCTGCCCCATCGGCGGCATCACCCTGGACGACATCGCCGCCGACGTCGCCGCCCGGCACGCGCTGGCCTACCTGGACCGCCCCAACGAACGCGCGCACCGCGAGCTCGAGGTGGGCGGGGAATACCAGTGGCGCCGCGAGGGCGAGTACCACCTGTTCAACCCGGAGACGGTGTTCAAGCTGCAGCACGCCACCCGCACCGGCCAGTACAAGATCTTCAAGGACTACACCCGGCTGGTCGACGACCAGAGCGAGCGGATGGCGTCGCTGCGCGGCCTGCTCAAGTTCCGCGCCGGGGTGCGGCCGCCGGTTCCGCTGGAAGAGGTCGAGCCGGCGAGCGAGATCGTCAAGCGCTTCTCGACCGGGGCGATGAGCTACGGCTCGATCTCCGCCGAGGCGCACGAGACGCTGGCCATCGCCATGAACCGGCTGGGCGGACGATCCAACAGCGGCGAGGGCGGCGAGGACGTCAAGCGCTTCGACCGCGACCCCGACGGCAGCTGGCGGCGCAGCGCCATCAAGCAGGTCGCCTCGGGCCGGTTCGGTGTCACCTCGCACTACCTGACGAACTGCACCGACATTCAGATCAAAATGGCCCAGGGCGCGAAACCCGGTGAGGGCGGCCAACTTCCGGGGCACAAGGTGTACCCGTGGGTGGCCGAGGTGCGGCACTCCACCCCCGGTGTCGGCCTGATCTCGCCGCCGCCGCACCACGACATCTACTCCATCGAGGACCTGGCCCAGCTGATCCACGACCTGAAGAACGCCAACCCGGCCGCCCGGGTGCACGTCAAGCTGGTCTCGGAGAACGGCGTCGGCACAGTGGCCGCGGGCGTGTCCAAGGCGCACGCCGACGTGGTGCTGATCTCCGGTCACGACGGCGGCACCGGCGCCACCCCGCTCACCTCGATGAAGCATGCCGGCGCGCCCTGGGAGCTGGGGCTGGCCGAGACGCAGCAGACGTTGCTGCTGAACGGATTACGCGACCGGATCGTCGTCCAGGTCGACGGCCAGCTCAAGACCGGACGCGACGTAATGATCGCGGCGCTGCTGGGCGCCGAGGAATTCGGCTTCGCCACCGCGCCGCTGGTGGTGTCCGGCTGCATCATGATGCGGGTCTGCCACCTGGACACCTGTCCCGTCGGCGTGGCCACCCAGAACCCGGTGCTGCGGGAACGGTTCACCGGCAAGCCCGAGTTCGTGGAGAACTTCTTCATGTTCATCGCCGAAGAAGTCCGGGAATACATGGCGCAGTTGGGATTCCGCACCCTCAACGAGGCCGTCGGCCAGGTGAAGTCGCTGGACACCACGCTGGCGCGGGCGCATTGGAAGGCGCACCGGCTGGACCTGGGCCCGGTGCTGCACGAGCCGGAATCGGCGTTCATGAACCAGGACCTGTACTGCAGCTCACGCCAGGACCACGGCCTGGACAAGGCGCTCGACCAGCAGTTGATCGTGATGAGCCGCGAGGCGCTGGACTCCGGCAAGCCGGTGCGGTTCTCCACCACGATCAGCAACGTCAACCGCACGGTGGGCACCATGCTCGGCCACGAGGTGACCAAAGCCTATGGCGGCCAAGGGTTGCCGGACGGCACCATCGACATCACCTTCGACGGGTCGGCGGGCAACAGCTTCGGCGCGTTCGTGCCGCGCGGCATCACCCTGCGGGTCTACGGCGACGCCAACGACTACGTGGGCAAGGGCCTGTCCGGTGGCCGGATCGTGGTCCGGCCGTCGGACAACGCGCCGGCCGACTACGTCGCCGAGGACAACATCATCGGCGGCAACGTGATCCTGTTCGGCGCCACCAGCGGGGAGGCGTACCTGCGCGGTGTCGTCGGCGAGCGGTTCGCGGTCCGCAACTCCGGGGCGCACGCCGTCGTCGAGGGCGTCGGCGACCACGGCTGCGAATACATGACGGGCGGCAAGGTCGTCGTGCTCGGCCGCACCGGCCGCAACTTCGCGGCCGGAATGTCCGGCGGTGTGGCCTACATCTACGACCCGCCCGGCGAATTCCCGCAACATCTCAACGCGGAGATGGTCGAGCTCGAGAGCTTGGACGACGATGACATCGAGTGGCTGCACGGCATGATTCAGGCACACGTCGACGCCACGGATTCCGCTGTGGGCCAGCGGATTCTGGGCGACTGGGCGCAACAGCAGCGGCACTTCGTCAAGGTGATGCCGCGCGACTACAAGCGGGTGCTGCAGGCCATCGCCGAAGCCGAACGTGACGGCGGCGATGTCGACAAGGCGATCATGGCGGCCGCGCATGGCTGATCCGAGCGGCTTCCTGAAATACACGCATCGGGAACTGCCGAAGCGCCGGCCTGTCCCGCTGCGGTTGCGCGACTGGCGAGAGGTCTACGAGGAATTCGACCACGGGACCCTGCGCGAGCAGGCCACTCGATGCATGGACTGCGGTATTCCGTTCTGCCACAACGGTTGTCCGCTGGGCAACCTGATCCCGGAGTGGAATGACCTGGTGCGCACCGGGCGGTGGCGCGACGCCATCGAGCGGCTGCACGCCACCAACAACTTCCCGGACTTCACCGGGCGGCTGTGCCCGGCTCCGTGCGAGCCGGCCTGCGTGCTCGGCATCAACCAGGACCCGGTGACGATCAAGCAGATCGAGCTGGAGATCATCGACAACGCCTTCGACGAGGGCTGGGTGCAGCCGCTGCCGCCGGACAAGCTGACCGGCAAGAAGGTCGCCGTGGTCGGCTCCGGCCCGGCGGGTCTGGCCGCCGCCCAGCAGCTGACCCGGGCCGGGCACAGCGTCACCGTCTTCGAGCGGTCCGACAAGATCGGCGGGCTGCTGCGCTACGGCATCCCGGAATTCAAGATGGAAAAGCGGGTCCTGGACCGCCGGCTGGACCAGATGCGCGCCGAGGGAACCGAATTCCGCGCCGGCGTCAACGTCGGTGTCGACATCACCGCGGACCAGCTGCGCGCCGATTTCGACGCCGTCGTGCTGGCCGGCGGCGCCACCGCCTGGCGGGATCTGCCCATTCCCGGCCGGGAGCTGGACGGCATCCACCAGGCGATGGAGTTCTTGCCGTGGGGCAACCGGCAAGCCTCGGGCGACCTGGACGAGGCCGACATGGACGCCGACGGGCAGCCGCCGATCACCGCCAAGGGCAAGAAGGTCATCATCATCGGCGGCGGCGACACCGGCGCCGACTGCCTGGGCACCGTGCACCGGCAGGGCGCCACCGAGGTGCACCAGTTCGAGATCATGCCGCGTCCGCCGGACACCCGCGCCCCGTCCACCCCGTGGCCGACCTACCCGCTGATGTACCGGGTGTCCTCGGCGCACGAGGAGGGCGGCGAACGGGTGTTCTCGGTCAACACCGAGGAGTTCGTCGGCGAGAACGGTCGCGTCACGGCGCTCAAGGCGCACGAGGTGACCATGGAGGACGGCAAGTTCGTCAAGGTCGAGGGCTCGGAGTTCGAACTCGAGGCCGACCTGGTGCTGCTGGCGATGGGATTCGTCGGCCCCGAGAAGGAGGGCCTGCTCACCGACCTCGGGGTGAAGTTCACCGAGCGCGGCAACGTCGCGCGCGGCGCCGATTTCGACACTTCGATTCCGGGCGTGTTCGTGGCCGGGGACATGGGTCGCGGCCAGTCGTTGATCGTCTGGGCGATAGCTGAGGGCCGGGCGGCCGCGGCGGCGGCGGATCGGTTCCTGATGGGCGCCACCGCGCTGCCGGCGCCGGTCAAACCCACCGCGGTACCACTGCAGTAGTAACACCAGTCACACCAGAAACACGACCGGTTTCACTCGGCGCGTCTCCCACAGTTTGCCAGGACGTTGGTGTCTAATAACCCGTTGTGAGCCCGCTCACAGGGGGGTCACACCGGTTTCCCGGTTGAAGGACCGACCGCAGGAGTGTTCGTTGTGCATATCAATCCAGTACCTCGGTCGCGGATGGGGCGAATCGCCTGGTCATGGCTGCGTCATCCGGTGAAGAGCCGCGAGTTCCCCGCCAAGCACGAGCGTCTGGTCACCGCGCAGGACCTTCTGCTGTTCGGTGTGTGATCGCCGGGCCGACGTGGCGTCCGACCCCCGGTGTGTTTGCTCGCGGCGGGCCCGGCGAGCGGGTGCCTCAAGACCGCAATAACCCCGAGTCGCGGATCGCCTCGGCGAGCGGCTCCAGCACCGCGGGGTCGTGCGGCGGCGGCAGGTAGACGATGCCGAGATCCAATCCCTCGGCGGCCAGCGCGGCCGCGTCGTCGATGACCTTGCCGTAGTCCAGGTCCGGCTCCAGCCGCAGGTGCGCCGAGAGCAGGATCTCCTTGGGGTCACGGCCGATGTCCGCGCAATGCGAGGCCAGCACGTCGCGCTTGTGGGCGAAGACGTCCGGCGGGCCGCCGACGAAGTTCCAGTGCTGGGCGTAGCGGGCGGTGATCCGCAGGGTGCGCTTCTCCCCGCTGCCGCCGATGCAGATCGGCGGGTGCGGCCGCTGCGGTCCCTTCGGCTCGTTGCGGGCCCCCTTGAGCTGGTAGAACTTGCCGTCGAAGTCGGTGGTCTCCTGGCTGAGCAGGCTGGTCAGCACCGCGCACGCCTCCTCGAAGCGGTCGAAGCGTTCCCGGATGCTGCCCAGTTCGATGCCGTAGGCGCCGGACTCCTCCTCGTTCCAGCCGGCGCCGATGCCGAGCTCGAGCCGGCCGCCGGAGATGATGTCGACCGCGGCGGCCATGTTGGCCAGCACCGCGGGGTGGCGGTAGTGGATCCCGGTGACCAGAGTGCCCAGCCGCAGCCGCTTGGTGGCCTGCGCCAGCGCGGTCAGCGTCGTCCAGCCCTCCAGGCAGGGGCCGCTGCTGTCGGAGAAGATCGGGTAGAAGTGGTCGAACGTCCAGCCGGATTCGTAGACGTCGATGTCGTCGGCCGCTTGCCAGACGGCCAGCATCTGGGCCCAGGTGGTGTTCTGCGGGGAGGTCTTGAAGGCGAATCGCATGACGCCGACGTTAGTCGGTCTTTATGAAGGACAACTAAACTCGACGTTCTGATGACGTTCGGTTGTGGCTCCCTGGGACTCGACACCAAGATCACCCTGCTGGCCGCGGGGCTGATCTTTTTGCTCGCGCTGATCCTGGGCGTGTGGAAGTACCGCGAGATGATGACCTCGGAGAACCACCTTGCGCATCCTTACGTCGACATCGCGCACCGGGCGGCCCTGCTGTACTCGTTCGCCACGCTGCTGATCGCGGTGTTCGTGCAACTGAGCGCCTGGCCGGTGTGGGTGAACCTGGCCGCGGCCGGGGTGCTGGTCTTCTTCTTCCTGGCGGCCATCCTGGCCTACATCGGCCACGGCGCGCGGCGCGACACCGTCAACCAGTTCGAGCGCCCCACCGCCGGACTGCGGTGGTCGATGGCCGCGCTGATCGTCGGGGAGATCGGCGGGTTCGGCGTGCTGTTCGCCGGGTTCGTCGCCGGACAGCTGTGGTGATCCGCGCGGGGGTTCGGCGGTGATCTGCGGCGCCCGGCCTCTCCGCGCTGGCGGTCACCGCGCGGGCACACTGGAGTCATGGACCCGGTAGTTGCGCTGCGGCAGATCGCGTACTACAAGGACCGCAGCCGCCACGACCCCAGGCGGGTGATGGCCTACCGCAACGCGGCCGATGTCATCGAGGGCCTCGACGAGGCGACGCGGGAGCGCCACGGGCAGGCCAACAGCTGGCAGTCGCTGCCCGGCATCGGACCCAAGACCGCCAAGGTGATCGCGCAGGCCTGGTCCGGTCGCGAACCCGACATGCTGGTCGAATTGCGTTCTGCCGCAGAGGATCTCGGTGGCGGCGATATCCGTTCGGCGCTGCGCGGCGATCTGCATGTGCACTCGAACTGGTCGGACGGTTCGGCGCCGATCGAGGAGATGATGGCCGCCGCGGCGGCGCTCGGTCACGAATACTGCGCGCTGACCGACCATTCGCCGCGGCTGACCATCGCCAACGGCCTGTCGCCGGAGCGGCTGCGCAAGCAGCTCGACGTGATCGACCGGCTGCAGGACACCGTCGCGCCGATGCGCATCCTGACCGGGATCGAGGTGGACATCCTCGAGGACGGCGGGCTGGACCAGGAACCCGAACTGCTGGAGCGGCTCGACGTCGTGGTGGCCAGCGTGCACTCCAAGCTGTCGATGGATTCCGCCGCGATGACCCGCCGGATGCTGCGCGCCGTGCAAAATCCGCACGCCGACGTGCTCGGCCACTGCACCGGCCGGTTGGTGTCCGGCAACCGCGGCATCCGGCCGGAGTCCAAGTTCGACGCCGAGGCGGTGTTCACCGCCTGCCGCGAGCACGGCACCGCGGTGGAGATCAACTCCCGGCCGGAACGCCGCGACCCGCCGACCCGGCTGCTGAACCTGGCGCTGGAGATGGGCTGCGTGTTCAGCATCGACACCGATGCGCACGCGCCGGGCCAGCTGGAATTCCTCGGCTACGGCGCCCAGCGCGCCCTGGACGCCGGGGTGCCCGTCGACCGGATCGTCAACACCTGGCCGGCCGAACGGCTGCTGGAGTGGACGGCCGGCTAGGTCCGATCAGTCCGGCAGGTGCGGCATCTCGAGTCCCGGGTCGCGGCCCAGCAACACCGCCGGCGTCAGCGCCGCCTTGCCGTAGCGGCGCCGGACCCGGTCGATCGCGGCGTCGATGGCATCTGGCGGCCGACCCTCGAACGGCAGCATCAACTGCTGGGCGCCGTCGCGGTCGATGCCCGACACGGCGAAGCCGACCAGCGTCAGCCCGCGCCGCGCGATCATCGGCGCCGCGCCCGCCACCAGCCGCCGGGCGGCGGCCAGGATCGGCGCGGTGGACGACGTGGCCCACGGCAAGGTGTGCGAGCGGGTCGCCCGGGTGAAGTCGTCGAAGCGCAGCCGCAGCACCACGGTGCGACCGGTGCGCCCGGCGGCGCGCATGCGGCCGGTGATGCGGTCGATCAGGTTGACCACCACGGCGTCGATCTCGCTGTCGGACATGGTGTTTCCGGCCCGGCCCAGCGCCCGCTGGGCGCCGACCGACCGGCGCCGCACACCGGTGCTCACCCGCCTGCGGTCGATGTTGCGGGACAGCGCGTACAGCTGCCGGCCCATTGCGGCGCCCACCATCGAGCCCAGCGTCGACTCGCTGAGCTCGGCCACGTCGGCCACGGTGGCGATGCCGTGCGCGCGCAGCTTCTCGGCCGTCACCGCCCCCACGCCCCACAGCCGGCGCACCGGCAGCGGGCGCAGGAAGGCCAGCTCCTGATCGGGCGGCACCAGCAACAGCCCGTCCGGCTTGGCCTGCTGGCTGGCCACCTTGGCCAGGAACTTGGTCCGGGCGATCCCGACGGTGATCGGCAGCCCGACCCGGTCGCGCACGTCGGCGCGCAGCCGCTGCGCGATGGCCACCGGCGTGCCGGACACCCGGCGCAGCCCGCCCACATCGAGGAACGCCTCGTCGACCGACAGCGCCTCCACCAGCGGGGTGCACTCGCGGAACACCCGGAAAACGGCGTCGCTGGCGCGGGTGTAGGCGTGCATCCGCGGCGGCACCACCACGGCGTGCGGGCAGAGCCGGCGGGCCTGCGCCCCGCCCATCGCGGTCCGCACGCCGTAAGCCTTGGCCTCGTAGCTGGCCGCCAGCACCACGCCGCCGCCGACGATCACCGGCCGGCCGCGCAGTGTCGGGTCGTCGCGCTGTTCCACCGACGCGTAGAAGGAGTCCAGGTCGGCGTGCAGGATGGACGCATCACACCGCACGAACATATGTTCGCATGCGGTGCCGACAGGCGGCGCTAGCCGGATTCGCCGTAGATGCTGCTGACCCAGATGTGGGTGAGGGTGTCGACCACCCGGTCCTCGGCGACGGCCGGGGTCTCGGCGGACAGGGCGGCCATCATGGTGCGCTCGTTCATCTGGTTCAACGACGTGGCCAGGTCGGCGGCGGGAATGGTGTCCGGCGCCGCGCCGCGCTCGCGTTCGGCGGTGATCATGGCCGCGGTCTGGTCGATCCACTTCTGCATGAATCCCGACCACACCGAGCGCAGCTCGGAGCTGGTGGCCAGCGCCTCGGTGGCCGCGCGGGCCAGCGCGCGATGCGAGCTGAACGCGGTGAAGAACGCCTTGATGCCGTTGCGCCACACCCGCCGCGGGTCTGTCGGCAGCCGCTGCACGGCACCGTCGAACTCGGCGTCGGCCCGGGCGATCACCGGCTCGAGCAGCGAGAGCACCACCGCCTCTTTGGACTTGAAATAGAAGTAGAACGTGGGCCGGGACAGCCCGGCGCCCTTGGCCAGGTCGTCGACCGAGATGCCGGCGAACGGCCGAGTCTCCAGCAGTCGCAAGGCGGTGGCGAGGATGGCCTGCTCGCGCTCGTCGCCGGTGGGGCGGATGGCGCGACGGCCCCGCAGGGCGCGCGTCTGGCCGGCGGTAGTCACGGCCGCTACTTTACACGCCGTCGATAAATTCGACAGGGTGTTGACCACTTCGACAGGGTGTTGATAGCGTGGTTTTCATGACTGAACACCTTGACGTCCTCATCGTGGGCGCCGGAATCTCCGGCGTGAGTGCCGCCTGGCACCTGCAGAACCGCTGCCCCACCAAGAGCTACGCCATCCTGGAACGCCGCGCCGACCTGGGCGGCACCTGGGACCTGTTCAAGTACCCGGGCATCCGGTCCGACTCCGACATGTTCACGCTCGGCTTCCGGTTCAAGCCGTGGCGGTCGGCGAAGTCGATCGCCGACGGCGCGTCGATCAAGGCCTACATCAAGGAGGCCGCGGTCGAGAACCGGATCGAGCCGCACATCCGCTACCGGCACCGGGTGGTGGCCGCCGACTGGTCCGATGCCGACAACCGCTGGACGGTGACCGTGGAACACGACGGCCAGCGCAGCGAGATCACCTGCTCGTTCCTGTTCGCCTGCACCGGCTACTACAACTACGACGAGGGCTACTCGCCCACCTTCCCCGGGGCCGAGGATTTCGGCGGCACCATCGTCCACCCGCAGCACTGGCCCGAGGACCTCGACTATGCGGGCAAGCGCATCGTGGTCATCGGCTCCGGCGCCACCGCGATCACCCTGATCCCGGCCCTGGTGAACTCCGGCGCCGGGCATGTGACGATGCTGCAGCGCTCGCCGACCTACATCGGCTCGCTGCCCGGGGTCGACCCGTTCGCCGAGCGGGCCAACCGGCTGCTGCCCGACCGGCTGGCGCACATGGCCAACCGCTGGAAAGCCATCGCGTTCAGCACCTTCCAGTACCAGCTGTCCCGCAAGGCCCCGGCCTACATGCGCAAGACGCTGATGACGATGGCCAAGCGCCGCCTGCCCGAGGGCTACGACGTGGAAAAGCACTTCGGGCCGCGCTACAACGTGTGGGACGAGCGGCTGTGCCTGGCCCCCGACGGCGACTTCTTCCGCACCATCCGGCACGGCAAGGCCGACGTCGTCACCGACACCATCGACCGGTTCACCACGACCGGCATCAGGCTGAACTCCGGCGAGGAACTGCCGGCCGACATCATCGTCACCGCAACGGGATTGAACATGCAGCTGCTCGGTGGGGTGACGCCGACCCGCAACGGCGACCCGGTCGACCTGACGTCGCTGATGACCTACAAGGGGCTGATGTTCTCCGGGATGCCGAACTTCGCCATCACGTTCGGCTACACCAACGCATCGTGGACGCTGAAGGCCGACCTGGTCTCCGAATTCGTCTGCCGGCTGCTGAACTACATGGACGCCAAGGGGTTTGACTTCGTGGAGCCGCAACACCCGGGCGAGGACGTCGACGCGCTGCCGTTCATGGACTTCACTCCGGGCTACTTCCGCCGGTCGATGCACCTGCTGCCCAAGTCTGGGTCGCGGGCCCCGTGGCGGCTCAAGCAGAACTACTTCTTCGACATGCGGACCATCCGGCGCGGCAGGGTCGACGACGAGGGCCTGAAGTTCGCGAAAAAGCGTGCGCCGGTAGCGGTTTAGTCTCCTGCAGCGACGACGACGATCCCGTCGTCGTCGCTGTAGGCGATGTCGCCGGGCGTGAACGTCACACCGCCGAGGGTGATGTCGACGTCGCGCTCGCCGGCGCCGGTCTTGGTGCTCTTGCGCGGATTGGTGCCCAGCGCCTTGACGCCGATGTCCATGCCGCGCAGGGCGGCGCTGTCGCGCACCGCACCGTTGACGATCAGCCCGGCCCAGCCGTTGGCGCGGGCCAGCTCGGCGATGACGTCGCCGACCAGCGCGGTGTGCAGCGAGCCGCCGCCGTCGACCACCAGGACTCCGCCGCCACCCGGCTCGGAGAGCACCGATTTGAGCAGCGCGTTGTCCTGGAAGCAGCGCACCGTGCTGATCGGCCCGGCGAATTCGGTGCGCCCGCCGAGCTGACGGAATTGCAGGTCGCAGCTGCGCACGTCGGGCCCGATGTCGTCGACCAGGTCGGCGGTGGGCCGAAAGGAAACGGTCACGTCGGCGCTCAGCGGCGGCGCAGCTGGCGGATGAGCAGGATAGCCAGCAGGCTGACGGCGACGGCGACGATCAGCGGCACCGGCGACTGACCCGCCGCCGGACCGACCACCGCGGGAGCCACCGGGTTATCCGCGGCTTCGACGGTCGACTTCGCTTGTGCGGCAGCATCTTTGGCGGCGGCGGTCAGGTCCCCGTTGGTGTCGGCCCGCTGCCCGCCGCCGGTGGGGGTGTTCTTGGCCGGCGCCTTCTTCGCGGGGGCCTTCTTGGCGGGTGCCTTCTTGGCGGGCGCCTTCTTCGCAGGTGCCTTCTTGGCCGGCGCTTTCGCGGTCTTCTTGGCCGCCTTGGCGGGCGGTTTCTTCTCCGGCGGGTCGCCGGCGCCGTCGGCTGCGCTGTTGGTGGGGTCCTGCGGGTCTGCCATGCGGCCGCTCCTCGACCTTCCTCTGTCGTCGTTCCCTGGCTCACCGGGGTCTTCGACCCATCATGCCAGGACGCCTCCCGCCGCCCGGGCCGCCGGTCACCGCCCGCGCCGGGCCGCCCACCAGGCGCCCCCGGCGATCAGCGCCGCCGCGGCCGCCACGAACGGCCAGACCGGCACCGCGCCGCCACCCCCGCCGGCGTGCCCGGCCGCGGCGGGCCCCGGTGTGCCGGTGCCGGGCACGGTCAGCCGGAACGACCAGGATCCCGCCACCACGTGGCCGTCCGCGGAGGTCACCCGGTAGTTCGCCGTGTACGTCCCGGCCGGCCCCAGCGGTCGCACCGCCACGCTGACCACCGCGCCCTGCACGGTGGGCTCTCCGGTGGACCACACGTTGCCGTCCGGCCCGACCACCGTCATCGCGGCGAAGGTGGTTTGCAGCTGCTCGTTGAAGGTCGCGCTGACCCGGTGCGGCCCGGTCGTCAGCGCCGCGTCGGCGGCGGGGTCGGTCGCCACGCGGGCGGCGTGCGCCCACGCCGCGGGCGCGGTCAGCCCGGCGATCAGGACCAGGGCGCCGACGCACGCGCCAACCGCCCAGCGCCTCATGCCCGCCGGCGGACCAGGGCGATCGCGATGCCGAGCGCGGCCAGCACCAGCGCGGCGCCGCCCAGCCACCGCGCGGCGTTGTCGGCCGCGGCGGGCCCGCCGGGGTGCTGGTGGCCGGCCGCCGGCCCGGCGGCCAGGGCGAGCGTCGGGGCCGGGTGCTCGGGCTCGCCGCCGTCGGGCAGCGGCGGCTGATCCCACTTGACCACGGTGCCGTCGGCGTAGGTCTGGGTGGCCGGAAAGCTGACGGTGTCGGCGTCGGGCAGCTTCACCGACAGCCGGAACAGGGCGAACTGGTCGGGCCCGATGCCGCCGCCCGCGGCGGCGGTCCAGGTGACCGAGCGGACGGTGCCGGATGCCGCGTCCCGGTCCAGCCGGGCCGTCCAGCCCGGCATGGTCTCGGTGTGCGCCGCGGCCACGTTGGGCAGCGCGACGGTCAGCGCGGTGGTGGCGGCCCCGGTGTTGGATTCGTTGGGCACCTGGAAGGTGACGACGGCCATGGCGCCGCGCACCGGGTTGTCGCTGCCGGCGTGCACGTGCGCCGACGCGATCGGGGACCAGGCCACCGATCCGAGGCACAGGGCGGCGACGGCGACCAGCAGGCGCGGGGCCCGGCGCTTGCGCGGCGGCATGCGGGTCAGCTCAACCCGAGGCGGGCCATCAGGTCCGCCTCGATGCCGTCGAGCTGCGAGGAGATGGCGGCGTGTGCCGCCCGGCGTCGGGCGGCGGGCATGTTCTCCGCGGCGGTCACCGCGGCCGCCAGGTCGGTGAGCCGCTCGGAGATGGCGGCGACGAACTGCTTCGTCTCGCCGTCCTTGGGTTTGCGTTCCTGCACCATCCGCAACGACTTCTCCGCCCCGGCGATGCGGGCCGACAGCTGGGCGCCGTGGCCGGAGAACTGGCCGATCTTGGCCAACGGGATGCCCAGCCGATCGGCGCGGCGCTGGTCGATCAGCGCGCGCGCCGAGACGGCGGCGCGGTAGACGAGCGGGGTGAGGATCGGGGCGAGCAGCCGGGACACCGTGAGGATCCGCCGGATTCGGGTGGGCGACAAGATCTTGCCCTCCCGCGCGGCCTTGAGTTCGGCCTCGGCGACTTTAAGGGCGTTGCGGTCGCTGTCGCGCTGCGCCCTGATCTGCGCCTTGAGCGCCTTGTCCTGGGCGCGCAGCGCGGATTTGGCGCGGCGGGCCTCGTTCTTGGCGGCCAGCTTGGCCTCCAGCTTGGCGCGGGCCTTGATCGCGCGGGCTTCGGCGCGACGCGTCGCGCGGCTCTTTCGCTTGCGGAACAGGCCCATTCCCTCACCGCTCCCCGGTAATTTCGCTGGCAATCGTTCTCTGACGCTCTCGCGTTGCGCGATCCGTGAGCCAACCCTAATGGGAATGGGCGGGCGGCAGCCCGCCAGGGCAGGCCGGGACGGGCGCTGCCGGGCCGGGGTGGGCGTCAGGCGTCCAAGTGCTCCGCGCGACGCAGCTCGTTGACCCGATCCATGACCTCGCGCTGGGCCTCGGGCGAGAGCTCGGCGGTGCGCATCGCGATGCGGCGCACGTTGTCATCGCGCGACATGGCCAGCCAGGACAGTTCCGCATCGAGCTTTTCGTAGTACTCGTCGTCGGTGAAGTAGGCCGGCTTGATGCGGAAGAAGTTGGCCAGCGCGGCCATGGTGGCCGACGACGGGTTGGTGCGGTTGCCCGAACGCAGCTGGGACAGGTAGGGAGCCGACATCGTGATGCCCTCCGCCTTGAGCGCCGCGATCACTTCCGCGGAGGTGTGCGGACCCCGTCCGGGCGGATACACCGTGTCGAACAGGCGGTTCAGGCGAGCAGCGAATGTCGTGCTCATGGATATGACCTCCACAGGGCTGTAGAAGTTAACTGTTACCTAGGTGTATTTGCTGATCATGGTAGCGAGGCTTGGTAACGGTAACCAGGTGCAAACCCATGGCGATTCCCGAGCCGCATAGCTGACGCCCACCAACTCCCCACTCAACGAGCGTCTAACTGATTCGCTGGGGTGTCCACTAAATCGCTGAAACTCACAGGTTATCCGCAGAATTGGACACCCGTCCCGAAGTGGCGGGCATCCGGCCCGTTGACGGTCGTGCTGATTACCGCGCCGGTGCTGGGCAATTGCGCCGCAACGAGCCGCGGAGCGGGGACGAACCCGGGGACCCTTTGCTGCCGAACGTAACCACGGGGCCGGTCAGCCCCGTCGCGCGGCGCCGCACGGGCCGTCGGGCATCGAAAAGGGGGAACGGCGCAGTCGCTAGGCGGCGAGCAGCATCGCCAGGATCGCGGTGTCCGGGTGGCTGATCGGGTCGACGCCCACCCGGCTCACCATCGAGGTGATGGTGCCGTCGGCCTCGGCTTCCACCCAGGCGGCCCGGTGTTCGAGCCCGAGGTAGGGCAGGCCGGGCAGCAACACGCATCCCGACGCCGCGCCCGTGCATTCGGGCAGCGACGGCATGGTTTCCGACGGCGGATGCAGCATCAGCAGGGCGGGGGGTTGGTGGTCGGCGAAATGGCCTGGCGGGATTGCTGATTCACCGAAAACGGTGCCTTCGGCCAGCACCAGGCCGACCGTGCCGGGCTCGGGTTCGTCGGGCAGTTCCTCGCGGGCGCCGAACACCGTTGTGGTGGAGAGCAATCCGGGCAACGACGCGACCCGGACCGCGACCATGAGCAGCTGCGCCCACTCCTTGGTGGAATCCGGCCAGCGTCCGGAGATCACGAACCCTTTCAGGGCACCACGAGAATGGAAGGGGGACACCCCGATAGGCCGATCCGACCCTGTTTCCATTTCGACCTCCGCGCGACGCCTCCGCTATGGAAATGACCACACTGGCAGCTCGAATAATCAAGCATGCCTGCGGTTTCGGCGGCTGGCAACACGACACGGCCGCGAAACGACGAGGGCGCCGCGCAGCGCGCGACGCCCCCGCCGATCGAGAGGAAAGTCAGCCGAAGATCAGGCCTTGGGCCTTGGAAGTGGCGGCGGCGTACCGCTTCTGCACGTCCGCCCAGTTGACCACGTTCCAGAACGCCTTGACGTAATCCGCCTTGACGTTCTTGTACTGCAGGTAGAACGCGTGCTCCCACATGTCGACCTGCAGCAGCGGGATGATGCCCAGCGGGACGTTGGCCTGCTGGTCGTAGAGCTGGAACGTCAGCAACCGGCTGCCCAAGGTGTCATAGCCCAGCACCGCCCAGCCGGAGCCCTGCAGGCCGTTGGCGGCGGCGCTGAATTGCGCCCGGAACTTGTCGAAGGACCCGAACGCGTCGTCGATCGCGGCGGCCAGCTCACCGGTGGGCTTGTCACCGCCGTCCGGCGACAGGTTCTTCCACCAGATCGAGTGGTTGACGTGGCCGCCCAGGTGGAAGGCGAGGTTCTTTTCGTTCAGGAAGATCGCAGCGTGGTCCTCGTTGGCGCGGGCCTCTTCGAGCTTGGCAAGAGCGTCGTTCACGCCTTTGACGTAGGTGGCGTGGTGCTTGGTGTGGTGGATCTCGTTGATCTGCCCCGAGATGTGCGGTTCCAACGCTGCATAGTCCCAGTCCAGGTCGGGCAGGGTGTATTCAGCCACGGCATTCCTTTCTTCGATTGTCGTCTTGACGCTCAGTCGCGCGGGCCACCTCGCGGCGGCCGGGCGTTATCAACCCTGCTCCATGACCGCGCGCACCGCAAGAACGACCCCGCTGAGCCGGAAGGCGGATACCCGCTCAGCGGTGTTTCAAGACAGAACTTCAAGACAAGACGATGAGGGCCAATACCGCCAGCAGCGCCAGTGCGATCAATCCGGCGCGCAGTGCCGCGACGCTGTAGCTGTGGTTCCACGCGGGCGAGCCGCCATACGACTTCGACGGGGCCGGTGATCCCGGACCGAACGAATGCGTGGCCATCAAACGCCTTTCACCCCCGGTCACCTCGCCAAGTGAGGTGAGTCACAAACACCTTTCGAGAACGCGATCATAGCGCTTTGTCACGAGGTTGCGAAATAAGCCGCTGACCTGCGGGTTGCCCGATAACGGCAGGTGCGCGGGCGGGCCGGGCCGAAGGTGCGGCGCCGGACCGGAGGTGGCGTCGACGGTCGTTAGCCGGCCAATCCATTTCGCTCGGTGGCAGGCTTGCGGCAACGCGACGGCGTGCATAAGAAACCGGGTGTTATCCACAGTGACACCGCGGTTAGCCGCCAGAGGCAGTAGCGATGCTTATCCATACCCCCTGGGGCGGTGTGGATAAACCTGTGGAAACTGTGGATAGTGTGCGGCGGTCGGCGGCGTTGCCCGGCCGGGCGGCGATCGTCGGCGGCGCTAGTCTGGTCCGGTGATCCAGGTGTGCTCTCAATGCGGCACCCGCTGGAATGTGCGCGACCGGCAGCGCGAGTGGTGCCCGCGCTGTCGGGGTGCTCTGATGGCGCCCCTGCCCGACGCCCCGCCGGCCGGTCCCGCGCGGGCTCCGGGGTGGCAGCGCACGCCGCCGCGGCTGCCGCCCGGCTACCGGTGGATAGCGGTGCGTCCCGGCGCGGCGCCGCCGCCGCGGCGCGGCCGTCGTCCCCTCGGGCCCACCCCCCGCTACGCGGTGATTCCGCGCTGGGGGCTGGCCGACCGCGTCGAGCCGCCGCCCGCCGTCGCCGCCGCGTCCGCGCACCCGGGACCGCCGGCGCAGCTGGTCCGCAGCACGTCCTTCGTCGGCGTGCTGGTGCTCGGCATCGCCGCCCTGGTCTACGTCGTGCGCTACCTGCTGCTGGTGATCAACCGCGACACTTTGCTGTACTCGTGGGTGGCGATCGGCGCCGACTGGCTCGGCGTGCTGGCCAGTGTGGGCGCGGTGGGGGCGGTGATCGCCTCCGGCGTGGCGCTGATCCGCTGGATGATCGCGCGGCGCGCCGCGGTGTTCGCCCACCACGGCCTGCCCGACCCGCGCTCGGCGCGGGCGTTGTGGGCCGGCTGCGTGGTGCCGCTGGCCAACCTGCTGTGGGCGCCGGTGTTCGTGATCGAGCTGGCCCTGCTGGACGAGCACTACCACCGGCTCAAGGGGCCCATTCTGCAGTGGTGGATCACCTGGGTGTGCAGCTACGCGGTGTCCGTCTCGGCCATCGCGACCAGCTTCGTCACCGACGCCCAGGGCATCGCCAACAACACCATCCTGATGGTGTTCGGGTATCTGTTCGCCGCCGCCACCCTGGCCGCGGCCACCCGCATTTTCGAGGGATTCCAGCGCAAACCCGTGGCGCGGCCCGCGCACCGCTGGGTGATGGTTCCCGACGACGGTCCGCCCCCGCCGGCGCCGGGCGCCCCGGTTGAGTTCAAGGGCCAGGAACCGGCAGCATAGGGGTATGACGTGGGCCGACGAGGTGCTCGCCGGGCATCCCTTTGTCGTTGCCCACCGCGGCGCGTCGGCCGCCCGGCCCGAACACACCCTGGCCGCCTACGACCTCGCCCTCAAGGAGGGCGCCGACGGCGTGGAATGCGACGTGCGGCTGACCCGCGACGGCCACCTGGTGTGCGTGCACGACCGCCGGCTGGACCGGACCTCGACGGGGGCCGGGTTGGTCAGCACGATGACGCTGGCGCAGCTGCGTGAGCTCGAGTACGGGGCCTGGCACGACAGTTGGCGCGAGGACGGCGCGCACGGCGACACCAGTTTGCTGACGCTGGACGCGCTGGTGTCGCTGGTGCTGGATTGGCGCCGGCCGGTGAAGCTGTTCATCGAGACCAAGCACCCGGTCCGGTACGGCTCGCTGGTGGAGACCAAGCTGCTGGCGCTGCTGCACCGGTTCGGCATCGCCGCGCCCGCCTCCGCCGACCGGTCCCGCGCGGTGGTGATGTCGTTTTCGGCGTCGGCGGTGTGGCGGATCCGGCGGGCCGCGCCGCTGCTGCCCACCGTGCTGCTCGGCAAGACCGCCCGCTATCTGATCAGCGGGGCGCCGACGGCGGTCGGGGCGACCGCGGTGGGGCCGTCGCTGCCGACGCTGAGGGAGTATCCGCAGCTCGCCGACCGCGCCATCGCGCAGGGCCGGGCGGTCTACTGCTGGAACGTCGACGACTACCAGGACATCGACTTCTGCCGCGACGTCGGCGTGGCCTGGCTGGCCACACACCACCCGGGCCGCACCAAGGCGTGGCTGCAGGGCCACCGCGACGGCAACGGCTAGCTCGACGGCTGCTGTTCGTCCGTGCTGCCGGCCGGCAGCTGCCCGTCGGAGGACAACGCGTCGAACAGCCGGGCCGCCCGCGCGTGGTCCCACACCACCACCGAGCCGGCGTCGCCGCTGCTGAACTCGCCGATCGGGACCGTCACCGTGGCGGGGGAGCCGTGCAGCGCCCAGCCGAGCCGGGCCAGGTCCCAGGCGTGGTCGGCGCGGTCCACGGTCAGCGCGTCGGCGACCGCGCGCGGCGCCGCGTACCAGCGCCACGGGTTGAGCCAGACCGCGGGGCTGGCCGCACGGTGCAGCAGCGCCGCGACGAACTGCCGTTGATTGACCATCCGGTCCAGATCGGCGCGCGGGGTGTCGCGGCTGCGCACGTAGCCCAGCGCGTTGCGGCCGTCCAGCGTCTGGCAGCCGGCCGGCAGGTCGAGGCCGGCCAGCGGGTCGTGCATCGGCGCCTGCGGGCACACCCTCACCCCGCCCAGCGCATCCACCAGGGCGGCGAACCCGCCGAACCCGATCTCGGCGTAGTGCGCGACGCGCAGCCCGGTGGCCTGCTCCACCGTGCGGACCAGCAGAGTCGCCCCGCCCATGGCGAACGCGGCGTTGATCTTGTCCTTGCCGTGCTCGGGGATCGGCACGTAGGAGTCGCGCGGTATCGACACCATCGTCGGCGCCACGCCAGACCCCACCCCGGGAAGGTGGACCAGCAGGATGGTGTCGGTGCGGCCGTCGCCGATGTCACCGCCGGTGGCCAGCTGCTGTTGCTGCTCGGCGCTCAGACCCTGGCGGCTGTCCGAGCCGACGATCAGCCAGTTGCTGCCGCGGCCCGGCTCGGGACGGCCCGGGTAGTCGGCGAGCACCGGCTCGCGGTGCAGCTTGGTGTCGAACCAGGCCACCCCGGCGCCCAGGCCGACGCCGGCCAGCAGCAGCACCACCAGCAGGGCCGAGGCCACCGCCCGGACCCAGCGGCGCTTGCGCCGGGGGCGTGCCGGGCGTATGGCTGATGCGGGTGGCGCGGGCCGTGCGGGTGGGGCGGGCGGGGGCCGGTGCAGCGGCTGGGTGGGCGCGTGCGGCGAGGGCGCCGGACCGCCGGGCCGGGGGATCACCGGCGACGGCTCGGGGCCGGGTTGACGCGGCGGGCCCTGACGGCCCGGCCGCCGGCCCCGCGGGGGGAAGTCGCCGTTCACCCGGCCAACCTACGTGGCCGGGGCCGCCCCGCGCGGGGACGACGCCGTCCGGGTCAGCCGCGGGCCCGCAACCCGTTGATGAACGGGCAGCCCATCAGTACCCGGATGGCCTGGCTCAGCCCGGTCATGTCGTCCACCGGTTTGTGGAAGGGCAGTCGCACGTCGTGGTCGCGGTCGTTGCCCTCGACCCGGAACCGCACCCCGTAACGGTCCAGCCCGAGCGGTCGCACCTGTCCGCGCCGCAACGGCGCGGGCAGCCGGGACACCAGCCGGGACACCACGTCGCCGTGGGCGGTGTCCAGATGCCACAGCAGGTCGGACTCGAGCGCGCAGAACGGGTCGGGCCGGGCCGCGAGCAGATCCGCCACGTCGACCGGCTCGGCGCCGGTCGCGTCGGTGACCACCACGGACGCGATCTCCAGCCGCCGCAACACATACCGCGGCTCCGTCCCGTCCGCGCGGCGCGGGGTGTCGACGCCCAGCAGGGCGGGGTGGGGGCATTCGGCGGCGATGACGTCGAGCGTTTCGAGGATCTGCGCCGGGTCGACCTCGTGCAGCCGCCCGCGCACCCAGACCAGCGACCGGACCGGCTCGCGCAGCGGCAGCGGCGCATAGTCGGTCAGCTCGAGCAGCGCCGGCGCCCCCGCGACGGGCCGCAGCCGGTGTTCCCGCTCGACCGGCAGCGCCAGGGCGAAGGAGCCGGCAAACGGGCCGGCGCCGATGAGGTGATGGACGGGAGTGGGAACCGGGTCGTCGTGTTCGATCGCCAGCAGCGCGCCGCCGGCGCGGACGCACGCGCTGCGGATCCGTTCGGCAGTGGTCGGGGCGGGGCAGGTCTGCGGTAACACGATTCTCCTTTGCTTAGGTAAGCCTAAGTTAACTTACCGCGTGTGGCGTGGCAAGAGTCTTCCCGCCGGCCCGCCGCTAGGGTTGGGTCCGTGGCCCGCATCGCTTACCTCGGTCCGGAAGGGACCTTCACCGAGGCGGCGCTGCGGCAGATCACCGCCGCCGGTCTGGTCCCCGGACAGGGGGCGGACGGTGTGCGGCCCACGCCGGTCGACGGCACGCCCGCGGCGCTGGACGCGGTGCGCGACGGCGCCGCCGACTACGCGTGCGTGCCGATCGAGAACTCCATCGACGGCTCGGTGACGCCCACCCTGGACAGCCTCGCGATCGGCTCGCCGCTGCAGGTGTTCGCGGAGACGACGCTGGACGTGGCGTTCAGCATCGTGGTCAAGCCGGGACTGTCCGCCGCCGACGTGCGGACCCTGGCGGCCATCGGGGTGGCCGCCGCCCAGGTGCGCCAGTGGGTGGCCGCCAACCTGGCCGGCGCGCAGCTGCGCCCGGCCTATTCCAACGCCGACGCGGCCCAGCAGGTGGCCGAGGGGCGCGCCGACGCCGCGGTGACCTCCCCGCTGGCCGCCGCCCGCTGGGGGTTGGACACCCTGGCCGACGGCGTCGTCGACGAACCCAACGCCCGCACCCGCTTCGTCCTGGTCGGGCCGCCCGCGCCGCCGCCGGCCCGCACCGGCGCCGACCGGACCTCGGTGGTGCTGCGCATCGACAACGCGCCGGGCGCCCTGCTGGCCGCGCTCGCCGAGTTCGGCATCCGCGGCATCGACTTGACCCGCATCGAATCCCGGCCCACCAGAACGGGTTTGGGCATCTACCGGTTCTTCGCCGATTGCGTGGGCCACATCGACGACGAACCCGTCGCCGAGGCGCTCAAGGCGCTGCACCGCCGCTGTGCCGACGTGCGCTACCTGGGTTCGTGGCCCACCGGCACCCCCGCGGGGGCGCTGCCGCCGTCGACGGAGGAAGCGGTGCGCTGGCTGGCGGCGGTGCGGGACGGCAAACCCGAACCCCCCGGGGAGTCGCGGCGGTGAGCGGCCGGTTGATCCTGGTGCGGCACGGCCAGTCGTACGGAAACGTCGAGCGCCGCCTCGACACCCGGCCGCCCGGCGCCGAGCTCACGCCGCTGGGCCGCGACCAGGCCCGCGAGTTCGCCCGCCGGTCGGGCCGGCCGGCCATGCTCGCGCACTCGGTGGCCACCCGGGCCTCGCAGACCGCGGCGGTGATCGGCGGGCAGCTGGCGCTGCCGCCCGTCGAGCTGGGCGGCATCCACGAGGTGCAGGTCGGGCGGCTGGAAAACCGCAACGACGACGAGGCGGTCGCGGAGTTCAACGCCATCTACGAGCGGTGGCACCGCGGCGAGCTCGAGGTGCCGCTGCCCGGCGGCGAAACCGGCAGCGAGGTGCTGGACCGCTACCTGCCGGTGCTCACCGAGCTGCGGCTGCGCTACCTGGACGACCACGATTTCCACGGCGACATCGTGGTCGTCAGCCACGGCGCGGCGATCCGGCTGGCGGCCGCCGTGCTGGCCGGCGTCGAGGCCGACTTCGCGCTGGACCACCACCTCGACAACGCCCAGTCGGTGGCGCTGACTCCGATCACCGACGGGCGGTGGAGCTGCGTGCGCTGGGGCACGCTGACGCCGCCGTTCTACCCCGAGGCCGCCGAGATCCCCGCCACCCCGGTGGCCGACGCGGTGCGCTCCACCACCGACCCGATGGGCTGAGCCCGCCGATCACACAGCGAGCGCGATGACTTCGGTGCAGGCGCAGCCGACTGCGTCGCAGTCGATGACGAAGGCGTGCGGCATCAATTCGGGCGTGAAGCAGTCCGGCTCGGTGCATTCGGACCGGTGCAACGCATGGCGAATGATGGTGCCGTGACAGTGATCCAAGCCTGCCCGGCAGTCGCGGCAGTCTGTGCTCATAGGTGAGTTCATAGCACCGCGGGCCGACAAATCCGGGATGCCGCGCCCGGGGTGTCAGGCCCAACCCAACTGATGCAGCCGCTCGTCGTCGATGCCGAAGTGGTGGGCGATCTCGTGGATCACCGTGACCGCGACCTCCTCGATCACCTGCTGCTCGGATTCGCACACGTCCAGCAGCGCCGTCCGGTAGATGGTGATGGCGTCCGGCAGCGCGCCGGAGTAGTCGGAGTCGCGTTCGGTCAGCGCCACGCCCTCGTACAGCCCGAGCAGGTCGGGCTCCTCGGGGTGGCGGTCGTCGACCAGGACGACGACGTTGTCCATGGCCGCGGCCAGCTCGGGCGGGATCAGGTCGAGGGCGTCGGAGACCAGTTCGTCGAACCGCTGCGGATCCATCCGCACGGGCACGGCGGCTAGCCTGCCGGCGGGGGCCCGCCCGGCGGGGCCTCCGGCGCGGGCGGGGGAGGCGGAGGGGGCGCCGCGGGCGGCGGAGCCGGCGCGGGCGGGGCCTCGGGTGCCGGGTTGGCCGGGGGCGGGGCGCCGTTGTCGACCGGCGGCGGCGGGGCCTGCGGGGGCTGGGTCACCACCGGCTGCTGGCCGGGCAGGTGCTGGTTGTTCGGCGGCATCTCCGGGGCGGCGGCGGAGCCGGACTGGGTCGACGGCGACTGCGCCGGAGCCTGCAACGGGATGGGCGGCATCGACAGCCGCTCCTCGGGAATATCGGGCGGCGGCACCGGGGGCTGGCCGTTGATCAGCAGCTGCCCCTTGGCGCTGTTCAGCAGCGTGGCCCAGCCGCCGTTGCCCAGCGTCGCGCCGATGCTGCAGGCCACCTCGCGGCTGCCGGCCGTCCAGCTGGCCAGCGGCACGGTGGGGTAGATCAGCGTCAGCGTGGTGGTGCGCAGCTTGACCGGCGCCAGGTACGCGTCGGTCATCTTGGTGCAAGAGTCCTTGATGAAGGCGTCCTGGTCCGGCTCGGCGGGCAGCGCGCCGGGGAACTTCTCGGCCAGGTTGACCGTGCCGGTCACCTCCATCGCGTGCGGGGCCGCGCAGTCCACCGGCACATCGGTGGGCTGGTTGGTCGCCGAGTCGATGCCCAGGCAGGTGCCGGCCGGCCAGATCTTGGACTGGTCGACGTCGGCGACCTTGCCCTTGAACACCTGCTGCTGGTTGTTTGCGCCGGGCAGTTGCAGGCCGCACAGCATGCGGCGGTCCCCACCCTGGCGCCAGGCCCGGTCGCCGGGCCACAGCAGGCTGACGGTGAACTTGCTGTTCGGGTCGAACTTGGGGCCCAGGTAGTTGCGGACGGCGGCCTCGCACTGTTCCTGGGTGATCTGCTGGATGCGGGCCGGGGTCGGCGGCGCGGCGTTGGGCCCGTACTCCGAGCCGGGGAAGGTGCGCATGTCGATGGATTCGGCGACCTCGAACTTGTGGTCGTCGCCGCAGTTGACGATCTTCGCCGACTCCGGGGTGGTGTCGGGCCACATCAGGCATTCCCCGCTGGCGGCCCGGTTGAAGGCGGCGTCGCTCTTGGCGCCGGTGCTGCGCACCGGGCTGGCGTCCAGCAGCCGGCCGGACCCGGTTCCGCCGACCGGGATCGCGGTGACCAGCCCGGCGATCAGCAGGCCGCCGAGCGCGGTCAGCAGCAGCGCGCGCCGGGTCGCGCGGGCCTGCAGGCTGCGCGGCCACAGGAAGGCCGAGGCGGCGGCCGTCTCGACCGCGGGGGCTTCCCCGGCTTCCGGAAGGTCCTTCTCGGGCGCTTGCGACATCGGCTCCATTCTGACAGCAGCGCCGCAGCGCCGTTACAAAAGTTACTGATGTGAGTCCTGAGGCTCCCGCGGGGTGCTGCGCCGGTCGGCCGGACCGGGTGAAAGTAGGCTTCGGGCCGTGATCGACCTGAAGCTGCTCCGGGAAGACCCCGACGCCGTGCGCCGCTCCCAACAAAGCCGCGGCGAAGACCCGTCGCTGGTGGACGCCCTGCTGGCCGCCGACGCCGCCCGCCGGGCCGCCATCTCGACCGCCGACACGCTGCGCGCCGAACAGAAGTCGGCCAGCAAGAGCGTCGGCGCCGCCTCGCCCGAGCAGCGCCCGACCCTGCTGGCCCGCGCCAAGGAGCTGGCCGAGCAGGTCAAGGCCGCCGAAACCGCCCAGGCCGAGGCCGAGGCGGCGTTCACCGCCGCGCACCTGGCAATCTCGAACGTCGTCATCGACGGCGTCCCCGCCGGCGGCGAGGACGACTTCGCCGTGCTGGACGTCGTCGGGGAGCCAACGGCGCTGGAAAACCCCCGCGACCACCTGGAACTGGGCGAGTCGCTGGGCCTGATCGACATGGCCCGCGGGGCCAAGGTGTCCGGTTCGCGGTTCTACTTCCTGACCGGCAAGGGCGCGCTGCTGCAGCTCGGCCTGCTGCAGCTGGCGCTGCGCCTGGCCGTCGAGAACGGCTTCGTGCCGATGATCCCGCCGGTGCTGGTGCGCCCGGAGGTGATGGCCGGCACCGGATTCCTGGGCGCGCACGCCGAGGAGGTCTACCGGATCGAGGCCGACGACCTCTATCTGGTGGGCACCTCCGAGGTGCCGCTGGCCGGCTACCACGCCGACGAGATCCTGGACCTGTCCGCCGGCCCGCTGCGCTACGCGGGCTGGTCGTCGTGCTTTCGCCGCGAGGCCGGCAGCTACGGCAAGGACACCCGCGGCGTCATCCGGGTGCACCAGTTCGACAAGGTCGAGGGCTTCGTCTACTGCACGCCCGCCGACGCCGAGGCCGAACACCAGCGGCTGCTGGGCTGGCAGCGCGAGATGCTGGCCCGCATCGAGGTGCCCTACCGGGTGATCGACGTGGCCGCGGGCGATCTCGGCTCGTCGGCGGCGCGCAAGTTCGACTGCGAGGCGTGGGTGCCCACCCAGCAGACCTACCGCGAGCTGACGTCGACGTCGAACTGCACCACCTTCCAGGCGCGCCGGCTGTCCACCCGCTACCGCGACGGCGGGGACGCCAAGGGCAAGCCGCAGATCGCGGCCACCCTGAACGGCACGCTGGGCACCACCCGCTGGCTGGTGGCGATCCTGGAAAACCACCAACGGCCCGACGGCAGCGTGCGGGTTCCCGAGGCGCTGGTGCCGTTCGTCGGCACCGAGCTGCTCGAGCCCGTCGGCCCGCGCGGCTAGGACGGGCAGGGGGCGAGCCGGCCCGGGGTGTGCCCGAACGCGCGCCGGTAGGTGTCGATGAACGTACTCGGTGTGGCCCAACCGCATTCGGCCGCCACCGAGGTGACGTCGCGCCGCTCGGCCAGCAGCACCAGGGCGTGTTGCAGGCGGACCTGGGTGCGCCACTGCGGGAACGTCATGGCCAGCTCGTCGCGGAACAGCCGGCTCAGGGTGCGCTGGCCGACCCCGATGCGCTCGCCGATCTGGCGCAGCGTCAACGGCTCGCGCAGGTTGTCGGCGATCAGCGCGCAGGCGGCGCGCAGCCGGCCGTCCACGGCGGTGGGAATCCACAGCGGTTCGGCGACGCTGGTCGCCTGCAACTGGTCGTGCAGCACCGCCAGCATCCGGTGGTGCGCGCCGGCGTCGGTGTCCCGCGCCCGCGAACACGCGATGATCAGCTCGCGCATCAGCGGAGTCACCGCCAGCACCGCGGGGGCGGCCGGGCCGCGGCGGTAGCGGGCGGGGTCCAGCGCGACGCCGTGAAAGTTGGTGTGGCCGTGGAACTTGTGCTCGTGCCAGCAGCCCGCCGGGATCCAGATGGCGCGGTTGGCCGGGGTGATCCAGGTGCCCGCCGGCGTGGTCACCGACACCGCGCCCGTGGACGGATACACGATCTGGTGCAGCGGATGCCGGTGCCGTGCGATCCGCGCCCCCGGCGGCAGCGTCTGCGCCGAGGTCGCCAGCCCGTGCTGGCCGATTTCCGACATATCGAGGCAGGATATCGGAAGCCCGCAGCATTGCGTCCGCCTAACGTCGAGATCGACCGACAGAAAGGCGTGATCGCGATGGCGATGAATCTCTTGCACCGGCACCGGTGCAGCTCGGCCGGCTGGGCGAAGGAGGTGGCCGACGAGCTGCTGCCCTGGGCGCTGGACGGTGTCGAATTGGGTTCCCGCACTTTGGAAATCGGCCCCGGCTACGGTGCGACGCTGAGCGCCCTGCTGGATCGCACCGCTTCGCTGACCGCGGTCGAACTCGACCCGGTGATGGCCGATCGGCTGCAGCGCCGCTACGGCGACCGGGCCCGCGTCATCCAGGCCAGCGGCACCGAAACAGGTTTGCCCGCAAACCATTTCACCTCGGTGGTGTGCTTCACCATGCTGCACCACGTGCCCAGCCCGCAGTTGCAGGACCAGCTGTTCGCCGAGGCGTTGCGGGTGCTGCAACCCGGTGGGACGTTCGCCGGCAGCGACGGCGTGCCGTCGTGGGCGTTTCGCCTGCTGCACGTCGCCGATACCTACAACCCGATCGCGCCGAAGGACCTGCCGGGCCGGCTGGCGTCCGCGGGCTTCGCCGACATCCACGCCGACGCCCGGGGTGGCCGGCAGCGCTGGCGGGCCGTCAAACCGATCGACTAGGCGGGCACCGTCTCGCGGGCCTGCTCGTGCCGGCGCTGGCGTTCCATCGTCGCGAAGTAGAAGGCGAACGCGAACGCGAAGCTGGTGAACAGGCTGGACACGAAGTACAGCCAGGGCCGGCGCAACCCGCGGCGGTAGCCGTCCACGATGGTGAACAGCGGCAGCAGCACCACGTTCGCGATCGTGTAGTCCTGGCTGGCCGAGCTGGCGGCCGGGTTGGTGAACATCAGCCGGATGTATTCGGCCCAGCTGCCGTGCTCGCCCCACAGCGGGTTGGTCGATCCGTGCGAATACTGCTGCACGAAGGTGATGTTGAAGTACCAGCCGAGCGCGACCGAGGCGATGCCGACGAGGTAGTACACGACCTCCATCGGCGAGAACAGCGGACCGCCGGCCGGGCGGGCGAACACCTTCGCGTTCGAGGCGACGATCCAGGCGATGACGGAGAACCCGAGAACTGCGTGCACGAGAAGCGAGACCATGCGCGCAGTCTGACCCCGGCCGTGAAGTTTTGTCAATATTGTCAAAAGGTTTCTTGGTACCTTACTGCCATGGTCAGGCCGGCGCAGACGGCGCGCAGCGAGCGCACCCGGGAGGCGTTGCGCCAGGCCGCGCTGGTGCGATTTTTGGCCCAGGGCGTGGAGGACACCTCGGCCGAACAGATCGCCGCCGACGCCGGGGTGTCGCTGCGCACGTTCTACCGCCACTTCCGCTCCAAGCACGATCTGCTGTTCGCCGATTACACCGGGCTGCACTGGTTTCGGGCCGCGCTGGACGCCCGCCCGGCCGACGAGCCCATCATCGACTCGGTGCAGGCCGCCATCTTCTCCTTCCCCTACGACGTGGATGCGGTGACCAAGATCGCCGCGCTGCGCCACGAGGAGCTCGACCCGGGCCGCATCGTCCGCCACATCCGCGACGTGCAGGCCGACTTCGCCGAAGCCATTGCGGCGCAACTACAACGGCGCGGCGGCGGCGCCGGCGCGCCGACGGCCGACCAGCGGGTGCGCGCCGCGGTGACCGCGCGCTGCATTGCGGCCGCGGTGTTCGGCGCGATGGAGGTGTGGATGGTCGGCGACGAACGATCGCTCGGCGAACTCGCGCGGCTGTGCCACGCGGCGCTGGAGTCGCTGCGCGCGGGGATCACCGACTCCTGGACCACCGCCGCCGCGCCCCAAGTTTCGTCATAATTGACAAAACTTGGGGCGTCGTGCGAGCCTCCTTGCGGAGGTCGGGACATGAATGACTACGACGCGATCGTCATCGGCGCGGGCCACAACGGGCTGACCGCCGCGGTGCTGCTGCAGAAGGCCGGGCTGCGCACCCTGTGCCTGGACGCCAAGCTCTACGCCGGCGGGATGGCCTCCACCGTGGAGCTTTTCGACGGCTACCGGTTCGAGATCGCCGGGTCGGTGCAGTTCCCGACCTCGCAGGCGGTGGTCGACGAGCTGGGCCTGGACACCATCCCGACGATCGATTTGGACGTCATGTCGGTGGCGGTGCGCGGTGTCGGGGACGATCCGCTGGTCCAATACAGCGACCCAGTCAAGCTGTTCACCCACCTCAACGAGGTGCACGGGGCCGACGCCGTCAACGGGATGGCCGGCCTGATGGCGTGGGCCCAGGCCCCGACCCGCGCGCTGGGCCGGTTCGAGGCCGGCACGCCGCCCAAGAGTCTCGACGAGATGTATGCCTGCGCCACAAACGAATTCGAGCGCTCGGCGATCGACGACATGCTGTTCGGGTCGGTCACCGACATCCTGGACCGCTACCTGCCCGACCGCGAGAAGCACGGCGCCCTGCGCGGCTCGATGACCGTGCTGGCCGTCAACACGCTCTATCGCGGCCCGGCCACCCCGGGCAGCGCCGCGGCGCTGGCGTTCGGCCTCGGCGTGCCGGACGGCGACACCATGCAGATGAAGAAGCTGCGCGGCGGCATCGGCGCGCTTACCTCGCACCTGTGCGACGTGCTGGAGCGCCACGGCGGCGAACTTCGGTTGCGCACCAAGGTGACCGAGATCCTGGTCGAGCACGCCGGGTCCGGGGGACGGGTGACCGGGGTGCGCACCGAGTCGGGCGAGACGCTGAGCGCCCCGATCGTCGTCTCCGGCATCGCGCCGGACGTCACGCTCAACGAGCTGCTCGATCCGGCCGCGCTGCCCGCCGACCTGCGGGCGCGCTATGCGCGCATCGACCACCGCGGCAGCTACCTGCAGATGCATTTCGCGCTGCAGGAGGCGCCGGTGTTCGCCGCGCCGTACCAGGTGCTCAACGAGCCGGCCATGCAGGCCTCGATCGGCCTGTTCTGCACGCCCGAGGAGGTGCAGCAGCAGTGGGAGCAGGCCCGGCGCGGCGTCGTTCCGGCCGACCCGACCGTCGTGCTGCAGATCCCCTCGCAGAACGATCCGGGCCTGGCGCCGGAGGGCAAGCATGCCGCCTCGGCGTTCGCGTTGTGGTTCCCGATCGAGGGCGAGGTGGACTACGGCCAGGCGAAAATCGAGATGGGGCAACGGGTGATCGACAAGATCACC
This sequence comes from Mycobacterium timonense, assembly GCF_025821985.1. Classification (NCBI taxonomy): domain Bacteria; kingdom Bacillati; phylum Actinomycetota; class Actinomycetes; order Mycobacteriales; family Mycobacteriaceae; genus Mycobacterium; species Mycobacterium timonense. The sequence goes on along the minus strand of NZ_JACKSY010000066.1, from coordinate 251,526 downwards.
CGGCTGGCACCGAATTTCGAGGACAGCATCATCCGGCACACCACCTTCACGCCCCGGCACATGGGCGTCATGTTCGGCGCCCCCGGCGGCGACTACTGCCATGGCCTGCTGAACGCGAACCAGGTCGGGCCCAACCGGCCCGGTCCGCGGGGCTTCCTCGGCCAGCCGATCCCGATCGACGGCCTGTATCTGGGCAGCGCGGGCTGCCACGGCGGTCCGGGCATCACCTTCATCCCCGGCTACAACGCGGCCCGGCAGGCGCTGGCCGACCGCAGCGGCTGAGTCAGCAGCCGCGCCGGGCGAGCAATTCGTCCAGCAGGGCGGTGAACTCGTCGGGCCGCGCCGGCGTGAAGGCCGGGGCGGGCCGGGTGCCCGGCACGTCCAGCGTGATCAACGTCGACTTGAACGGCCGGCCGATGTCCAGCGGAAGCCAGCGGCGCAGATCTGAGCTGCCCCAGACCCGGAACCGGTGCATGAAGATGCCCAGCGGCTCGGCTTTGTACCCGCGGATCGCGTCCAGCGCGATCACCTTGGACGTGCCCGACGGAAAGTGGTAGCGGCGCAACGTGATCGCCGCCCGGTCCAGCTGGACCAGGCCGTCGTCGTAGGTCTCGTTCACGCCCGCGAACTCCGCAGCTGGTGCCCCTTCGCGGTCAGGCAGCGCCCGTCGTCCAGCCGCCACTGCCACCCGTGCAGGTTGCAGGTCAACGTGTTGCCCTCTACCACACCGAATTTCGAAAGATCGGCCTTCAGGTGGGGGCAGCGGCGCTGAATCTCCCAGCCGTCCAACGTGATCGACGCCGAGTTGTCGTGGGTTTCGGCGAACCAGCCGTCGGCGTAGGCGATTCGTTCGTCGGTCAGGCATTTGAAGAAGGTGTACAGGTATTCGTTGTAGCCGCCGACGCGCCAGGCCTTGAACCGGGTGGACAGGAAGATGGTGTTGACCCAGTCCGGCTCCCGATCGCGCAGCACGGTGCGCACCAGCTCCGGTGCTATGGCAAAGCCGTAGCGGACCTTCTCGTCCGGAATCGGTTCTCGTACCGTGCGTTTCGGGAAATCCAGGATCACGCGCTCGGGCCCGAGCACCAGCTCCACCGGGTAGCCGATGCCGTCGCAGATCTCGTCGCTTTGCGACATGATCGGTTCGAACAGGGCGCGCAGCGGCTCAAGCAGCGGCTCCCCGGTGGCCGGCGCCCAGCCGGCCCGCTCGGCGGCGATCACCGGCGCCATCCGCTCGGCGTAGGCGGCGATGTAGTCGGCCTTGCCGGTGGTGAAGATGGCCTCCACCTCGGCGGTGGGCAGCGGATGATGCAGCGAGTTCAGGGTGGATCCGCTGAAGTCGGCGGTCGAGCCGGGGATCATCAGCAGGCCGCCGCCTTGCCCGTGGGCGCGCATCTGCTCCAAAAACACCATCTGGTCGGGGAAGATGTTGGCCGGGTCGCCGTGGTCGTCGTTGAGGTGGCGCAACTCCGGATCCAAGAAGCAGGGCGGCCCGGCCGAGGGCACCACCCACGTCGCCCCCACCTGGGCGAGGTACTGGCGGGCGCGGTCCATCTGGCGCTGCCGCTTCTGGATGCCGAACGACTCCTTGGCGCGGGCCGGCATGTCGTAGACCATCGGATACCAGATGGCCCCGGAGTACTGCAGCAGGTGCACGTCGATGTGCCCGAATTCCGACGCCAGCACGTCGAGTTCCACCGGCCGGGCATCGTTCATGTTGAAAAGCGTTGTGCTGCCATCGGATACGACCAGCGCTGAATCGCCGATCGGGCCGTCGGCGGGGGCGCGCAGGGCGATGATCATCACGTCGAGGCCGCCGACTCGGTGCTTGACCGAGTCGGCCGTCTCGAAGAACCGGTGAAACCCGAGCTCCTGCAACGCGTTTCGCAGATCCGGCACCGGAAACTCCGGCAGCAGCACCACCGCGTCCTTATTGACGTGCTCGGCCAGGTTCTTGGCGTCGAAGTGGTCCTTGTGCAGGTGCGACACGTAGAGGTAGTCGCAATCGCCCAGCTGGTCCCAGTCCAGGGTGCTGTTGTCCGGGAACGGGAACCAGGACGCGAAGTAGGCGGGATTGACCCAGGGGTCGCACAGGATGCTGCCCGCCTGGGTCCGGATCAGAAATCCGGCGTGGCCTACGCTGGTGACCTGCACAAATACCTTCCGGGGGACGTCGGGCCTGCCGAGGGGTGTACGGCGTCTGCGCCCCCGAGCCTAGCGCGCGGCGACGTCCCGGTCCTCGTCGTCGGCCTGCCACAACCGCCGGTAGCAGCCGTCGGGCTCGACGCCGCCCAGCTGATCGACCCGCACGGACGGCAAGTCAGCGGTCGGCTCTTTCCGGCGTTTAAGGCGGCTCACGGTCGGGCGCACTAGGCTGGACGGCTGTGGAACCGGTGTACGGGACTGTCATACAGCTTGCCCGCCTGATCTGGCGCGTCCAGGGCCTGAAGATCACGATCACGGGCGTGGAGAACCTGCCGAAGAGCGGCGGTGCCGTCATCGCCATCAACCACACCGGCTACCTGGACTTCACCTTCGCGGGTCTGCCCGCCTACAAGCAGGGCCTTGGCCGCAAGGTGCGGTTCATGGCCAAGCAGGAGGTCTTCGACCACAAGATCACCGGACCCATCATGCGCAGCCTGCGCCACATCTCGGTGAACCGCCAGGACGGGGCCGCCTCCTACGAGGCGGCGGTGCGCAACCTCAAAGACGGCGAGCTGGTCGGCGTTTACCCCGAGGCCACCATCAGCCGCAGCTTCGAGATCAAGGAGTTCAAGTCCGGTGCGGCCCGGATGGCCGTCGAGGCCGGGGTGCCGATCGTCCCGCACATCGTCTGGGGCGCCCAGCGCATCTGGACCAAGGACCACCCCAAGAAGCTGTGGCGGCCCAAGGTGCCGATCATCGTGCTGGTCGGCGAGCCCATCCAGCCGACCCTGGGCGTCGAGGAGCTCAAGGGGCTGCTGCACTCGCGGATGCAGCACCTGCTGGAACGCGCGCAGGAGATGTACGGCCCCCACCCGGCCGGGGAGTTCTGGGTGCCGCACCGGCTGGGCGGCGGCGCCCCGTCGCTGGCCGAAGCGGCCCGGTTGGACGCCGAGGAGGCGGCCGCGCGGGCGGCGCGCCGGGGACAGTCCGCAGGGGCGCCGGAGTAGTGATCGATGGTGGAGCCGACCTTCCGCGCCCTCGAGCTCCTGGCTGCGCTGGCGGTGAAGGCCACCGGCACCGAGATCACCTACCACGGTGAGGAGAACATCCCCGAGCGCGGCGGCGCCGTGGTGGCGATCAACCACACCAGCTACGTCGACTTCCTGCCCGCCGGGCTGGCCGTGCATCGCCGGGGGCGACGCCTGCGGTTCATGATCAAGGCCGAGATGCAGCAGGTGAAGGTGGTCAACTTCCTGATCAAGCACACCCGCACCATCCCGGTGGACCGCGGCGCCGGCGCCGGCGCCTACGCGGTGGCCGTGCAGCGGCTGCGCGAGGGCGAGTTGGTGGGCGTCTACCCGGAGGCCACCATCAGCCGCAGCTTCGAGCTCAAGGAGTTCAAGACCGGCGCGGCCCGGATGGCCATCGACGCCGACGTGCCGATCATCCCGCTGATCGTCTGGGGCGCGCACCGGATCTGGACCAAGGACCATCCACGTACACTGGGCCGGGCCAAGATACCGATCACCGTGCAGGTAGGCGCGCCGTTGCGGGCGCGCGAGGACATCGCGCAGACCGACGCCGCGCTGCGCGACGCGATGACCACGCTGCTGCACCAGGCGCAGCAGCATTACCCGATGCAGCCCGGGGCGTACTGGGTGCCGCGCCGGCTGGGCGGCACGGCGCCGACGCCGGCGGAGGCGGCCCGGATGGAGGCAGACGAGGCGGCGGCCCGAGCGGCCGCAGCAGCGGCGAAGAAGGCCGCGAACCGGGCCGGGCGTCCGGGCCGGTAGCGAAGGAGAAGAGATGGCCGAGGGGTTCTACCGGCTGGGGGAGTGGGTTGTTCCGCCGCTGGTCGCGATGCAGGGAACCAAGTTCACCTACCAGGGTTTGGAGAACATTCCCGCCCACGGCGGCGCCCTGCTCGCCCAGAACCACACCAGCTACCTGGACTGGCTGCCGACGCTGATGGCGGTGCGGGAGCGGCACCGCCGCGCCTACTTCATGATCAAGGCCGAGATGGCCGACGTGAAGGCGGTCAATTACGTCATCAAGCACGCCCGGCTGATCCCGGTGGACCGCAGGTCGGGACACGACGCGTTCGACGTGGCCGTGCAGCGCATGCGCGAGGGTGAGCTGATCGGCATGCATCCCGAGGCCACCATCAGCCGCAGCTTCGAACTGCGCGAGTTCAAGACCGGCGCGGCGCGCATGGCGCTGGCCGCGCAGGTGCCCATCGTCCCGATCATCGTGTGGGGCGCCCACCGGATCTGGCCGAAGGACCACCCGAAGAAGGTGTTCCGCAACAAGGTGCCGATCACCGTGGCGGCCGGGCGGCCGCTGCCGCCGCGGGGCACCCCCGAGCAGCTCAACGCGGCGCTGCGGGAGGCGATGAACGCCCTGCTGTACCGGGTGCAGGAGGAGTACCCGCACCCCAAGGACGAGTTCTGGGTGCCGCGGCGGCTGGGCGGCGGCGCGCCCACCCAGGAGGACTCCCGGGCGCTGCGGCTCTCCGAGCTGCAGGAGCGGATGCGCAAGTACGGCACCGACGGCGTCACCCGGCCGGGACAGCGCCAGAGCGGACTGCATTGAGCGCCGGCCGGCGAGGCGGGCGGTTTCGATGACGCTGCCGCGGCTCATCGCCTGCGACGTCGACGGCACCCTGTTCGACGACGACGAGCGGATCACCCCTCGCACCCGGGCCGCGGTCCGCGCCGCGGTGGCCGGCGGCGCGCGGTTCGTGGTGGCCACAGGCCGCCCGCCGCGGTGGATCCGCCCGGTGGTCGACGCGCTGGGCTTCGCGCCGATCGCGGTGTGCGCCAACGGCGCGGTGATCTACGACCCGGCGAACGACCGGGTGCTGTCCGCCCGCACGCTGGACGTCGACACCCTGGCCGAGCTGGCCGAGCTGGCCACGCGGGTCATCCCGGGGGCGGGGCTGGCCGTCGAGCGGATCGGGGAACGCGCCCACGACACGGCGACGCCGCAGTTCATCAGCTCGCCGGGTTACGAGCACGCCTGGCTGAATCCGGACAACACCGAGGTGTCGATCGAGGACCTGCTCAGCGCCCCGGCGATCAAGCTGCTGATTCGCCGGGCCGGGGCACGCAGCTCCGACATGGCCGCCGAGCTGGCCAAGCACGTCGGCCTCGAGGGTGACATCACCTACTCGACGGACAACGGCCTGGTCGAGATCGTGCCGCTGGGGATCAGCAAGGCCACCGGCATCGAAGAGATCGCCCGGCCGCTGGAGATCGCCCGCGAGGAGGTGGTGGCGTTCGGCGACATGCCCAACGATCTGCCGATGCTGCGCTGGGCGGGCCACGGCGTGGCGATGGGCAATGCCCATCCCGAGGTGCAGGCCGCCGCCGACGAGATCACCGCCGCCAACAACGACGACGGCGTGGGCCGGGTGCTGGAACGCTGGTGGCTTTAGCGCCGCGACGATGCGCGCCGCGTGGCGGCGCGAGGAGGAGCGGGGCAGTCGGCTTTAGCGGGGCGGTCGGCTTTAGCGCCGGGCAGCGGCCTTAGCGCCTCGCTACGTCGCCGCCGGGTGGGTCGGCAGCGAGAAGTGTTCGGCCGGAACCGTTGGGCCGCTTGGCAATTGGGTGGCCAGCGGGGTGGTGATCCCGTCCAGCACCTCGGTCACGTTACCGGTCAGCCGCTCGTAGTTCAGCGTGCCGTGCTGGAAGTTCTGGGTAATCTGCAGCGGCTCTTGGATTTCCGCGCTGGTGGGCAGGCCGAGCGGGCCGCGCTCGTAGCTCTGTGAGCCCCAGGCGTCGTAGATCGCGCCGGTGACCGGCTGGGCGCCGGTCTGCGGCGACCAGTACATCGCGCCCCGGACGAAGGTGACGAAGCGGGCGTCGTCCGCCGCGCTGTCCTCCGGCGCGGTCGGCGCCCCCAGCACGCTGTTCATCCCGCCGATCTCCTGCCAGTGCGCGTAGATCGCCCCACCCTGCAGCGCCTTGATCAGCTCTTCCGGCGGATCGTTGACATGCGCTGCGATATCCCGTATCTCGTCCATCAGCGCGTAGGCCGCGTTGCCCGGGCAGTCGGTGTTGCCCACGTCGCGGTGGGTGAAGATGGTCGGCAGCGTGGCGACGGTGCCGGCCGCGTAGGTGGTGTAGTGGCTGCCGGCGGACTCCAGTTGCACGGTGCCCTTGGGGTCGACGCCGTCCATGCCCAGGCGCCAGCCGAGCAGCCGGCCCACGGCGCGCAACTGCACCGGCGTCGGCGGCACGTCGTCGAAGTTGCCGATCATCGCCACGCCCCAAGTGTTGCGGTTGAACCCGCCGGTGTGGAACGCCTCGACCGCCTTGGTGAGGCCCCCGGCGCTGCCCTCGAACACCTGGCCGTACTTGTCGACCAGCGCGTTGTAGGCGATGTCGCACCAGCCCAGCGTCTTGCTGTGGTAGGTGTAGATGGCCTTGACGATGCCGGCCGATTCCAGCGGCGAGTAGTCGTTGCTGCCCGCGGTGTGGTGCACGACTGCGGCGCGAATCCCGTTGTCGTACTGCGGACTTCCGCAGCGCAGCGATTCGTCGGCGCCCCACTCGGCCCGGCTGATGATCGGTGGCGCCTGCCCGGGCATCACCACCCCGGACGGCGGCGTCCAATGCGTTTCGGACGGCGCTTGCGGCGGCGAGATGAGCACGGCCGAGATGTTCTGCCCGAACGGTTGCTCCCGCGAGGCCGGCCTGTAGCCCAGGTCGTCGGCCGGGCGCGGGGGCGCCGGGGGCGGCTGGGTCACCGGCGCGTCGAGCGGGCGGGTGACCGCGATCTGCACGGTGGTGGTGGTGCCGACGAAGACCGGGTCCGTCCCGCGCGGCCCCTCGGTTGCCTCGCCGGCGTGGCCGGGGTCGGGCGCGGCGGTTTCGTACTCGGTCTGATACCAGGGCCCCCAGGAACCGTCGCGACGCCGGGCGCGCACCCTCGTCGACGTGCCGGCCAGGTCACCGGTCAGGGCGACCAGGGAAAACGGCGTCTGCTGGCTGATCTCGCGAACCGTGACGCCGGCCCCCAGCCCGATCAGCGGCTGCTCGGTGAGCTGGGTGCCGCGGGCCGGTGGCGCGCCGGCGGCGCCGCGGTCCCGGGTGGCGTCGCCCACCCACGAGACGAGGACGACCGTCGCCGCGATGGCGGTGAGCAGCGTCGTTGGCGCGCGACTGCGGGACACCAGCCGATGTTACGTGTGATTCTGATGTTATCTATGAGACGACACGACGTTGAGCGACGCCGAAATCCGCGGCAAAAATCGACGGCACCGCAGAACCCTCTGCGGTGCCGTCTGGTGGATGGTTTGGAAAGGGTCTAGACCGGGGGCAGTGCCGGCGCGGCGCCGGCGGCCGCCGGCAACGCACCCGCGGCGCCCGCTGCGGCCGGCAGCGCACCGGCCGCGCCCGGCAGCGCACCCGCCGCACCCGGCAGGGCGCCGGCCGCACCGGGCAGGGCGCCGGCCGCACCGGGCAAAGCACCCGCGGCCGCGCCGCCGTGCATGCCCTGCGTGATCGCCGGCATCACCAGGCCCTTGAGCAGGTCGATCGCCTGACCCGCGCCGAGCTGGTTGGCGGCTTGCATCACGTCGTTGACCAGGCCGCCGCTGCCACCCGAGCTCGAGCCGCCGCCCAGACCGGTGCCACCGCCGCCGATCGGCGAGGCGTTACCGAAGGTCGACGGGTCGCCCAGGATCGGGTACGTGCCACCGGCGCCCGGGTCCAGGCCGGCCCCGGAGTCGATCGGCACCTCACTCGGCGCCACGGTCGGGCTGCCCAGCCCCGGCGCCGTCCCGGCCGGGCTGGTCAGCCCGGGGTTGGACAGCGCGGGGTTGAGCCCGGCGCCGGGGGTGGCGACCCCGCCGCCCGGCGTGGTCGGCAGCGCGCCGGGCGCGGTGAGCCCGGGCGTCGTCGGCGCCGCACCCGGGCTGGTCAGACCGGGGCTGGTCAAACCAGGACTGGTCAGGCCGGGACTGGTCAGGCCGGGACTGGTCGCACCGGGGCTCGTCAGACCGGGATTGGTCAGGCCCGGCGTTCCCAGGCCGGGCGTGCCCAGGCCGGGGCTACCCAGGCCGGGGCTACCCAGGCCGGGGCTGGCCAGACCGGGAGTGCTGGTGGCGCCGCCGCTCAGGGCGGGCACCGGGGGCAGGTTGATCCCAAACTGCGACAGGCCCTGCGACAGCGCACCCATCAGCTCGCCCGGCAGATCGCTCATTACCGCGGCCTGCTTGAACTCGTGGTGCTCGGGCGCCTTGTTGCCGGCCGTCGATTCGTAGACAAGGAAGTATGCGCAAGGACTCGCCACTGCCAGGGCGGCGACCGCGCTCATGGCTGTCGAAAGCTTGCGTCGGCGTCGGTTCGGCACGGAAGTCTCCTCTATCTGACTATGTGTTGTGTCGGCGCGCCCCGCCGATGCTGTCTGGCAGGAATCACACACAGTCGATGGTACGAGTGGGAATCCTGTTACTAGAGTGGTGATATTGAATCGTGAGGCAATTGCGACCAGGACTGTGATCGCCGGGCCGGCACGCTCCGCCGGCCGCCCCGAATCAGCCGGGCCCTGGTTGCTGGCCTCGCCAAATGGGTTCGGGCCACGCCGTCGGATACCCTAAGCAACCGATGACCGCTCGTTTCGATCTTTTCGTCGTCGGCTCTGGATTCTTCGGACTGACCATTGCCGAGCGCGTCGCTACCCAGCTCGGGAAGCGCGTGCTCGTGGTGGAACGCCGCCCGCACATCGGCGGCAACGCCTACTCGGAACCCGAGCCGCACACCGGCATCGAGGTGCACAAGTACGGCGCCCACCTGTTCCACACCTCTAATAAAAGGGTCTGGGACTACGTGCGGCAGTTCACCGACTTCACCGACTACCGGCACCGGGTCTTTGCCATGCACAACGGCCAGGCCTACCAGTTCCCGATGGGCCTGGGCCTGGTGTCGCAGTTCTTCGGCAAGTACTTCAGCCCCGAGGAAGCCCGCAAGCTCATCGCAGAGCAGGCCGCCGAGATCGACACCGCCGACGCGCAGAACCTCGAGGAGAAGGCGATCTCGCTGATCGGCCGGCCGCTCTACGAGGCCTTCGTCAAGGGCTACACCGCCAAGCAGTGGCAGACCGACCCCAAGGAACTGCCGGCGTCCAACATCACCCGGCTGCCGGTGCGCTACACCTTCGACAACCGCTACTTCTCCGACACCTACGAGGGGCTTCCGGTCGACGGCTACACGGCCTGGCTGCAGAACATGGCCGCCCACGAGAACATCGAGGTCCGGCTGAACACCGACTGGTTCGACGTGCGCGACGGGCTGCGCGCGGGCAGCCCCGAGGCGCCGGTGGTCTACACCGGCCCGCTGGATCGTTACTTCGACTACGCCGAGGGCCGATTGGGTTGGCGCACACTGGATTTCGAGGTCGAGGTGCTGCCCATCGGGGACTTCCAGGGCACCCCGGTGATGAACTACAACGACCTCGACGTGCCCTACACCCGCATCCACGAGTTCCGGCACTTCCACACCGAACGCGACTACCCGACCGACAAGACGGTGATCATGCGGGAGTACTCGCGGTTCGCCGAGGACGACGACGAGCCCTACTATCCGATCAACACCGAGGCCGACCGCGCCCTGCTGGCCGCCTACCGGGCCCGGGCCAAGGCCGAGACCGCGTCGGCGAAGGTCCTGTTCGGCGGCCGGCTGGGCACCTACCAGTACCTGGACATGCACATGGCCATCGCCAGCGCGCTGAACATGTATGACAACGTCCTCGCGCCGCACCTGCGCGACGGCGCATCCCTGACAGAAGCCCAGAGCAAACAGGAGAGCGGCGCCTGATGCGCGCCACGACGATGCAGAGCGGAGCGATGAGAAGGAGTGGCGCCTGAATGAGTGCCGTGAGCCTGCTGTCCCGGATCATCCTGCCGCGTCCCGGCGAGCCCCTCGACGTGCGCAAGCTGTATCTGGAGGAGTCGACGACCAACGCCCGGCGCGCGCACGCCACCAGCCGCACGTCGCTGGAGATCGGCAAAGAGTCCGAGGTGTCGTTCGCCACCTACTTCAACGCGTTCCCGGCCAGCTACTGGCGGCGCTGGTCGATCTGCGAATCGGTGGTGCTCAAGGTCGAGCTGACCGGAACCGGTCGCGTCGACGTCTACCGCACCAAGGCCACCGGGGTGCGGATCTCGGTGCAGGGCCGCCAGTTCGTCGGCACCGACGACCAGCCGGCCGTCGTCGAGATCGAGGTGCCGTTGAAGCCGTTCGAGGACGGCGGCTGGATCTGGTTCGACATCACCACCGACACCGAGGTCAACCTGATCAGCGGCGGCTGGTATGCCACCGAACCGGCACCGGGGACGGCCAACATCGCCGTCGGCATCCCCACCTTCAACCGGCCCGCCGACTGCGTCAACGCGCTGGCCGACCTCACCGCAGATCCGTTGGTGGACAAGGTGATCGGTGCGGTGATCGTGCCCGACCAGGGCACCCGCAAGGTGCGCGACCACCCGGACTTCCCGGCGGCGGCCGCGGGTCTGGGCAACCGGCTGTCCATTCACGACCAGCCCAACCTCGGCGGCTCCGGCGGATACAGCCGGGTGATGTACGAGGCGCTGAAAAACACTGACTGCCAACAGATTCTGTTCATGGATGACGACATCCGCATCGAGCCCGACTCGATCCTGCGGGTGTTGGCGTTGCACCGGTTCGCCAAGACGCCGATGCTGATCGGCGGCCAGATGCTCAATCTGCAGGAGCCCTCGCACCTGCACATCATGGGCGAGGTCGTCGACCAGTCGAACTTCATGTGGACCGCGGCGCCGCACGCCGAGTACGACCACGACTTCGCGCAATTCCCGTTGAACGACAAGAACCCTCGCAGCGCGCTGCTGCACCGGCGCATCGACGTCGACTTCAACGGGTGGTGGACGTGCATGATCCCGCGGCAGGTCGCCGAGGAGCTGGGCCAGCCGCTGCCGCTGTTCATCAAGTGGGACGACGCCGAATACGGCCTGCGCGCCGGCGAGCACGGCTACCCCACCGTCACCCTTCCCGGCGCGGCCATCTGGCACATGGCCTGGAGCGACAAGGACGACGCCATCGACTGGCAGGCCTACTTCCATCTGCGCAACCGGCTGGTGGTCGCCGCGCTGCACTGGGACGGCGACATCACTGGGCTGGTCCGCAGCCACCTGAAGGCCACCCTGAAACACCTTGCCTGCCTTGAATATTCGACGGTGGCCATCCAGAACCGGGCCATCGACGACTTCCTGGCCGGGCCCGAGCACATCTTCTCCATCCTGGAATCCGCGCTGCCCGAGGTGCACCGGCTGCGCAAGGAGTACCCGGACGCGGTGGTGCTGCCGGCGGCCAGCGAGCTGCCGCCGCCGCGCTACCAGAGCAAGGCGATGAAGCCGCCGGTGAACCCGCTGTCGATCGGCTACCGGCTGGCCCGCGGGATCGCCCACAACGCGACCAAGGCCGACCCCGAGGCGCACCGGCGCCCGCAGTACAACGTGCCCACCCAGGATGCGCGGTGGTTCCGGCTGTGCACCGTCGACGGCGTCACGGTGACGACGGCCGACGGCTGCGGCGTGGTGTACCGGCAGCGGGACCGGCGAAAGATGTTCTCGCTGTTGTTCGCATCGCTGCGCCGTCAGCGCAAGTTGCTGACCCGGTTCGACGAGATGCGCAGGGTGTATCGCGGTGCGCTGCCCGTGTTGTCCAGCAAGCAGAAGTGGGAGACGGCGTTGCTGCCAGCTGCCGAACATGCCTGAGTCCCCTGCTGCGCAGGCCCCGCGCGGTGAGGTGGCCGCGCTCGTCGCCGTCCAGGCGGCACTGAGCAAGCGCCCCGGGGTGCTGACCGTGGCGCGCGCGCTGTCCCACTTCGGCGAGCACAGCATCGGCTGGGTGGCGGCGGCCGCGCTCGGCGCGCTGTGCTCACCGCGGCGCCGCGCCGATTGGCTCGCGGCCGGGGCCGGGGCGTTCGTCGCGCACGCCGCCGCCGTCGTCGTCAAGCGCATCGTGCGGCGCGAACGGCCGCATCATCCCGCCGTCGTGGTCAACGTCGGCACCCCCAGCCGGCTCAGTTTCCCGTCCGCGCATGCCACCTCCACCACCGCCGCAGCGATCCTGCTGGGCCGGATCACCGGCCTGCCGCTGCCCGCGGTCCTGGTGCCGCCGATGGCGTTGTCCCGGATGGTGTTGGGGGTGCACTATCCCAGCGACGTGGCCTGCGGCATCGCCCTGGGGGCCGGCGTCGCCGCCGTCGCGCGCCGCGCACCGCAGCTGGCAAGAGGTGACCAATGACCGAGGAAACGCAGGAAGCGGTGGCCGGACCGCCGGCCAACGTGGTCTCCGGGGTGATCAAGGCGATCCGCCCCCGGCAATGGGTGAAGAACGTGCTGGTGCTGCTGGCGCCGGTGGCGGCGCTGGGCGGCCCGGTCCAGTACGACTACACCGACGTGCTGGGCCAGGTGTCGGTGGCGTTCGTGGTGTTCTCCCTGGCCGCCTCGTCGATCTACCTGGTCAACGACGCGCGCGACGTCGAGGCCGACCGCGAGCACCCCACCAAGCGGTTCCGGCCGATCGCGGCCGGCGTAGTGCCCGAATGGCTGGCCTACACCCTGGCCGTGCTGCTGGCGGCGGCGTCGCTGGGCATCGGCTGGTGGCTGACCCCGAACCTGGCGGCGGTGATGGCCGTCTACATCGCCATCCAGCTGGCCTACTGCTTCGGCCTCAAACACCAAGCGGTGATGGACATCTGCATCGTGTCGTCGGGGTTCCTGCTGCGCGCCATCGCCGGCGGCGCGGCCACCAACATCCGGCTGACCCAATGGTTCCTGCTGATGATGGCGTTCGGGTCGCTGTTCATGGCGGCCGGCAAGCGCTACGCCGAGCTGCAACTGGCCGAGCGGACCGGGGCGAAGATCCGCAAGGCGCTGGAGAGCTACACCAGCACCTACCTGCGGTTCGTCTGGACGTTGTCGGCCACCGCGCTGGTGGTCTGCTACGGGCTGTGGGCCTTCGACCGCGAGCACGGCGAGGCGCGCTGGTTCGTGGTGTCCATGGTCCCGTTCACCATCGCGATCCTGCGCTACGCGGTCGACGTGGACGGCGGGCTGGCCGGGGAGCCCGAGGACATCGTGCTGCGTGACCGGGTGTTCCAGCTCCTGGCGCTGGCGTGGATGGTGACGGTCGGAGCCGCCGTTGCCTTCGGTTAGCCCCGAACTGCAGGCGCTCAAGGCGCGCATCATGGGCAGCCGGCCGGTGATGAGGCGGCCCGGCTGGCCGGTGTTCCCGTACACGACGATGGTGCGCTCGAGCCTGTGGATCGGCGTGGCGGTGGTTGCCGTGCTGTTCGCCTGGGGCGGCTGGCAGCGGCGCTGGATCGCCGACGACGGGCTGATCGTGCTGCGCACCGTGCGCAACCTGCTGGCCGGCAACGGGCCGGTGTTCAACCAGGGCGAGCGGGTGGAGGCCAACACCTCGACGGCGTGGACGTATCTGATGTACGCCGGCAGCTGGGTGGGCGGCCCGCTGCGGATGGAGTACGTGGCGCTGGCGCTGGCGCTGACGCTTTCGGTGCTCGGGGTGGCGCTGCTGATGCTGGGCGCGGCGCGGCTGTACGCGCCCAGCCTGCGCGGCCGCCGGGCGATCATGCTGCCCGCCGGGGCGCTGGTCTACATCGCACTGCCGCCGTCGCGGGACTTCGCCACCTCCGGCCTGGAAAGCGGTTTGGCCCTGGCCTACCTGGGGTTGCTGTGGTGGATGATGGTGTGCTGGGCGCAGCCGGTGCGCAACCGGTCGGACCGCCGGGAGTTCGCCGGTGCGCTGGCGTTCGTCGCCGGGTTCAGCGTCCTGGTGCGTCCGGAGCTGGCGCTGATGGGCGGGCTGGCGCTGATCATGATGCTGGTCGCGGCCCGCACCTGGCGGCGCCGGGCGCTGATCGTCGCCGCCGGGGGTGCGCTGCCGGTGGCCTACGAGATCTTCCGGATGGGCTACTACGGCCTGCTGGTGCCGGGCACCGCCCTGGCCAAGGACGCCGCCGGGGACAAGTGGTCGCAGGGCATGACCTACCTGTCCAACTTCGACGCGCCGTACCTGGTGTGGGTTCCCGCGGCGCTGCTGGTGCTGCTCGGGGTGCTGCTGGCGGCCGCCCGGCGGCGGCCGTCGTTCCTGCGGCCCCCGCTGGCGCCCAACTACGGCCGGGTCGCCCGGGCGGTGCACAGCCCGCCGGCGGTGGTGGCCTGGGTGCTGGTCAGCGGTCTGCTGCAGGCCCTGTACTGGATTCGCCAGGGCGGGGACTTCATGCACGCCCGGGTGCTGCTGGCGCCGCTGTTCTGCCTGCTGGCCCCGGTGGCCGTCGTCCCGGTGATGGTGCCCGACGGCCAGGACTACTCCCGCGAGACCGGCAACTGGGTGGCCGGCGCGGCCTGCGCGCTGTGGCTGGGGATCGCCGGATGGGCGCTGTGGGCGGCCAACTCGCCCGGCATGGGCGACGACGCCACGCACGTCACCTACTCCGGGATCGTCGACGAACGCCGCTTCTACGCCCAGGCCACCGGCCACGCGCACCCGCTGACCGCCGCCGACTACCTGGGTTATCCGCGGATGGCCGCCATCCTGACCGCGCTGAACAACACCCCCGAGGGTGCGCTGCTGCTGCCGTCGGGCAACTACACCCAGTGGGACCTGGTGCCGATGGCCCAGCCGCCGCCCGGCACCACCCCCGACAAGTTTCCGCAAAAGCCGCAGCACACCGTGTTTTTCACCAACCTGGGCATGGTGGGGATGAACGTCGGGCTCGACGTCCGGGTGATCGACCAGATTGGTCTGGCGAATCCGCTGGCGCAGCACACCGAACGCCTCAAGCACGGCCGGATCGGGCACGACAAGAACCTGTTCCCGGACTGGGTGATCGCCGACGGGCCCTGGGTGAAGGTGTATCCCGGGATCCCGGGCTACCTGGACGCGCAGTGGGTCGCCGAGGCCGTCTCGGCGCTGCAATGCCCGGACACCCGGGCGGTGCTGGCCTCGGTGCGGGCCCCGATGACCCCGCACCGGTTCCTGTCCAACGTGCTGCACTCCTTCCAGTTCACCGGCTACCGGATCGACCGGGTGCCGCGCTACGAGCTCGCCCGCTGCGGGCTGCCGGTGCCAGAGGAAGCGCCACCGCCGCCGCGCGAGTGAGCGCCGCGCAGAAGAATTTTCGGCCGATCCGTCACCGGCCGGGCCGCGGCGTCCGCGACAAATTGGCAGCAACATCACATCTGACCCCCGACCAGCTCGCCACGGCGGTCAAGCACATGCGCCGACGTCGACTTTTGTACACGTGTTGGATGTGAAAACCGCTGGGTTCCAGGGCCGCTCGGCCGCTGGCGGGCTCGCCTCGATGCGACCGAACGGCCACCGGTGTGGTTGACTACACGAGCACTCCTGCGCTTCATGCCATCGGTAGGCGCAGGCGGTTCGAACCAATCAAGAAAGCGGCCGAGCGGACGAACGCGCCGGAACGCCGCAAGAAGGATGAGGAAGCAAGGATGACGCTTGTCGACAGATTGCGCGGCGCCGTGGCGGGGATGCCGCGCCGGCTCGTGGTGGGGGCCGCTGGTGCGGCGCTGCTCTCGGGCCTGATTGGCGCCGTCGGGGGCTCGGCGACCGCCGGGGCCTTCTCGCGCCCCGGTCTGCCGGTGGAGTACCTGCAGGTTCCCTCCGCCGCCATGGGACGGGACATCAAGGTCCAGTTCCAAAGCGGTGGGGCCAACTCGCCCGCGTTGTACCTGCTCGACGGGATGCGCGCGCAAGACGACTTCAACGGCTGGGACATCAACACCCCGGCGTTCGAGTGGTACAACCAGTCGGGCATCTCGGTCGCCATGCCGGTCGGCGGCCAGTCCAGCTTCTACTCCGACTGGTACAAGCCCGCCTGCGGCAAGGCCGGCTGCACCACCTACAAGTGGGAGACCTTCCTGACCAGCGAGCTGCCGCAGTACCTGTCGGCGCAGAAGCAGGTCAAGCCGACCGGCAGCGGTGTCGTCGGCCTGTCGATGGCCGGCTCCTCGGCGCTGATCCTGGCCGCCTACCACCCCGACCAGTTCGTCTACGCCGGCTCGCTGTCGGCGCTGCTGGACCCGTCGCAGGGCATGGGCCCGTCGCTGATCGGGCTGGCCATGGGTGACGCCGGTGGCTACAAGGCCGCCGACATGTGGGGTCCGAAGGAGGACCCGGCCTGGGCCCGCAACGACCCGTCGCTGCAGGTCGGCAAGCTGGTCGCGAACAACACCCGGATCTGGGTGTACTGCGGCAACGGCAAGCCGTCCGACCTCGGTGGCGACAACCTGCCCGCCAAGTTCCTGGAGGGCTTCGTGCGGACGTCCAACCTGAAGTTCCAGGACGCCTACAACGGCGCCGGCGGCCACAACGCGGTGTGGAACTTCGACGCCAACGGCACCCACGACTGGCCCTACTGGGGCGCGCAGCTGCAGGCGATGAAGCCTGACCTGCAGTCGGTGCTGGGCGCCACCCCGGGCGCCGGTCCGGCCACGGCCGCGGCCACCAACGCCGGGAACGGCCAGGGCACCTAACCAATACCGAGCATGACGCCGGCGGCGGGAACCCTTCGGGGCTCCCGCCGCCGGTCGTTTCGCGGCGGTGTGACGAGTTTCACTACCCGGCGCGCGGGGGAACTACGGCCCTGGCTAATGTGCTCTCAGCGACTAGACGATGGAGGGTGGACATGACGGTCGTGCGGGGTGTGTCGGCGCTTCTTCGGGTGTTCTGCATCGCCGTGCTGGCGGCGGGGCTGGGCGTGGCGTTGCAGCCCGCCGCGGTCACCGGCGCGGCCCGGGCCGCGGGCTACGAGAGCCTGATGGTGCCGTCGGCGGCGATGGGCCGCGACATCCCGGTGGCCTTCCTGGCCGGCGGCCCGCATGCGGTCTACCTGCTGGACGCCTTCAACGCGGCGCCCGACGTGAGCAACTGGGTGACCGCAGGCAACGCGATGAACACCCTCGGCGGCAAGGGCATCTCGGTGGTGGCCCCGGCCGGCGGCGCGTGGAGCATGTACACCAACTGGGAGCAGGACGGCAGCAAGCAGTGGGACACCTTCCTGTCCAGCGAGCTGCCCGACTGGCTGGCCGCCAACAAGGGGCTGGCCCCGGGCGGGCATGCCGCCGTCGGCGCCTCGCAGGGCGGCTACGGCGCGATGGCGCTGGCCGCCTTCCACCCCGACCGCTTCGGCTTCGCCGGCTCGCTGTCCGGGTTTCTCTACCCGTCCAGCACCAACTACAACGGCGCCATCCTGGCCGGCCTACAGCAGTACGGCGGCGTGGACGGCAACGGCATGTGGGGGGCGCCGCAGCTGGGCCGGTGGAAGTGGCACGACCCGTACGTGCACGCCTCGCTGCTGGCCCAGAACAACACCCGGGTGTGGGTGTGGAGCCCGACCAACATGGGCGGCGACGACGCCGCGATGATCGGCCAGGCGGGCGCGGCGATGGGCAGCTCGCGGGAGTTCTACCAGCAGTACCGCAGCAACGGCGGGCACAACGGGCACTTCGACTTCCCCGGCGGCGGCGACAACGGCTGGGGCTCGTGGGCCGGCCAGTTGGGCGCGATGTCGGGCGACATCGTCGGCGCCATTCGCTAGACGGCGATCGCCAGCGCGGCGCAGCCGGGCGCCGCGGGTCGCCGCCACATGGCTAGCCGCTCGCGGCCGGGCTGACCACCTAGGGCGAGCCGGTACCGTGTAGAGCGTGCAGCAGAGCGCGGGCGTCGCGCCGCTGCGTCCACGCGCTCTGCCAGTAGGAGAACATGCCTACCAACGCCCGGCGCAAGCGCCGTCGCACCCTGGCCTGGATCGCCGCCCTGTCGGTGGCCGGCGTCGTGTTGTTGGTCATCGTGGCCGCGGTCGTGGTGCTGCGCGGCCGCGAGGCGCCGCCCAGCGCGGTGCCGCCCGGCGTGCTGCCGCCCACCTCGACGACCGGCCATCCGCACAAGCCGCGGCCCGCGTCGCAGGACGCCTCCTGCCCGGACGTGCTGCTGGTCAACGTGCCCGGCACCTGGGAATCGGCCCCGCAGGACGACCCGGGGAACCCGCTGCAGTTCCCGAACGCGTTGCTGCACAAGGTGACCGCGAGCCTCACCGAGCAGTTCCCGCCGTCGCGGTTGCAGGCCTACACCACTCCCTACACCGCGCAGTTCCACAACCCGTTGAGCGGTGACACGCAGATGACCTACAACGCCAGCCGGGCCGAGGGCACCCGGGCCACCGTCGCGGCGATGACCGACATGAACAACAAGTGCCCGCTGACCAGCTACGTGCTGATGGGCTTCTCGCAGGGCGCGGTGATCGCCGGCGACATCGCCAGCGACATCGGCAACGGCCGCGGGCCGGTGGACGACGACCTGGTGCTGGGTGTGACGTTGATCGCCGACGGCCGCCGCCAGCAGGGGGTGGGCAACGACATCGGGCCCAACCCGCCCGGGCAGGGCGCCGAGGTGACCCTGCACGAGGTGCCCATCCTGTCGGGCCTGGGCCTGACCATGACCGGCGCGCGGCCCGGCGGGTTCGGCGACCTCAACGCCAAGACCAACGAGATCTGCGCGCCGGGCGACCTGATCTGCGCCGCGCCCGAGGAGGCCTTCAGCGTCGCCAACCTGCCCGCCACGCTGAACACCCTGGCCGGCGGTGCCGGCCAACCGGTCCACGCGCTGTACGCCACCACCCAGTGCTGGAGCCTGGACGGGGTGCCGGCCACCGACTGGACGTTGAACTGGGCTCACGGATTGATCGCGAATGCGCCACAACCCAAACACGGATGATCGGGGCGGCCGGACACAGCCGTCAGGTGGCCGTTGCCGGTGGCCATCGGCGGTACCTTGTGATTTGGTCTGCCGTGGGCGGCCCCGTAACATTAAGAGGAATTTAAGAGCTGCCAGACTTTGTCGCGGGCCCGGTCGGGGTCGATGCCGGCTGGGGCTGCGGGGGCTGCCCGTGCGTGAACCGTGCGTGGACATTGCGTAGACATGTAGCCGTCGGCGCGCGCCGACCGGACAACAACGTCGGCCTGGCCGACCGAACACAGGTGTGACAGGAGAGCGGAATGGCGTACCACAACCCGTTCATCGTGAATGGAAAGATCAAGTTCCCCGAGAACACGAACTTGGTCAAGCACGTTGAGAAATGGGCGAGGGTTCGTGGCGACAAGCTCGCCTACCGATTCCTGGACTTTTCCACCGAGCGCGACGGCGTCGCCTGCGACATCTCCTGGTCGGAGTTCAGCGCCCGCAACCGCGCGGTGGGCGCCCGGCTGCAGCAGGTGACCGAGCCCGGCGACCGCATCGCGGTGCTGTGCCCGCAGAACCTGGACTACCTGATCGCGCTGTTCGGCGCCCTGTACGCCGGCCGGATCGCGGTGCCGCTGTTCGACCCCAGCGAGCCCGGTCACGTCGGCCGGCTGCACGCCGTGCTCGACGACTGCACCCCGTCGACCATCCTGACCACCACCGAGGCGGCCGAGGGCGTCCGCAAGTTCATCCGCGCCCGCTCGGCGAAGGAGCGCCCGCGCGTCATCGCCGTCGACGCGGTTCCCAACGAGGTCAATTCCACCTGGGTGCCGCCGGAGGCCGACGAGAACACCATCGCCTACCTGCAGTACACCTCCGGCTCCACCCGCACCCCGACCGGCGTGGAGATCACCCACCTGAACCTGCCCACCAACGTGCTGCAGGTGCTCAACGGGCTGGAGGGCAAGGAGGGCGACCGCGGCCTGTCCTGGCTGCCGTTCTTCCACGACATGGGGTTGATCACCGCGATGCTGTCGCCGGTGCTCGGCCACAACTTCACCTTCATGACCCCCGCCGCGTTCGTGCGCCGTCCCGGCCGGTGGATCCGGGAGATGGCCCGCAAGCCCGACGACGCCCCCGACTGCGAGGTGTTCACCGTCGCGCCCAACTTCGCGTTCGAGCACGCCGCCGTGCGCGGGGTGCCCAAGGAGGGCGAGCCGCCGCTGGACCTGAGCAATGTCAAGGGAATCCTGAACGGCAGCGAGCCGGTGTCCCCGTCCTCGATGCGCAAGTTCTACGAGGCCTTCAAGCCGTACGGCCTGCGCGAGACCGCGATCAAGCCGTCCTACGGCCTAGCCGAGGCGACGCTGTTCGTCTCCACCACCCCGATGGACCAGGCGCCCACCGTCATCCACGTCGACCGCGCCGAGCTGAACAAGCAGCGCTTCGTCGAGGTGCCCGCCGACGCCCCCAACGCGGTGGCCCAGGTGTCCGCCGGCGTCATCGGCGTCGACGAGTGGGCGGTCATCGTCGACCCGGAGACCGCCAGCGAGCTGCCGGATGGGCACATCGGCGAGATCTGGTTGCACGGCAACAACATGGGCATCGGCTACTGGGGCAAGGAAGAGGAGACCAACGAGGTCTTCCGCAACATCCTCAAGTCGCGGATCAGCCAGTCGCACGCCGAGGGCGCCCCGGACGACGCGATGTGGGTCAAGACAGGCGACTACGGCACCTATTACAAGGGCCACCTCTACATCGCCGGCCGGATCAAGGACCTGGTCATCATCGACGGCCGCAACCACTACCCGCAGGACCTGGAGTACTCGGCGCAGGAGGCCAGCAAGGCGCTGCGCACCGGGTACGTGGCCGCCTTCTCGGTGCCGGCCAACCAGCTGCCCAAAGAGGTGTTCGACAACCCGCACACCGGGCTGAAGTACGACCCGGACGACACCTCCGAGCAGTTGGTGATCGTCGCCGAGCGCGCGCCCGGCACCCACAAGCTGGACTACCAGCCGATCGCTGACGACATCCGGGCCGCCATCGCGGTGCGCCACGGCGTCACGGTCCGCGATCTGCTGTTGGTGCAGGCGGGGACGATTCCGCGGACCTCCAGCGGCAAGATCGGGCACCGCGCCTGCCGCGCCGCCTACCTCGACGGCAGCCTGCGAAGCGGTGTCGGCTCCCCGACGGCCTTCGCCAACTCAACCGACTGAGCATCAGGACCATGGCTGACATAGACGAACCTCAGGAGAACACGCCCGCCAAGAAGAGCGATATGCGCGCCGGCGACGATGCAGAGCGAAGCGATGCTGAGGAGCGGCGCCCGACAACCGTGCCCGAGATGCGCGAGTGGCTGCGCAACTGGGTGGGCCGGGCCGTCGGGAAGTCACCCGACGAGATCGACGAGTCGGTGCCGATGGTCGAGCTGGGTCTGTCGTCGCGGGACGCGGTGGCGATGGCCGCCGACATCGAGGACATGACTGGCGTCACCCTGTCGGTGGCGGTGGCCTTCCAGCATCCGACCATCGAGTCGCTGGCCACCCGCATCATCGAGGGCGAGCCGGAGGCCGTCGACGCCGGCGACGACATGGACTGGTCGCGCAGCGGGCCGGCCGAGCGGGTCGACATCGCGATCGTGGGGCTGTCCACCCGGCTGCCCGGCGACATGAACAGCCCCGACGAGACCTGGCAAGCGCTGATGGAGGGCCGCGACGCCATCACCGACCTGCCCGAGGGCCGCTGGTCGGAATTCCTCGAGGAGCCGCGCATCGCGGCGCGGGTGGCAGGCGCCCGCACCCGCGGCGGCTACCTGAAGGACATCAAGGGCTTCGACTCGGAGTTCTTCGCGGTCGCCAAGACCGAGGCCGACAACATCGACCCGCAGCAGCGGATGGCGCTGGAGCTCACCTGGGAGGCGCTCGAGCACGCCCGCATCCCGGCGTCCAGCCTGCGCGGCGAGGCGGTCGGCGTGTACGTCGGCTTCTCCAACAACGACTACCAGTTCCTGGCCGTGTCCGACCCCACGGTCGCCCACCCCTACGCGATCACCGGCACCGCCACCTCGATCATCGCCAACCGGGTGTCCTACTTCTACGACTTCCGCGGCCCTTCGGTGGCGGTGGACACCGCCTGCTCCAGCTCGCTGGTGGCGACGCATCAGGCCGTGCAGGCGCTGCGCAACGGCGAGTGCGACGTGGCGATCGCCGGTGGGGTCAACGCGCTGCTCACCCCGCTGGTGACGCTCGGTTTCGACGAGATCGGCCAGGTGCTGGCACCCGACGGCCGGATCAAGTCGTTCTCCGCCGACGCCGACGGCTACACCCGCTCCGAGGGTGGGGGCATGTTCGTGCTCAAGCGGGTCGACGACGCCCGCCGGGACGGCGACCAGATCCTGGCCGTGATCGCCGGCAGCGCGGTCAACCACGACGGCCGGTCCAACGGCCTGATCGCCCCCAACCAGGACGCCCAGGCCGAGGTGCTGCGCCGGGCCTACAAGGATGCCGGCATCGATCCGCGCACCGTCGACTACATCGAGGCGCACGGCACCGGCACGGTGCTGGGTGACCCGATCGAGGCCGAGGCGCTGGGCCGGGTGGTCGGCCGCGGCCGGCCCGCCGACCGTCCGGCGCTGCTCGGAGCGGTGAAAACCAATGTGGGACACCTGGAGTCGGCGGCCGGCGCGGCCAGCCTGGCCAAGGTGGTGCTGGCGTTGCAGCACGACAAGCTGCCGCCGTCGATCAACTTCGCCGGGCCCAGCCCCTACATCGACTTCGACGGCATGCGCCTGAAAGTCATTGACAGCCCGACGGATTGGCCGCGCTACGGCGGCTACGCGCTGGCCGGGGTGTCCAGTTTCGGGTTCGGTGGCGCCAACGCGCACCTGGTGGTGCGCGAGGTGCTGCCCCGCGACGTCATCGAGCGCGAGCCGGAACCAACGCCCGCCCCGCAGGCCGCCGCCGAGCCCACCGAATCGCCTGAGCCGCAGGCCCACGCGCTGCGGTTCGACGACTTCGGCAACGTCATCCCCGACCCCGAAGCACCCGAGGAGGAAGAGCACGAGCTTCCCGGGTTGACCGAGGAGGCGCTGCGCCTCAAGGCGATCGCGCTGGAAGAGCTTGCGGCGCAACAGGAGTCCGAGCCCACCAAGCCGCTGATCCCGCTGGCCGTGTCGGCGTTTCTGACGTCACGCAAAAAGGCGGCCGCCGCCGAGCTGGCGGACTGGATGGAAAGCCCGGAGGGGCAAGCGTCGTCGCTGGAATCGATCGGCCGCGCCCTGTCCCGGCGCAACCACGGCCGCTCCCGCGCGGTGGTGCTGGCCCACGACCACGAGGAGGCCATCAAGGGTCTGCGGGCGGTCGCCGAGGGCAAGCAGCGGCCGAACGTGTTCAGCACCGACGGCCCGGTCACCAACGGCCCGGTGTGGGCGATGGCCGGTTTCGGTGCGCAGCACCGCAAGATGGGCAAGAACCTGTACCTGCGCAACGAGGTCTTCGCCGAGTGGATCGAGAAGGTCGACGCGCTGATCCAGGACGAGCGCGGTTACTCGGTGCTCGAACTGATCCTCGACGACTCGCACGAGTACGGCATCGAGACCTCCAACGTCGTCATCTTCGCGATCCAGATCGCGCTGGGTGAGCTGCTCCGCCACCACGGCGCCAAACCCGCTGCGGTGGTTGGCCAATCGCTCGGCGAGCCGGCGTCGGCGTATTTCTCCGGCGGGCTCTCGCTGGCCGACGCCACCCGGGTGATCTGCTCACGCTCGCACCTGATGGGCGAGGGCGAGGCGATGCTGTTCGGCGAGTACATCCGCTTCATGGCCCTTGTCGAGTACTCCGCCGACGAACTCAAGACGGTGTTCGCCGACTTCCCCGGCCTGGAGGTGTGCGTCTACGCCGCGCCCAGCCAGACCGTCATCGGCGGGCCGCCGGAGCAGATCGACGCGATCGTCGCCCGCGCCGAGGCCGAGGGACGTTTCGCGCGCAAGCTACAGACCAAGGGCGCGGGCCACACGTCGCAGATGGACCCGCTGCTCGGCGAGTTCTCCGCGGAATTGCAGGGCATCAAGCCGATGAGCCCGACCGTCGGGATCTTCTCGACGGTGCACGAGGGCACCTACATCAAGCCCGGCAGCGAGCCGGTCCACGACGTCGCCTACTGGGTCAAGGGGATGCGGCATTCCGTCTACTTCACCCACGGTATCCGCAACGCCGTCGACAGCGGCCACACCACGTTCCTGGAGCTCGCCCCCAACCCGGTGGCGCTGATGCAGATCGGCCTGACCACCGCCGCCGCGGGATTGCATGACGCCCAACTGATTCCGACGCTCGCCAAAAAACAGGACGACGTCGAGTCGATGATCTCGGCCATGGCCCAGCTCTACGTCTACGGCCACGACCTGGACATTCGCACGTTGTTCACCCGGGCGAAGGGTCCGCAGGATTACGCGAACATCCCGCCGACCCGGTTCAAGCGCAAAGAGCACTGGCTCGACGTGCACTTCTCCGGCGACGGTTCGGTGATCATGCCGGGCACCCACGTTGCGCTGCCGGACGGCCGGCACGTGTGGGAATACGCGCCGCGCAACGGCGAGACGGACCTGGCGGCGTTGGTGAGATCGGCTGCCACACAAGTGCTTCCGGACGCGCAGCTGGTGGCCTCCGAGCAGCGGGCGGTGCCCGGCCCGGGAGCCCGGCTGGTGACGACCATGACCCGTCATCCGGGTGGGGCGTCGGTCCAGGTGCATGCCCGCATCGACGAGTCCTTCACCCTGGTCTACGACGCGCTGGTGTCGCGGGCCGGCCAGAACGTGGCGGCGCTGCCGACCGCGGTCGGCGCCGGCGCGGCCATCGCCGCCGCCCCGACCGTCGCGGCGCCCGAGCAGCCGGCGCAGACCCCCGTCGAGGAGGACACCAACGCCGAGACGCTGTCGGACAGCCTGACCGCCCGCTACCTGCCCGCCGGTACGGGCAAGTGGTCACCGGATTCGGGCGAGACCGTCGCCGAGCGGCTGGGCCTGATCGTCTCGGCGGCAATGGGTTACGAGCCCGAGGACCTGCCGTGGGAGGTGCCGCTGATCGAGCTGGGCCTGGACTCGCTGATGGCGGTGCGGATCAAGAACCGGGTCGAATACGACTTCGACCTGCCGCCGATCCAGCTGACCGCGGTGCGTGATGCCAACCTCTACAACATCGAGCAGCTGATCACGTACGCGATCGAGCACCGCGACGAGGTCGAGGCGCTGCACGAGCATCAGAAGACGCTGACGCCCGAGGAGATCGCCAAGGAACAGGCCCAGCTGCTCAGCGGGGCGACGCCGGCCTCGGTGGCCGCGCCCGCCCCCGACCCGCAGGCCGAGCCCGAGACCCAGCCGGCCCCGCCGCCGCCGTCGGACACCCCGATTCCGCCGCCGCCGACGGACCCGTCGGGTCCCTCCGCCAACGGCGGGCAGCCCAAGCCGAGCCTGGCCGAGGCGCTCAGCTCCGAAGCGGTGACCAAGGCGCTGAACTCCGACGTGCCCCCGCGCGACGCCGCCGAGCGGGTCACCTTCGCCACCTGGGCGATCGTCACCGGCAAGTCGGCGGGCGGCATCTTCAACCCGCTGCCCAAGCTGGACGCCGACACCGCCGCCAAGATGGCGCAGCGGCTGTCGGAGCGGGCCGACGGGCCGATCACCGTCGAGGACGTGCAGGCCGCCGAGACCATCGAGGCGCTCGCCGAGCGGGTGCGCACCTACCTGGAGGCCGGCCAGATCGACGGGTTCGTGCGCACCCTGCGGGCCCGGCCGGAGGGCAGCACCAAGATCCCGGTGTTCGTGTTCCACCCGGCCGGCGGTTCCACCGTGGTGTACGAGCCGCTGCTCAAGCGGTTGCCGCCGGACACCCCGATGTACGGCTTCGAGCGCGTGGAGGGGTCCGTGCAGGAGCGGGCCGCCCAGTACGTGCCCAAGCTGCTGGAGCTCAACGGGGACAACCCGTTCGTCCTCGTGGGCTGGTCGCTCGGCGGCGCGCTGGCCTACGCCTGCGCGATCGGGCTGAAGCGGGCCGGCGCCGACGTCCGTTTCGTCGGGCTGATCGACACCGTCCGCGCCGGCGAGGAGATCCCGCAGACCAAGGAGGAGACCCGCAAGCGCTGGGACCGCTACGCGCGGTTCGCCGAGCGCACCTTCAACGTCGAGATCCCGGCGATCCCCTACGAGCAGCTCGAGGAGCTCGACGACGAAGGGCAGGTCAAGTTCGTGCTGGACATCGTCCAGCAGAGCGGGGTGCAGATCCCGGGCGGCATCGTCGAGCACCAGCGGACGTCCTACCTGGACAACCGGGCGCTCGAGACCGTCCAGATCGAGCCGTACGACGGGCACGTGACGCTGTACATGGCCGACCGCTACCACGACGACGTCATCGAGTTCGAGCCGCGCTACGCCATCCGCCAGCCCGACGGCGGCTGGGGCGAGTACGTGGCCGACCTGGAAGTGGTTCCGATCGGCGGCGAGCACATCCAGGTCATCGACGAACCGATCATCGGCAAGGTCGGCGCCCACCTCACCGACGTGCTGAATAAGGTGGAGGCGCAAACCAGTCAGACAAGTGAGGTAGGCAAGTAGTGACGGAGATGGCGCCGGCCCCCATCCAGCACACCACCGCCGAGAAGCTGGCCGAGCTGTACCGCCGGCTGGAGTTGGCCAAGGAGCCCGGAGGCGAGAAGGCCGCCGCCAAGCGGGACAAGAAGGGCATCCCCAGCGCCCGGGCCCGCATCCACGCGCTGGTCGATCCGGGCACCTTCCTGGAGACAGGGGCGCTGGCCAAGACACCCAACGACCCCAACGCCCTCTACGGCGACGGCTGCGTCACCGGCCACGCCATGATCGACGGCCGGCCGGTCGGGGTATTCTCCCACGACCAGACGGTGTTCCAGGGCACGGTCGGCGAGATGTTCGGCCGCAAGGTGGCCCGGCTGATGGAGTGGTGCGCCATGGTCGGCTGCCCGATCATCGGCATCCAGGACTCCGGCGGCGCCCGCATCCAGGACGCGGTCACCTCGCTGGCCTGGTACGCCGAGCTGGGCCGCCGGCACGAGGCATTGAGCGGGCTGGTGCCGCAGATCTCGCTGATCTTCGGCAAATGCGCTGGGGG
The DNA here is from genome assembly GCF_025821985.1 of Mycobacterium timonense. Classification (NCBI taxonomy): domain Bacteria; kingdom Bacillati; phylum Actinomycetota; class Actinomycetes; order Mycobacteriales; family Mycobacteriaceae; genus Mycobacterium; species Mycobacterium timonense. The sequence goes on along the minus strand of NZ_JACKSY010000066.1, from coordinate 224,480 downwards.
AGCGGTGTATTCGCCGATCCAGGACGACCTGCTGGTCTCGGTGCGCGATCAGGGCTACTTCTTCGTCACCGGCCCGGACGTGATCCGGGAGGTCACCGGCGAGGAGGTCACCCTCGACGAGCTCGGCGGCTCCGACGCGCAGGCCCGCTACGGCAACATCCACCACGTGGTCAACACCGAGGCCGAGGCGTTCCAGTACGTACGGGAGTACCTGTCCTTCCTGCCGTCCAACTGCTTCGACCAGCCGCCGATCGTCAACCCCGGGCTGGAGCCCGAGATCACGCCGACCGACCTCGAGCTCGACTCGATCGTCCCGGACTCGGACAACATGTCCTACGACATGCACGAGATCCTGCTGCGGATCTTCGACGACGGCGACTTCCTCGAGGTGGCCGCCCAGCACGGCCCGGCCATCATCACCGGCTACGCCCGCGTCGACGGCCACCCCGTGGGCGTGATCGCCAACCAGCCCATGCACCTGTCCGGGTCGATCGACAACGAGGCCTCGGACAAGGCCGCGCGGTTCATCCGGTTCTGCGACGCGTTCAACATCCCGCTGGTCTTCGTGGTGGACACGCCCGGCTTTCTGCCCGGGGCCGAGGAGGAGAAGCGGGGCATCATCAAGCGCGGCGGCCGGTTCCTCTACTCGGTGGTGGAGGCCGACGTGCCGAAGGTGACGATCACCGTCCGCAAGTCCTACGGCGGCGCCTACGCCGTGATGGGCTCGCGGCAGCTGACCGCCGACTTCAACTTCGCCTGGCCGACCGCGCGCATCGCGGTGATCGGCGCCGAGGGGGCGGCGCAGCTGCTGATGAAGCGGTTCCCCGACCCGACCACGCCCGAGGCGCAGCAGATCAAGAAGGACTTCATCGAGGGCTACAACCTCAACATGGCGATCCCGTGGACGGCGGCCGAACGCGGCTTCATCGACGCGGTCATCGACCCGCACGAGACGCGGCTGCTGCTGCGCAAGTCGCTGAAGTTGTTGCGGGACAAGCAGTTGTGGTTCCGCGTCGCCCGCAAGCACGGGCTGATCCCGGTCTAGTCGCCCACGGCCTGCTTGGTCGCCTGCACGAAATAACCGCGCGGCGCCCCCGCGACGTCCATCGGGACCGCGGGCGCATACCAGCGCTGGTACCGGTTGCCCGGTTCCGCGACATCGGTCACCGTCGCCGACCAGCCGAGGCGCTCGCACAACCCGCCCGGGTCGTCGGTGCCGAAGCGCCACGGGGCGCCGCTGCGGGCCATCGACTCCAGCACCGGCGCCATGAACTCCGACCCCAGCAGCGCCTTGCCGACGACGTCGTAGAGCAGGACCGAGCCGCGCGCCGAGAGCGCGTCGACGCGGTCGAACAACGCGGTGACCGCGGCCTCGTCGAGGTACTGCAGCAGCCCCTCGATCAGCCACACCGCCGGCGCGGACGGATCGAGTCCGGCGCGGCGCAGGGCGGCCGGCCAGTCCTGGGCCAGATCGACCCCCACCGCAACACGTCGACACGCGGGCCGTTCGCCGGCCAGCACGCCGTCCTTGGCCGCCAGCACCTGCGGCTGGTCCAGTTCGTAGACGACCGTGCCGTCGGGCCACGCCAGCCGGTAGGCGCGGGCATCCATGCCGGCGGCCAGGATGACGACCTGGCTGATTCGCTGCGCCGCCCCCAGCAGGGCGTCATCCCAGAACCGGGTGCGCACGACGATCTGTGCGGTGGCGCTCTCGCCGGTCGCGGCCAGCGCCCCGGCGAGCAGCTCGCGCCCTCGATCGCCGGCCAGCCGTGCCGCGAACGGATCGGCGAAAAGCCGGTCGTCGCGGGTGGTTTCGTGGGCGCGGATGGCGGCCACCAGCAGCGCGGTGTCGGCGACCGCGGCGAGGTTTGCGTCCATCACCCCATCATCGGCGCCGGGCGCCGGCCGCGGCTTGGATATTTTGGCCGCGTGCACTCACCGGGCGAGTTCGACGTGACCGGGCATCGACGAGCGCCGCCGCGCGTACTGGGTGGGGGTGACACCGGTGAAGGCGCGGAACTCGCGCACGAAGTGGGCCTGATCGAAATAGCCGAGATCGGCCGCGATCATCGCGCCCCGCGCCGGGGTGTCGAGCGCGCGCAGCGCGGCCTGCAGCCGGCGCACCCGAAGATAGGCCTTCGGTGACAGGCCGACCTCGCAGCGGAACAGCGCGGCGAACCGCTTACGCGAAAGACCGCTCAGCTCTTGGGCTTTCGAGACGCGCATGGACGGGTCGAGATCCGCGCCGCGCAACACCGGCGCCAGGCGCGCAGGCGGCCACACGGCGTCGCGGCGCATCCGGCGGACCAGAAACGCCTGCAGCAGCGCCACGCGGCGCGGTGGCGAGCCGGCGTCGATGAGTTGCTCGTGCAGCAGCGCCGCGTCCCGACCCCAGAGGTCTTCGAGGCCAACCAGCGCATCCTCCAGATCGCTCAGTGGGCAACCCAGGAATGCCAGCGCCCCGGCGGGCCGGAAGTGGATGGTCATCACGGTGTGGGCGGGGGCGACCCGCACGACGTAGGCCGTCGCGCCGGCCCCGGCGGCGAAGGTGGGCGGGACCGTCAGCGGCGTGCGGGCATCCGAGGCGTAGAAGCCGAGGTCCGTACGGCCGCCGACGTCGATGATCGCGGTGACCGCGCCGCGCGGCAGCGCCCGGCTGGTGTGTACCCCCAAGGCCTCGTCGCCGCGCCAGTAACCGAAATACTCGATGTGCTCGGCGAGCGGCGGGCTCGGCCGGTACAACCGCGGAGCAGTCATCGGGTGCCTAGGGACGGAACGCGCCGTCAACCAGTTCGTCGAAGCGCTGCAACGCCTCGTCGGAGTCGGCGTCGATGCCGCGCAGCGCGCCCCGGTCGGCGAGATAGCGCTGCGCGTAGAGCCGCGCGACCAGCGCCTTGCGGTCACCGCCGCGGGTGGCCCGCTCCCAGGCGGCCTGCTCGACCAGCAACGCGCCGCCGTAGACGTCGCCCATGAATTGGGCCAGCGCGAACAGCCGCGCCTCGGCCAGCGGCTTGTCGAGCTTGCCCCAGGCGGTGATCGCCGCGTCCAGGTCCTCGATCCGGCCGGCCACCAGGCGGGTGGCTTCGTCGTCGTCGGCCACCGACACCGCATCGCGCAGCCGGGCCAGCAGCGTCTCGTGCGCCCGGGTCTGCTCGATGCCGCGCCGCACATCCAGGCACAGGATGTTGTCCGGGCCCTCCCAGATGGTGTTGACCTGGGCGTCCCGCAAAAGCCTTGCCACCGGCCAGTTTTCGATGTAGCCGTTGCCGCCGTGGATCTCGATCGCATCCGAGGCCGCGGTGATGCCCAGCCGGCACACCCGGAGCTTGGTGACCGGCACCGCGATGCGCTGGCGCATGCCGCGCGGCTGGCGATGGTTGGTGGCGCCGGTGCCGTCGAACACCATCGCCTGCGCCGCCTCGACGTCGACGATCAGCTCGGCGAGCTTGCGCCGCATCAGCGGCTTGTCGATCAGCACGCCGCCGAACGCCCGGCGCTGCCGCGCGTAACACAGCGACTCGACCAGGGCGCGGCGCGCGTTGCCGAGCCCGAACAACGCGATGCCCAGCCGCGCGGCGTTGGTCAGCTCCATCATCCGGCCCAGCCCCTTGCCGTCCGACGCGGCGCCGTCGGTGGGCTCGCCGGACAGCAGGAACGCCTCGGCGTCGACGAACTCGACCTCGCCGGAGGCCACCGAGCGGGTGCCGAGCTTGTCCTTCAGCCGGCGCACCCGCACCCCGTTGCGGGAACCGTCGCGGCGGGTGCGCAGCACCAGGAAGTTGGCCACACCACGCGAATTGTCCTGCGCCCCTTCGGGTTTGGCCAGTACGACGAACGCCTCCCCGGCGCAGTTGGAGGCGAACCACTTGAAGCCGTTGAGCAGCCAGCTGTCGCCGTGGCGCGTCGCGGTGGTCTCCAGCGCGCCCAGGTCGGAGCCGCCGGTGCGCTCGGTGAGCAGTTGCGCGGTCTCACCGGCCCACTCCCCGGAGGCGAACTTGGCCAGCACGTGCTCGCGCACATCGGCGGGCGCGTAGGCGGCCACCAGCGACTGCACCATGCCGCCGCCGGTGCCCAACGCACACCCCATCCCGATATCGGCTTGGTTGAGCAGGTAATTGGACGCGAACAGCGGCAGCGACGAGCTCATCTTCGCCGCCCGCGCTTCGGTGCGCAGCGCCCGCTGGGCCTCCAGCACGGCCCGCTTGGACTGGACGAAGGACGGCGGCATCACCACCCGGCTGATGTCGTGGCCCCACCGGTCGTAGCGCTCCAGCCGGGGCGGGTTGCGGTCGGTCTCCTCGGCCCAGCGCGCCACCGGGCCGCCCATCAGCTCACCGATGCGCGACAGATGCCGCTCGGCCAGCGCCAGCTCGTCGGGCTGCAGGTAGTAGGACATGGTGAACTGCAGCGTCGGATCGGTGTCATACCAGTTGAGACCCACGGCCCCGCAGTAGTTCTCGGTCGCGTAGCGCTGGGATTTCTCCGCGGTGGAAAAGGGCAGCCGATCCACCGCCTCGACGGCGTAGTCGCTCATCGTTGAGACGTTACGCGCCCACCGGCACCACGAACTCCGACGTGTAGAACTCGGCCGGATTCTGCGAGTTCGGATTCGGCCGCTCGATGATCAACCACACCCCGGTGGTGCCGGGCCGGACGGTGTCGGAAACGGTCGCCGTGCCGCGGCCCGCGCCGTCGAGGTCCATACCGGTGAAAGCGGTTCCCGGGTCGCCGGGCCCGCAGCCGGCCGACGACGGCCGCGGTTCTTCGATGAGGCCGACGTCGAAATGCATTCCGGGCTCGGGCGCGTCCACCAAATGCACCTCGGCCACGGCCGTGGACCCATTGACGCGGACGACGGCCGAGCCGGTGCCCAGCATCGGGCTGGGCACCTTGGGCGCGATGCTCACCTTGCTGAAATCGCAACGGCGCAGGTAGTTGTCGAAAACGACGGTGGTGCCGCCCCCCTCGGCGGCCGCGGTGGCCGGGGATGACACCGCGGCCGGGAGGATCAGCGCCGTGACGGCGGCCGCGTGCGTTCCCAGGCGAATCAGCGTGTGCATCGGGCCATCCTTTTCCGGGTGTGAACTGGATCACGGCGGAATTAGTATTGACCCGGAAATGGATTGCCGAAACCCATTATCGGTAATTACTCGATCGTTAATTCGGCGCGTTATTCGACCGGTGAATAATTACGGCTAAACCATTTATGGTTTTATTCGTATCGGGCCCGGCGACCACCAACCGGTGCGGGTCGCGGTGCCCAGATCGAGTTGCGCGGGATGCGCGTCGGCGATGGTTTCGAACCGGCGCAGCGATCCCCAGTCCCGGCCCCAGTCGTGCGACAGGTACGTCGACATCACGTGCGCCCGCAGCAGCAGGTCGGTGATCCCCAGCAGGCCCCCGTTGGTGCCGTCCTCCCAGGTGTCGGTGTCCATCTTCTTGGCGGTGTAATCCGGGGTGATGCGGAACTTGGGGATCTCGGTGACCCCGTTGACGTGCAGCATCGGCTGCTGGCACGGGAAGGCCAGCCCCACCGCCCAGTCCATCAGCACCGGCTGGGTCGAGCCGACGTACTCCTGCAGCGAGCGCATCTCGGGCACCCGCGGCGGGGTCACCGCGATCCAGTCCTCCGGCGTCAGCGACAGGTCCTCGGCCACCACCCGCACGGCCACGGTGTCCGCGGGCATGTCGGAGCGGGCGAAGCGCAGGTTGCGCCAGGCCTTGGGCTGCTCGCCGTACAGGTCGTAGGGCACCAGCCGGCCGGCGGGCACGATGTCACCGCCGGGCCCGGGCCGGCCGTACTCGAGCACCACGGTCTGCCCGTCGGTGTGGTGGTGCAGCACGCTGTTGCCGGCGATCTTGCCGGCGGCGGTCACCACCACCAGCGGGTGACCGTCATCGGGTGCGGGCAGCCGGTACCACGCCGAGGTCAGCCGGCTCTGCTGTTGCGCCCCGGTGGTGTAGCTGCCGGCCAGCGGCACCCGGGCGGCGTCCAGGCCGTACGGCAGCGGCACGGTCGAGCCGTTGATGCCCGGCGCGCTCAGCTTGGTCGGCGCGTCCCAGTCGTAGTCGGTGCCGGGCTGGTTGGGGGTGATCCGAATCGCTTCGGCGACAGTGTGTTCGGGTACCCCGTTCGGGGAGAAGCCCACCGGGTGCTGGCCGCCCAGCGGGCCCAGCGGCCCGTAATCGCCGCCGAGCGGCGTCATGTAGCCGACGTTGCTGTCCGGTTCGACGAGCACGTCGTCGGCCAGTCCGCAGCCGCCGCTGAACTCGCGCAGGTTGTCCCAGGCGTTCGAGTAGGTGGGGTACTGGCGGACGATGCCGGCCACCATCGACGCGATGAACACCAGCGCCATGAAGCCGGCCGCGAGGGGCACCGGCGCCGCCGTCAGCGCCCGGGCCAGCCGGCCCTCGCCGTGCTCCCGGGAGGCGAAGTGCAACCAGGTCGCGTACAGCGCGGCCGCGACGAACATCGCGAAAAAGACTGTGCTGACCGTGATTCCGCCGATCTTCGGCATGGTGCTGTTGAACGGCGCCCCGTAGCTGGACACATACCACCAGCCGTTGGTGGTGGCGAAGCACAGCGCCATCATGAACAGCAGCGCGGCCAAGAACGCCATCCGGTTGCGCGACCAGCGCAGCACCGCCGGCGACACCAGCACGGTGGTCAGCGCGGCCATCGCCGCGCCCACCGCGGCGAACAGGCCGAAGTGGTGCACCCACTTGGTGGGGGTGAACATCAAAAAGAACATGGTGCCGAAGATGACACCCATCAGCCGCCACGCCGGCCCGCGGGCCACCCCGGGAATTCGCTTGCGCCGCAACATGATGAACACCGCGGTGAACAGGCACAGCGCGGTGATCAGGAAGCCGAACCGCCGGGACAGCGAGCCGTCGACGGTGGGCAGGATCAGGTAGTAGTAGCGCAGGTTCTCGGTGTACCAGGCCTGGCTGGGTCCGATCGCGGTGCGAATCCTGGTGGCTTCCAACACCGTTGCCAGCGTCTGGTCGGCGAACACCACCGTCAGGATCACCGTGCCGGCGGCCAGCATGGGCGCCACCAGCGGCCAGGTGCCCACCACCCGGTGCCGGCGGACCAGGATGCGCAGGATCGGACGACCACCGGCGACCAACGCGGCCACCGCGATCAGGCCGGTGGGCTGCACGCCCAGCGTGAAGGCGGCCGTGATGACGGCCAGCGCGGCCGGGGTGAGCCGGCTGTAGCGCATCGAACGCTCGATCAGCACATAGGTGACCAGCGATCCCAGCGCGATGATCGGCTCGGGGCGCAGCCCGTTGTCGAACGGCATCCACGCCGTCAGCAACACCATGCCCGCCGCCCAGTTGGCCGGTCTGCTGGCGGCCACCGCCGGTCCCAGCCGGGGCAGCACCTCGCGGGACAGCAACAGCCAGCACACGATTCCGGCGAACAGGTCCGGCAACCGCATCCACAGGCTGGCGTCGCTGACATGCGTCATCAGCGCCAGCAGGTTGTAGTACCAGCCGAACGGGTCCTCGGGGCTGCCGAACCAGCGGAAGTAGTTCGACATGTAGCCGGCGCGGTCGGCCACCCGGGCCATGCCCAGGATGTAGCCGTCGTCCGACGAGTTCGCCCCGATCACGTGCCAGAGCACGAACCCGAAGATCACCGCGACGTCGGCCAGGGTGAACGTGCGCCAGTTCGCCGGAATGAGCCGGCGCATCCGGTGCCCGTCCAGTTGATCGAGCCGCCACAGCGCGACCAGCGCGACGATGGTGGCCAGGATCGCCGTCACCATCGCCGCCAGTTTCAAAGTGGTTGGCGTGGTGGAGAATCGGGTGTCGATGGTTGCCGACAGCTTCAGGCCGGCCGGGGCGGGCCCGGTCAGGTCGGTGAACACGCCGACGATCTGGGGCCGCAGGTTGGGGTCGGGGAATCCGCCGCCGAGTGGTTTGCCCGCCGGGTCGGTGAGCCCGACGAAGGTGGCGAAGGTGCCGGCGCGGGTCGAGGTGATCTCGATGCGGGAACACCCGGCTCCGGCCACCTGATCCCGGGATGCGCTGGCGATCACCACGTTGCGGTCGGTGACGTCGACGCGCTTGCCGTGGGCGACGACGAACAACGCGTTGAGCGCGGCGTCCTTGCCCTTCTTGGGCCCGGTGGCCAGGATCACCCCGCCCTCGGGCGGCAGGTCGCGCACCGACGAGCAGGGGACCGTCGCGGTCAGGTCCACCGGGGTGAGCGAAATCAGCGGTGCGGTAACGCTGTTCAACTGACCGCCCTGCGGCCAGTTCAGCGTCGCGGTGGTCTGCACGACGGGCAGCAGCGGGGTGGCGACCGACAGCACGAACCCGATCAGCCCGGCGATGGTCGCCACCCAGCGCGTCACCCGCACGTCGCCGCCGACGGTCGAAACGCTCATGGGAGTGCCCGAATCGGTCCCTGCCGGCTCCAGCCGTGCACTGTCATCACACCCTGTTCGATAGCGGCGTCCGGCGCCTGATCGGCCGGCACCAACCGGAAGTACTGCTCCACCGATCCCCAGTCGCGATACCAGTCGCCGCGCAGATAGGTCGGGATGGTCGAGGTGCGCAGCAGCGCCTGCAGGAACAGGAACGGCCCGCCGGCTTCGCTGGACTGCCACAGGTTCGACGACGCCGCGGTCTGCTTGCGGTCCGGCAGGATGCGGTAGGCCGGAAGTTCAGCCACGCCAAGGTGTTCGGAGAAGGGCCGCTGGCACGGGAAGTTCGCCGCGGTCGCGATGTCCATCATCACCGGCGTCTGCGAGCCGATCAGCTGCTGCAGGGTTTCGGTCACCGGCACCCGCGGCGGGGTGAACGCGAACCACTGCTCGGAACTCAGGTTCGGGTCGTAGGCGACGATGCGCGCCACGTTGGCCTCCGGCGGCGCCCAGGCCAGCGGGAAGCGCAGATTGCGCCACGCCGGCTGCGGGCCGATGTCGATCGGCTGCACCTCGGCCAGCGGCACCGTGCTGCCGTCCGGGCGGGCGACGCCCCACTGCAGTTTCAGCGACTGGCCGTAGGTGAACGTGCCGTCCTCCTTGTAGGACCAGATCGCGCCGGCCGCCGACACCACCACCAGCGGGCGGTCCGGCGTGCGGGGCGGCAGCTGGTACCAGGCCGAGGTGGCCGTGGCGGCCAGCGAGTTCTCGCCGTAGCTGCCCATCACCGGGGTGCGGGCCGGGTCGAGGCCGAACGGCAGCGCCGCGTGCGAGCCGTTGACGCCCACCGGCCCCTTGCCGCCGGCGGTGCCCGCCGAGTCGCTGTAGGCGACGTTGGGTTTGTTGGGGGAGGCGTCGGAGTTGACCAGCCCGGGCTTGGTCACCACGGGGTCGGACTGCAGGTCGTCGCCCACGCCGTCGGGTTTGAAGCCGACCGGGTTGACCCCGCCGAGCGGCCCGTCCGGCCCGAACGTCTGGCCCGGCAGCGGCTGCAGCATGCCGGCGTTGGCGTCCGGCTCGGCCAGCACGTCGTCGGCCATCGCGCAGCTGGTCGGCGACAGCCCCGACGCGATGGCGGCCAGGTTGGCCTTGCCGGTGGTGTACAGCGGGTAGCGGAACACCGCGCCCTTGGTCAGCGAGGCGACCTCGCCGACCACCATGATGGTCGCGACCACCAGCAGCGGGGTGGACGCCAGCACGCGGTTGCGCCGGCTGTCCTTGACCTCGGTGTGGCCCGCGTAGTCCATCCGGAAGTGCTGCCAGGCCGCCAGCAGCCCGGTGATGATGGACAGCGTCAGGAACATCGACGTCACCGGGTGGCTGGCGATGACCGGCTGGATGTCGTACCACGGCACCCCGTAGTTGCCGACGTAGAACCAGCCGTTGATCCCGGAGGTGGCCCAGGCCAGCACGAACAGCAACGCCGTCACGTACAGCGTGAGATTGCGGCGGTTGTGCAGGCCGATCCGCGAGCAGGCGAACGCGGTCAGCGCGCCCAGCGCCCCGGCCAGCCCGGCGAAGGCGCCGAACTGGACCGCCCACTTGGTCGGCGTGAACGTCAACAGCAGCAGGCCGACGGCGGTGGTGCCGATCAGCCGCCAGGCCGGGCCGCTGGCCACCCCGGGGACATGGCCGCGGCGCAGCAGGATGACCAGCATGCCGAACAGGCACAGCAGCATCACCAGCACGGCGAAGCGCCGCGCCATCGACCCGTCGGGGTTGGATTCGACCGTCAGGAAGTAGTAGCGCAACCAATCCTGGTACCAGGCGATCGTCGGGCCGACCTTGTATTTGATCCGGGCCGACTCCAGCACCGTGGCCACGGTCTGGCTGCGGAACACCACCACCAGGATCAGCGACAGCGCCGCCGCCAGCACCGCCAGCGGCGCCAGCAGACCGTCGCTGGCCCGGCGCCGCCGGATGGCCTGGGCGACGGCCCGGGCGCCGGTGAGCAGCGCGGCGACCGCGATCAGGCCCTGCGGCGCCAGGGTGGCGGTCAGCAACGCCACCACGACGGCCACCGCCGCCGGCGCCAGCCGCTGCAGCGCGATGGCCCGTTCCACCAGCATCCAGGTGACCAGCACGCCCAGCGCGATCAGCGGTTCGGGCCGCAGCCCGTTGTTGAACGGCAGCCAGGCCGCGACGAACACCGCGCCCGCGGTGAAGACCGCCACCCGGTTGGCCGCCAGCCCGCCCCGGCCCGGGCCCAGCCGGCGCAGCACCCAGTGGCTGATGATCAGCCAGCAGCCGATCCCGGCCAGCGTCGCGGGCAGCCGCATCCACACGCCGGCCGTGCTCACCGAGGCCAGCCGGGACAGCAGGCCCAGATACCAGTCGAAGGGCGCGTCGGTGGTGCCGAAGTAGCGGTAGTAGTCGACGAGGTAGCCGGCCTTCGGCGCAACCCGGGCGATGGTCAGGTTGTAGCCGTCGTCCGACGAGGTCGCCCCGACGACGTGCCACAGCAGCAGGGTGGCGAGCACCGCGGCGTCGGCGATCCAGGTCGCGAGCCCGACCCGGCGCCAGTTGGCCAAATGGGTGCCGGGGCGGTACCGGGACAGCCACGCGATCGGGGAGCGCCAGTTGATCAGGGTGCCGCCGCCGCGGCTGCGCCGATCCAGCACCGCCAGCGCGACGATGGCGGTCAGCACCGCCAGCGTGCCCAGCACCATCACGATCTGTTTGAGGACCGTCGGCGCGGTGATGAACCGGGTGTCGATGTCGACGCGGGCCGAAAGCCCCGGCCCGGCGGGCACCTTGAGGTCGGTGAAGATCCCGCCGACCTGGGGCTTCTTCTCGGCGGGCAGGGTTCCCGCGGCGCCGGGGATGCCGACGAACTCGGCACCGGCCGCGCCGGCGTCGGCCCAGGCGTGCAGCACGCTGCAGGCCCCGGCGGCGACGGCCGGGCGCTGCGCCACCGCCGCGACGGTGTCCCGGAAGGCGACGACGACCACGTCCTTGTTGGCCCGCACGAACAGCCCGTTCTTGCCGGCGTCCATGCCGCCGGGCGGCAGCGTGGAGACCACCAGGCCGCCGTCGGCGGGCAGCGTGGCGACGGCCGGGCAGGGGATGGAGATGTCCAGCGCGCGGGGCGCCCCCGACACCAGGGGCGCGGTGATCTGGCTGACGTGTCCGTCGACCGTGCCCTGCGGCCACAGCACGGTGGCCGTGGTCTGGCGCACCGGGAGCAGCGGGACGGCCAGGCACAGCAGCAGGCCGGCGATGCCCGCGACGGCGGCCACCGACCGGGGGATCCGCTGCGATCGCTGTTTACCGTCGTGGGGCACGAGGCTCGATCGTAAGCGACGCGGCTTTGTCCGCCCGGGATGCGGGGCTGCGCGGGGGCGATCTCCGCCGCGCGCCGGTGCGAACCCGGGGGTGATTCACAGCGAACATCCGCCCGCCAATTCAGCCTTCGCCGCGTGCGGGCGGTCAAAATGGACTGCTGAGGAGGCTGACAGGGCGTGGCGAACGCAGGTCTGGGGTTCGGTGTCCTGGGTCCGTTGTCGGTGACCGCCGGCGGCGCCCAGCTGCCGTTGGGTGCGCCCAAACAGCGGGCGGTGCTGGCCATGCTGCTGATCCACCGCAACCGGCCGGTGTCCGTCGACGCGTTGATCGACGGGGTGTGGGGCGCGGCGCCGGTGCCGGCGGCGCGGACCAGCATCCAGTCCTATGTGTCCACCCTGCGCCGGCTGCTGCGCAGCGCGTTGCCCAACCCGAACGGGGTGCTGGCCAGTGTCCCGCCCGGCTACCAGCTCAACGTCGCCGACGCGGACTGCGACCTGGGACGCTTCCGCGGGCACAAGACCGCGGGGGTGCAGGCCGCCAGCCGGGGACGCTTCGAGGAGGCCAGCGGCCACCTGGCGGCGGCGCTGCGCGAATGGCGCGGACCGGTGCTCGACGATCTCCACAACTTCGCGTTCGTCGACGCGTTCGCCAACCTGCTGCTCGAGGAGCGCGTCGCGGCGCACACCGCCCGCGCCGAGGCCGAGATCGCCTGCGGGCGCGCCGATGGCGTGATCGGGGAGCTCGAGGCGCTGGTCGCCCAGCATCCCTACCGCGAACCGCTGTGGGCGCAACTGATCACCGCCTACTACGTCACCGAACGCCAATCCGATGCGCTCGGCGCCTACCGGCGGCTCAAGACCGCGCTGGCCGAGGGGCTGGGCATCGACCCGGGGCCCACGGTCAAGGCGCTGCAGCAGCGCATCCTGCGCCAGGAGCCGCTCGGGCCCGGCCAGCCCGGGAAGGCCGCCAGGCGGGCGATGCTGAGCACCCACAAGCAGAGCACGGTGCGGTCCGAGTCGGCGGCGGCGGTGGTCGACAATCCCGTCGTCGCCCGGTTGCGGGACAAGGCCGGGCGCCACTATCAGCTCAACGGGGTGACCACCCGGATCGGCCGGCTCGACGACAACGAGATCGTGCTGGACGACACCGAGGTCAGCCGCCACCACGCCGTCATCATCGACACCGGAACGGATTTCCTGATCACCGACATTAAATCGACCAACGGCGTCCAGGTGCGCGGCCGGCGGGTGCAGCGCAGCGCCACCCTGGCCGACGGCGACCACATCCGCATCGGCAACTCCGAGTTCGTCTTCGAAATCCGGCCCGCCTGAACGCTATTGGCCGAGCCGGGCGGCCAGCGTGGCGCGCCCAGGCCCGTCCAGATCGGCCAGCGCGGCCGGGCGCCCCGAGATCGCCATCAGCAGCGCCTCGCCGGGCCCGCTCACCTGCGGCCCGTCGCCGTGCGTCCAGTCGATGTCGGTGGCGCGCAGTCGCAGGCCCCGGATCCGTCGCCCCGCACCGAGCCTGGGATTGCCGGGCACCAGCGACAGCACCCGCTGCAACCGGTCCGGCGGCACCACCCGCGGCCGGCCCAGCGCGCGGCGGATGTCCTGGTGATGAATCGTCCCGTCGACCAGTGCGATCATTCCGCCGAAACCCGCTGTCAATCCCCGCGGTTCGAGGTGCTCGCGCAGGAACTCCAGCAGCTGTTGCGGCGTCAGGTCCGCGAACTCGTCGACGCCCACCTGGTTGGCCCGCACCACCCAGCCCTTGGCGAAGCGTTTCAGCAACCCGAAAGCCCCCAGCTCTTCATAGCTGATCACATGGGCGACAACGTCTTTCACGCTCCACCGGCTGCACAGGCTGGGCGCCTCCCAATCCCGCGGCCCCAGGGTGGCCAGGAATTCGGCGAGGTCGGCCCGCTCGGCGCGGGCCATCGCCATCAGCTCGGAGGTCATCGCGGTCGGCCGGTGCTCACAAACGCCAAACCTAGGCCGACGGCCGCCTGGCCTCAAGGGCGCTACCGGGGACGCAAGGATTTCCCAAGAATCTCTCGACCGTCCGGCAAGCCGGCCGTCGCAACCTGGTGTTGCCGGTCGGCGCGACCGGCCCTAGAGAAATACGGCAGATAGGAATCACCATGAAGGAGAAGGTCTCCAAGCTCCGCATCGCCGCGGGTGTCGGGTTGGGCGCCATCGGCTTGTCCATCGCCGGTTCGCTGATGCCGGCCGTCGCCTCGGCGAGCCCGTACGTCCCGCACAGCGGACCGCTGCACCCGGTGCGTCACTACGCCGCCAACTTCTTGAACCCGGGCTGGGCGCTCACCCACCCGCTGCGGGCCTCGGTTCCGTGATCTGAAATCGCTGACGCTGCCCCGTTTTTGGCTGTCGCCGGAGGCGGGGCAGCGTTCGTCAGTGCCGCAGCGGCGCGGGGTTCCACAGCCCGCTGCGCGTCGCCGTGCCCAGCAGCAGCTGGGCGGGCCGGGCGTCGGGATAGTACGGGGTCAGCCGTTGCAGCGAGCCCCAGTCGCGGGACCAGTCGTCCTTCAAGTAGGTGGCCATGGTGGTGGCCTTGGCCAGCAGCTCGGTGACGCCCAGCGGGCCGCCGCCGTTGTTGTCCATCACCGGCGAGTTGGCCTCGGCGCCGAATCGGTCCGGCAGGATGCGCCATTTCGGCGTCTCGTCCACGCCGTTCTGATGGCCGAACGGCCGCTGGCAGGGGAAGGCCAGCCCGACCAGCCAGTCCAGGAACACCGGGTCCTTCGACCCCACCACGTCCTGCAGGGTGCGCAGCTGGGGAATACGCGGCGGCGTCAGCGCAATCCAATGCTGCGGGGCCAGGTCTTCGTCGTCGGCGACCAACCGGACCTGGGTGGCGGCGGCCGGGATCGCCGACAGCGGCAACCGCAGGTTGCGCCAGGCCGGTGACGCGCCGACGTCGGCGAATTGGAACGAGCCGCCCGGGTGCCCGCTGGCCGCCTGCTCGTCGGTGGCCCACTGCACCTGGACCTCGCGCGGGTCGAAGCGCCCGGCCGCGCTGACCACCAGCAGCGGCCGCGCCTTGTCGCGGGCGGGCAGCCGGTACCAGCCGGACCGCAGGTGGGCGGGCACCTGGATGCCTGAGCGCCAGCTGCCCAGCACCGGGGTGCGCGCAGGGTCGAGGTTGAACGGTAGCTGGGCCGACGACCCGTTGATCCCCGGCGCCGGGGTGGTGCCGCCCTCGGTGCCGGCCTGGTTGCTGCCGGTTTTCTCCTCGTCGTTGACGAAGCTGCGGTCACCCGGGCGTTCCATCACCGGGTCGGCGCGCACGTCGGCGGGAATCCCGTTGGCGGTGAAGGCTTCCGACAACCCCGCGCCCAGCGCGTCGGCTGCCGACGGGCCGGCCGGGCCGCCGACCGGCGACAGCAGGCCGGCGCTGGGGTCCTGTTCCACCAGCACGTCCTCGGCCAGGCCGCACGTCTTCCCGGTCAACGCCTGCAAATTGGAGCGGCCGACCGACCACGCCGGATACTGGTCCGTCATCGCCAAGGTCAGCGACGCCACCTCGAACACCACCAGCGCCCAGGTCGCAATTGCCAAGGGGGACTGGATGATTCCGGCCAGCCGCGCCCCCCAGCGGGTTTTCGGCGGGCCGTCGTCGGGCGCCACGAAATGGAACCAGGCCGCCAGCAGCAGCACCAGCACGGTCAGTCCGAGCAGCGCGGTGGCGAACGCGTAATGCCACGCCGGGAACGCATTCGACCACGGCACCCCGAAATTCGAGACGTACCACCAGCCGTTGACGCTGGCGAACGACAGCGCCACCAAAAACAGCACCACGGCGGCGTAGACGGTGCGGTTGCGCCGGGACCGCATCGCCGCCGCGGTCACCGCGACCGCGGCCAGCGCACCCAGCGGCCCGGCCAGCCCGGCGAACACCCCGAAGTGGTGCGTCCATTTGGTGGGGGTGAACATCATCGCGACGAACGAGATGATGGTGATCCCGACGATGCGCCGGCTCGGCCCGGTGGCGGTGCCGGGAATTCGGCCCTTGCGCAACGACATTGCGACGGTCACCGCGAGCGCGAGCACCAGCGCCAGTACGGCGAAGCGGCGGGCGACCGACCCGTCCGGGCTGGCCATGAACAGCCGCTCGTAGCGGATGTGTTCGTCGAACCAGCTCAGGCTGGGCCCGACGGCGCGCTTGAGCATGCTGGCCTGAACCTCGCCGGCCAGCGTCTGGTCGCGGAAGATCAGGATGGCGGTGACGGTGGCCGCGGCCAGCAGGGGCGCGATCAGCGGGAGCGCGCCGAATCGCGTGATCCGGCGGTGCAGGATCGTGCGCAGCGGCCCGATCGCGACCAGCAGCGCGCCGATCGAGGCGATGCCCGTCGGCCCGGAGAACAGGGTCAGCGCGCCGATGATGCAGGCGACCGCGACCGGCAGCAGCCGGCTGGTGGCCACCGCGCGTTCCACCGAGCACCAGGTCAGCAGGATGCCCAGGGCGATGATCGGCTCGGGCCGCAGGCCGTTGTCCAGTGGCAGCCACACCGCCAGGAACATGCCCGCCGCCGTCCAGGCCGCCGCCCGGTTCTGCTTGACGGCGTGACCCAGCCGCGGCATCACCTCGCGGCTGATCACCCACCAGCAGGTCAACGCCATCGCCAGGGTGGGCAGCCGCATCCAGATGCTGGTGGTGCTGACGTGCGCCCACAGCGCCAGCAGGTCGTAGTACCAGCCGAACGGCGCCTCGGGCGTGCCGAACCAGCGGTAGTAGTTGGCCATGTAGCCGGCGTGCTCGGACACCCGGGCCATGGTCAGGATGTAGCCGTCGTCGGAGGTGTTGGCGCCGACGAAATGCCACCACGTCAGCACGGCGATGACCAGCGCGTCCAGCCCGCCGATCGACCACCAGCGGGCAGGCAGGAAGCGGCGGTGCCGGGTGCCGTCGGCGGTGTCCAGGATGTGCAGCGCGACCAGCGCCGCGCCGGTCAGCACCAGGCCGAGGATCATCGCGGCCATCTTCAGCGGGGTGGGGCTGCTGCTGTAGCGGGTGTCGATGGTCGCCGAGAAGCTCAGGCCCGGCGGCGCCGGTCCGCTCAGGTCGGTGAAGACGCCGACGATCTGCGGCCGGAAGTCATAGCCGCTCTTCTCGCCGCGCAGCGGCGCGCCGGGATGCTCGGTGTTGGGGCCCTGGGTGAGCCCGACGAACTCGGCGGTGACCTTGTCGGCGTGCGCGGTGAAGGTCAACCGCTGGCAGGCCGGGCCCAGCACCTGGCTCAGCGGGGCCGTCACCACCGGGACGTTGCGCACCACCAGCACCAGGTCGTCGTTGGCCCGCACGATCAGCAGCCCGCGGTCGACCGCCTTGGGCGCCTGCTTGGGCACCGTCGACAACAACACCGTCTTGCCGGGGTTGCCCCGGCCGGCCAGCCCGGCGGCGGCCTGGCACGGGACGGTGATGTTCAAATCGGTGGCCACGTAACCGATCAGCGGCGCCTCCACGCTGCCGAAGCTGCCGTTTTGGGGCCAGTTCAGCTGGGCGGTGGTCTGGTCGACCGGCAACAGCGGGGTGGCCACCGCCAGCAGCACCCCGAGCAGCCCCGCGACAGAGGCAACCCACCGAGCGATCCGGTGATTTGCCTCCGTGTCGTGCACGGAGCTAGATGCTAGTTCTTCGGCGATGCGGGACCCGGTGTCGGTGCTCATCAGTCGTTACGCCGCCGGCTTGCGGACGGCCAGCACGAAGGGGCCGACGCGGTGGACCGCGAACCGCGGGCTGTCGAACAGCGCGGCGCGCAGCTCGACGGTGTAGCGCCGCACGTTGGGCTGGTTGGGGTAGACGTCCTCGGCCAGCCGCAGGGTGTAGGTGTTGTTCGCGCCGTGGCGCATCAAAAACACCGTCGGCGGCGGCCATGGGCAGGTGTCCAGGGCGTGCAGCAACTCGTCGGCGGTCTTGAGCTTGGACCACTTGTCGATCTGCGCGGCCCGCAGGTCGAACTGCGCGAGCGGGTTGGCGTAGTGCGAGGTCAGCCCCTGGAATCCCCAGTAGGGGTAGAAGGACAGGAAGCTGTAGTCGGCGGTCATCACCACGGTCTGGTCGCGGGGCCGGCCGGTCTCGCGGGTGATGACGTCGTCGATGCTGGCGTAGAACTTCTCCGCGCTGGGCGGCCGCCGGTCGCCGCGCTGCCCGTGGCCGTCGGTGTCGGTGTAGGCGATGGTCAGGTCCGGCCGCAGCACGTCGGGGATGTCCTGGCTGAACGCGATGGCCGCGGCCAGCCCGATCGCGCCGGCCACCGGGATGACGGCGCGGCTTCGGCGCCGCAGTGCGAGCGCGGCCTCCACGAGCCCGAACGCCCCGGCCGCCACCAACAGCACGCTCAGCGTCGGCTGCAGCCGGAAGGACAGCAGCGTGGTGCGGGCCAGCGTGGTGAGCATGGACAGCAGCGACCACAGGTAGACGGCCAGCACGCCGATGGCCAGGGCGCCCGCGCGCACCGACGCGCGGGCGCGCAGCACCAGCCACAGCGTGCCCGCCATGCAGACGACGCCGAGCAGCGTGAACTGCAGCATCGGGAAGGTCAGCTCGGCGCCGTCGGCTGGCAGGTAGTGCTGGGCGCTGCCGGTGTTGCTGACCGGATTGCGGGCCGCGCGAGCCAGGAACGGCAGCCAGGTGGTGCACCCGATCGCGACCGCGATGCCGACGATGACGGCCAGCCGGCGCAGCGGCTCGAGCGCCGCGCGGACCCCGTGCCGCCGCCAGCGCAGGCCCGCCAGCCACAGCGCCATCAGCCCCACCGCGAACGCGGTGAACCCGAACAGCAGCGTGTACCAGGTGGCCGTGAAGCCCAGGAACAGCCCGGCTCCGACGACCGCGGCCCAGCCGCTCCGCGGCGTCTCGCTCGCCGCGACCGACGCCTCGCCCGCCGCGAGCGTGAAGTTAGTTTCACGCTCGGCGTCGACCGTGAAGTTAGTTTCACGCTCGGCGCTCCCGGGCGCCTGGCCAGCCGCACGCTCGGCGCTCCCGGGCGCCCCGCCAGCCGCACGCTCGGCGGTCTCGGGCATCCCGCCAGCCCGGCACTCACCCGCGCGCAGGCCCGACCAGGTGAGCACCAGCATCGGCGGCAGCAGCACGGTGATCATCGCCGAGTACGGCTCGGGTGAACCGTAGGCCAGCGTCACCGCCGCCGTCGCGGTGGTGACGATCAGCGCGTACTCGAACCGGACCATGCGCCACCACAGCACCAGCGCCACCGCGACGGCGACGGTGATCGAGGTGATGGCCCACGGCTTGAACACCTCCCACGCCGGTGTCCCGGACAGCGCGGCCGCGCGCCCGCCGATCCAGAACCAGCCCGGCGGGTAGAACGGCGGCAGCCCGAGATAGGTCATGTCGCGCAAGGCGGGACTGTCGGCCAGCCGCGTCAGGTATTCGGTGCGGAACTGCTGGTCGACGGAGATGCCGAACAAATACAGCTTGGTGGCGCCCAGCGGCATGCCGAGCGTCACCACGGTGAACGCGGACACGAACACCAGCCCACCCAGTTGAGCGAGCCGCCGGACGCGGCCGGTGAACGAGTGCCACACCCAGCCGACGGCGACCAGACCGGCCAGGCAGCCGACCTGCCCGACGGTGGTCAGCGCGTGCAGTTGATTCGACGACGGGAAGGCCGGCCACTGCACCCCGGCGATGGCGGTCAGCGACACCACCGCGACGACGACGGCGACCAGCACGGCCACGGCCATCTGGCCGAGGGTGGCCAGCGCGCTACGCATGATCAGATCGGCAGTTTGCGGAAGATGGGGCGCGGGATGTGTCGCAACACCATCATCACGTAACGGAATGCTGCTGGCGCCCAAACCAATTCCTTACCTTTTGCGGCCGCGGTCACCGCTAGGTTGGCGACGTACTCCTTGTCCACGGTCAGCGGCGCTTCCTTGACATGCGCGCTCATCCGGGTCCGCACCTGGCCGGGTCGGATCACCAGCACGCGAACGCCGTACTCGCGCAACGCCTCTCCCAGGCCAAGGTAGAAGCCATCCAAGCCGGCCTTGGTGGACCCGTAGACGAAGTTGGACCGCCGCACCCGCTCGCCGGCGGCCGAGCTCATCGCGATGATCTGGCCGAAGCCCTGGCCGCGCATCTTCTCGGCGAGCAAGACGCCCACCGAAACCGCTGCGGTGTAGTTGATTTCGGCAGCCTGCACCGCCTTACGCTGGTCCTGCCACAGCTCTTCGGCGTCGCCGAGGATGCCGAAGGCGACGATGGCCACGTCGACGTCACCGCCCGCGAACGCCTGCTCGATCATCTTGGGGTGGGTGTCGGTGTCGGTGGCTTCGAAGTCGATCACCTCCACCGATCGCGCTCCGGCGGCCTTCATCTGCTCCACCGCGGCGTCCCGCCCGGGGTCACCGGGCATGGCGGCCAAGATGATTCGCGCGTGCGCGTTCTGCAGGTAACGCTCGCAGATGGCCAGCCCGATCTCGGAGGTGCCACCGAGCAGCAGGATGGTCTGCGGATTTCCCACGGCGTCCAGCACCATCTAGAGCAGCTCCAAACGTCGGGCCATGTCGGAGGCGAACACCCCCGTCGGATCCACCTTGCGGCGCACCGCGATCCACTCGTCGATGCGCGGGTACATGGCGTGGAAGGTTTCGGCGTTGGTGCGCGAGTCCTTGGCGGTGTACACCCGCCCGCCGAATTGCAGGACCCGCCTGTCGAGCTCGTTGAGGAATTCGTTGACCCCGGGCTTGTTGGGGAAGTCCATCGCGACGTTCCAGCCGGCCATCGGGAAGCTCAGCGGCGCGCGGTTGCCCGGGCCGAAAAGCTTGAACACGTTGAGCGCCGAGTAGTGGCCGCGGGTCTGGATCCAGCGGATGATGGCCTTGAACTCGTCCATCGCGTCCGGCGGGACCAGGAACTGGTGTTGCGCGAAACCCCTTGGGCCATAAGCATTGTTCCAGCCGCTGACCAGGTCGAGCATGTGATAGAACTGCGACAGGTTCATGATCTTGCCGGTGTAGGTGCCGCCCAGCCGGTAGTACACCTCACCGATTGCCATGAACGACAGCTTGTTCATCGCGCTGACCGGGAACAGGTCGGGCACCGTCAACAGCTGCGGCGCATCGAATTTCAGCGGGTTCTTGGCCAGCTTCTTGGGCAGCTGGTCCAGCCGGGCCAGGCTGCCGCGGCTCACCGCGGCCCGGCCGAGCTTGGGCGGCGGGCTGATCAGGTCGAACCAGGCGCTGGAGTAGGTGTAGTCGGCTTCGCTGCCGTCCAGGTGCACGGCGACGGTTTCGTCGAGGTCCTTGGTGGCCACCCCGTCGGCGATGAAGTACGCCGTCTCGGTCGGGGTCATGGCGATGGTGGCGCGCAGCACGATCCCGGTCAGGCCGTTGCCGCCGACGGTGGCCCAGAACAGCTCGGCGTCGGAAGGGTCCGGGCCGTCGGGGGTGATGGTGCGCACGGTGCCGTCGGCCATCAGCAGCTCCATGGAGCGCACGTGGTTGCCGAAGCTGCCGGCGCTGTGGTGGTTCTTGCCGTGGATGTCGCAGGCGATCGCGCCGCCGACGGTGACCTGGCGGGTGCCGGGCAGCACCGGGACCCACAGCCCGAACGGCAGCGCCGCCTTCATCAGCTGGTCCAGGCTGACGCCGGCGTCGACGTCGACCAGCCGGGTGTCGGCGCTGATCGAGTGGATGCGGTTGAGCCCGGTCATGTCGATCACCAGGCCGCCGCCGTTTTGGGCGTTGTCGCCGTAGGAGCGGCCCAGCCCGCGCGCGATCACGCCGCGACCCTTGGAATGACCCGAATCGGCGACCCGGGCGACGGCCTTGGCGATCACCTCGGGGTCGCGGGTTCTGAGCACCTGGGCCACCGACGGGGCGGTGCGCCCGAAGCCCGTCAGCCGGGCGGGCGTGATGAGGGGATCGGTGCTCGACATCGTGAAAGAGGGTACCGCTTGCACAAGAAGGCTCAGCGGATGCGGAAGATGACGGCCCGCTGCACGACGAAGTTGATCACCGTCGCGGTGCCCTGCGCGATCACGAAGGCGACGGGGATCGCCCAGCCCCGGTAGTGCAGAAACGCCAGGCACAGATGGTTGAGCCCGACCTGCACGGCGAAGGTGACGGCGTAGAGCGCCATCACCGCGACGAACCGGGCGGTGCTGGGAGCCGCCTGGAAGGTCCACCGCCGGTTGATCAGGTAGGCGGTGATGGTGCCGACGATGAAGCTGATCGCCTTGGCCACGTCGACCTGCACACCCACGACCTTGTAGAGCGTCGCGTACAGGCCGAAGTCGACGATGCCGGCCAGGCCGCCGGTGACGACGAAACGCATGACCTGGGTGGTCAGTTTCAGGTTCGGGCTGGCAACCATCGAGGGGAGTCTAGGGCAGCTTGACCGCGATCAGCTCGACCTGCTTCTCGCCCTGCGGCGTCGGATAGGTCACCGTGTCGCCGGGTTGGCGTCCGGCAAGGGCCTGAGCCAGCGGGCTACGTGCGGTCAACGTCTCGCCCTCGCGGCCGACCGGTGTCTCTTCGACGATGGAGATCACGTGCATGGTGACCACTTCGCCGTCGGCGAACCGCAAGGTCACCTCGGTGCCGCCGGGCAGCGTCGCCGAGGCGTCGGCGTCCGGCGGCCCGGCCCGCAGCCGCCGGTCCAGCTCGTTGATCCGGTCGGACAGCACCACCAGCTCGTCGGCCCGCTGGATCGCCTCGGCCGCATCGCCGTGATCGCCCACCATCCCGCGGTCATTCTTGACCTCGACCTCGAGGCGGTCGCGACGCTGCCGCAGCCGGTCCAGCTCGGCTTCCAGGTTTTTGCGCGCCGCGTCCGCCGGCGATTGGCGTTTGTTGGTCACGTCGGTGGACCTTTCGTCCCGCTTGCTCAGGTGGCGTTTCAGTGTGACACCACGGCGTGGCGGCCCGCCACTGTCAAAGTCCTCGAAACTACAAGGGCGGCGGATCGTTGTTGTTGGGCAACGACCGCCGCGCCTCGGCGCTGATGCGCGACTCATTGAGCCGCGCACCCGGGCGGCGTGCTCCTGGGCCCGGGTTCGTTGCCGGACAGGCATCATCACGCCGCGGTTCCGCTGCGATGCGGGCAGCGAGGTGGGCAACGTCGGCGTTCCGGGCAGGCGGCCAACGCTGGAAAGTAAAGTCCGCCAGGGGGTTTGGTGGTGTAGCCGTGCCCGGTCGGCGAGGTCCGACGCACTGTGCCGTCGGTGGCGGCAGAGCAGCTTGAGGTTCGACGGATGCGTCGGGACGGGCGGAAACGGCAGGTTCACGGCCGCAGCCCAACTGTCTCACCGGGCTACGGCATGCCACGGCGGATACATGGCCTCCAGCCCGTCGGCGGCGGTCGCCGCGATGGTGCTGCGCACCATGTAGCGCGGCTGGTGCGCCGGCCACGGCCGGCCGCGATGCATGGTTGCCCGGTTGTCCCACATCACCACGTCGCCCGCCCGCCACGAGTGCAGGTAGCTCGCACCGGGAGCGGTCGCGGCCTCGGTCAGCGCCGCCAGCAACTCCCGCGCCGCGGCCGGCTCCATGCCCTCGATCCCGTACGCGTGCGACGCGAGGTAGAGCGCCTTGCGGCCGTTGACCGGGTTGCGCCACACCAGGCGCCAGCATTGCGGCGGCAAGGCCGCCCGCTCCTCCGGGCGGGCCAGGTCGGGCGCGATCTTGCCGCGCGAATAGGCGTATTCGTGCCAGGCGAACGAATTCTCCACCCGTTCCCGCAACCCGGGATCGAGCCGTTCGAACGCGATCCGGGTGGAGACGTACTCGGTCTCGCCGCCGCGCCCCGGAACGATGCGTGACGACAGCACCGACGCCAGCGCCGGCACCCGCTTGAACGAACTATCGGTGTGCCACAGCTGATTCGCCTTGTTTTCCAGGGCGAGCCGGTGATCGGCGGGCACCACGTTGCCGTCGTCGTCGAGGGTCTTGAGGACCACGAGGTGGCTGCCGTGGCCCACCGCACCCACCTTGGTCACCTCCAGCGGGCCGAACCTGCGCGAAAAGGCAAGCTGCGCTTCATCACTGACGTGCTGGTCCCGGAAGACCAGCACCGAATGCTCCTCGAACGCCGCGCGCACCTGCGCGTAGACGTCCGGCGAAGCCGCGACATCCGCGATCGTCACCCCGCGCAGTTCCGCGGCAAAACCCGGTCCCGACGCCACGATCTCCATCGGCGACCTCCGTCCCGTTGCCGATTACACCCAGTAGGGCACCCGCGCCCGGTACTGGCGCATGGCGAAGGCCGCCAGCAGCCACCCCACCGCCGTCAACACCAACACCACCGCCCAGTGCCGCAGCTCCTGATGCGACCCCAGCAGCGGCGCGCGCACGATGTCGAGGTAGTGCAACAACGGGTTGAGCTCGACGATGCTCGACCAGCGTCCGGCGCCCTGCTGCCGCAGGGTGTCGTCGTTCCAGATGATCGGCGTCATGAAGAACAGCAACTGCACGACCGAGAAGAGCAGCGGGCCGATGTCGCGGTAGCGGGTGGCCAGGATGCCGAAACACAGTGACACCCATATGCAATTGAGCACGATCAGCGCCAGCGCCGGTATCACCGACAGGTCCGCCCACGACCACGGCTTGGGATAGATCATCGCGATGACGACGTAAATCACGATGTTGTGCGCGAACAAGATCATCTGCCGCCACACCAACCGATAGACGTGCACGCTCAGCGGCGTCGGCAACTGCTTGATCAGCCCCTCGTTGGCGACGAAGACGTCGGCGCCCTCCAGGATCGCGGCGTTGATCAGGTTCCAGATGATCAGCCCCAGCGTCACGTACGGCAGGTGCACGGACAGCTCCAGGTGGAACAGCTTGGAATACAACCCGCCCATCGCCACCGCCGTGGTTCCCGTCGCGATGGTGATCCAGAACGGCCCCAGCACCGAACGGCGGTAGCGCTGCTTGATGTCCTGCCAGCCCAGGTGCAGCCACAGCTCGTGCCGGCGGAAGCCGTCGACCAGGTCGCTGCGGGCTCGGCGCAGGGTGCGCGACTGGGCCGCCGCGTCAAGGAAAGTCATCGAGATCCTCCAGGCTTGCCGAACAGCTCGCGACGTCCCAAGCGCCGCAACCGGATCCATTCGGCCAGCCCCCTCGGGTCGCGACGCGTCACCAGGAAGAACCAGCCGAACCGGACCCACTCCTGCACCAGCAGCTTGCGCAGCCCCGGCTGCGAGAGCAGGTAGCCGCGGTTGCGGTAGGTGAAGAACCGCTTGGTCGCGTCGTCGGGATACTGGGTGTGCATCCGGCCACCGAGGATCGGCCGGAACTCGTCGGATCCGCACGGATGCAGGTAGACCGCGTCCAGGCAGGTGCCGAACGGCAGCCCCGAGCGCACCAGCCGCCGGTGCATCTCCACCTCGTCGCCGCGGATGAACAGCCGCAAATCCGGGACGCCGATCGACTCCAGCGCCGACGCCCGGAACAGCGCGCCGTTGAACAACGACGCAATCCCAGCCAGCAGGTCCTGCCCGGCCTCGGTGCGCAATTCGCTTGCCCGCCTGCGCCATACCAGGCCGCGGCGCAACGGAAACGCCAACCGTTCCGGGTCGTCGAGGTTGCACACCATCGGCGACACCTCGGCCAGGCCGTGTTTGTCGGCGCAGGCCAGCAGCGTGGCCAGCACCCGCGCGTCCTGCGGCCGGCCGTCGTCGTCTGCCAGCCATACCCAGTCGGCGCCCTGGGCCAGCGCATGCAGCATGCCGAGCGCGAAACCGCCTGCGCCGCCGAGGTTTCGGCGAGACTGCAGATAGGTGGTCGGAATAGGTTGCGCCGCAACCAGTTCACGGACCCGGCCGTCGTCGCACGCATCGTTGTCGACGACGATGAGGTGGTCCGGCAGCCGGGTCTGGCTGCTCAGCGCGTCGAGGGACTTGGCCAGCTCGTCGGGGCGCCGGTGGGTGACGACGACGGCGAAGACGGTGTCGCTCATGGCTGTTCGGCGGTCTCGGCCAGCACCTCGCGCACATGCCGGGCGGCGTCCTCGCCCTCGTACGCGCGCACCACGTCCTCGATGCCGCCGGACATGCGGATCTGGCCGTGGTCGATCCACATCGCCGTCTTGCACAGCCGGGCCAGGAATTCGTTGGAGTGGCTGGCGAACACCAGGATTCCGGACCGTTCGACGAGGCCCTGCAGCCGCGACTGGGCCTTCTTCATGAAGTCGGCGTCCACCGCGCCCAATCCCTCGTCGAGCAGCAGGATCTCGGGGTCGATGCTGGTGACCACGCCCATCGCCAGCCGAACCCGCATGCCGGTGGAGTAGGTGCGCAGCGGCATCGACAGGTAGTCGCCCAGCTCGGTGAACTCGGCGATCTCGTCGACCTTGGCCAGCATCTGTTTGCGGGTCTGCCCCAAGAACAGGCCGCGAATGATGATGTTCTCGTAGCCGGAGATCTCCGGGTCCATCCCGACGCCCAGATCGAAGATCGGTGCCACCCGCCCGGTGACCTGGGCCCAGCCCCGGGTGGGTTCGTAGATTCCCGAAAGTAGGCGCAGCAGAGTCGATTTCCCGGCCCCGTTGTGGCCGACCAGGCCCACGCGGTCACCCAGCTCGAGGGACATGGTGATATCGCGCAGCGCTTCCACCACCACCACGTTGGAATTGTTACGCCCGATCGTGCCGCCCGCCTTGCCCAGGAAGGCCTTCTTCAGCGACCGCGACTTGGCGTCGAAGATGGGAAACTCCACCCACGCGTTGCGCGTCTCGATATGAGGACCAGAACCCGGCGCCATCGGTGTCGCGTCTGCTTACAGGTACTGGCCGTGCCCGGGCGCGCTGCCCGGCTTGCCGATGCCCGAGGGCAGCGCGCCCTGACGCATCTTCTCCAGCTGCGCGCGGGCGGCCATCTGCTGGGCGAACAGCGCGGTCTGGATGCCGTGGAACAGTCCCTCCAGCCAGCCGACCAACTGCGCTTGGGCGATGCGCAATTCGGCGTCCGACGGCGCCGCGTCCTCGTTGAAGGGCAGGGTGAGGCGGTCGAGCTCCTCGCGCAGCTCGGGCGCCAGGCCCTCTTCCAACTCCCGGATGCTGGTCGCATGGATCTCGCGCAGCCGGTTGCGGCTGGCGTCGTCCAGCGGTGCGGCCCGCACCTCCTCGAGCAGCTGCTTGATCATGGTCCCGATCCGCATCACCTTGGCGGGCTGCTCGACCAGGTCGGTCAGCGAGCGCTCGTCGGCGTCGTCGTCGTCGACCCCCATCATCCGCGGGTCGACACCACCGATGACTTCGACGCCGTCATCATCGTTGCGGGTACTCAATCCTTCACCATCCTTTGTGGACTATGGGTGTGGCGTCGTGCCTTCTGCGCGCCATTCGTAGATCCGGGCACCGCCATTGTCGTAGATCAGCGCCCACGACTTCGACTTATCCAGTGACACTAGTCCTTCGGGTACGGCGAACCCCCGGACAGTCGGCGTGCTGGTGAGTATGTACCTGATATTGAGCGCTTTAATCGCCGCGACCACGCGCGGATCGGAATCGCCGCGGCGCGCGTACGCCCAGAAGATGAATCGGTTGGGACCCGGGCCCATCTGCTGCGGGTAGTCGTAGTGGGTCCAAAGCGGGTGCAGGTTGGCGACCGCGTACATCCACGCCGTGCCGTCGGTGTTGCCGTTGCCGATCAGGGTCTCGTGCGCGCCGGGCAGCTTGGCCAGATAGGCCATGGCCATCAGGTCGCGTTGGTCGATCATCACCGAGTCGTACTTGTCCCCGAACAACACCAGGTGCCGGTACAGGTAGTGGCGGGCGGACAGCATGGTGGTGGCCACCAGCAGGACCGCGGTGGCCGACACCCAGACCGGGGCGGGCAGCGGCCGCCACCGGCCGCCGACCCGTTTGGCGCCGGCCACGCAGGCCGTCACGACCAGAAACAACGCGATGCCGGCCATCGGTTCGAGCAGCAGGGTGATGGCGGCCGAGATGCGGCGCGGATCCTTGTAGAAGAACTCGCCGAAGGCGCCGGCCAGCGCGCCGATCGGGCCGCCCAGCGGGTTCCCGGCGTCGACGTTCACCACCACCAGGAGCAGCCACACGGCCAGCGGCCACCAGATCTTCTTGACCAGCAGCACGATTGCGCCGATGGCCGCCAGCGCGATCAGCCCGTACTGGACCGGGAAGTCGTTGAGGTGACGTGAGTGCTGGAACACGGCGTCGAACAGTCCGCGCTTCTTGCTCAGGTAGGTCAGGAAGGAATGCCCGGCGATGATGTCTTCCTGCTGCTGCACGCTGATGAACTGCGGCAGCAGGATCAACCCGGAGATCGCCGTCACGCAGACCAGGGCCGCGACATCGGCCAGCCGGCCGCGCACCGGATGCCAGAGCGCGTCCAGCAGCCACCAGGCGATCAGGAACAGCAGCACGATGACGCCGCCGGTGATGTGCACCGACATCACGCCCACCAGCGCCAGCACGGCCGCCGGGATGCGGTCCCGGTGCCGCAGGGTGGAGGTGATCAGCACGAACGTCGGGATCGCGACGCCGTAGGCGGCCAGGTTGGGCATCGCCGCGACGCCGAACTCGACGTAGGGCACCGCGGTGAAGGACGCGGACAGCGCGCCGGCCGTCGCGGCGGCGCCCGCGGTGCGCCATTCGCCCCAGCTGGGACGCAGCAGCCGCCAGGTGAGCAGCGCCGCGCTGGTCGGGAACAGCCACACCGACGCCGCGACCGAGCTCAGCGTGTAGCCGGTGGTGGGCGCCGCGCCGGTGAGTTGGCAGAACACCGCGATCAGGGCGTGGAACACCGACGGGTAGTACAGCATCTGGTGCGTCTCCACGTTGCGCAGCTCGCCCATGTGGGTGGACGACGCCTGGCCGGTGTCCAGGATGAACCGCACCTCGTTGGCGTGCCAGACCGCGTCCCAGGTGCTCGGGATGGTCTGCCAGTGGGCGGCCAGGCCGCGGTAGGCCGCCCACATGATCAGGAACGCGCCCAGCAGCACACCGGCCGCCACGGCGGCGGCCGGCCAGCGGCTCACCGCGCGGGCTTCGGCGTCGCGGTCGCGAAAGCGGGCCAGCAGCAGCTGCAAACCGGTCATCAGCAGGCACACGACCACCAGCGCGGCCAGCGCGGTCCAGCCGTTCCACGGTATTCCGATGGCGCCGAACGGAATAATGGCCAGCGCGACCATGCCGTAGGTCAGCGCCGGGCCCACCGCGACAGCGATCGGCCACGTCAACTGACTGATACGTGCGATGATCGCTCCGGGCGCTATCAGCAAAAACAATGCAATGAGCGTTCCGAACCAGAGCCCCACTCGACTAGTATGGCTGGCCGGGTGCCCTGGCTCGGGAGGCCACCGACTGGCCGGAACGTGTGTGGCACCCGCTACCGTCACAGTTTCGCGGAAAAGCGGAAGCTTTAAGGTGGCCTGCATGGCATACGACGTCGCCCGGGTGCGCGGACTGCATCCGTCGCTGGGTGACGGGTGGGTGCACTTCGACGCGCCGGCCGGGATGCTGATCCCCGACTCCGTCGCGACCACCGTGTCGACGGCTTTCCGCAGATCCGGACCCACCACCGTGGGGGCGCACCCGTCGGCGCAGCGGAGCGCCGCCATCTTGGAGGCGGCCCGGGCGGCGGTGGCCGACCTGTTCAACGCCGAACCCGCGGGCGTGGTGCTCGGCGCCGACCGGGCGATCCTGTTGTCGGCGCTGGCCGAGGCCTCGTCGTCGCGGGCCGGGCTGGGCTACGAGGTGATCGTCAGCCGCCTCGACGACGAAGCCAACATCGCGCCCTGGCTGCGGGCGGCGCACCGGTACGGCGCCAAGGTCAAGTGGGCCGAGATCGACATCGAGACCGGTGAGCTGCCGACCTGGCAGTGGGAGGGGCTGATCGGCAAGTCCACCCGGCTGGTGGCCGTCGCGTCGGCGTCGGCCACGCTGGGCACCGTCACCGACCTGCGGGCGATGACCAAGCTGGTGCACGACGTCGGCGGGCTGGTGGTGGTCGACCATTCCGCCGCGGCGCCCTACCGGCTGCTCGACGTGAAGGAGACCGACGCCGACGTGGTGGCGGTGAACGCCGCCGCGTGGGGCGGCCCGCCGATCGGGGCGATGGTGTTCCGCGATCCGGCGCTGCTGAATTCGTTCAGTTCCATCTCGGCCGACCCCAAAGCGACCGGCGCGGCCCGGCTGGAGATCGGTGCACACCAGTTCGGCCTGCTCGCCGGGGTGGTGGCCAGCATCGAGTACCTGGCCTCGCTGGACGAATCCGCGCGCGGCACCCGGCGCGAACGTCTGGCGGTGTCCATGCAGTCGGCCACCTCGTATCTGAATCGGATCTATGACTACCTGATGGTGTCGCTGCGCTCGCTGCCGCTGGTGATGGTGATCGGGCGCCCGGAGGTGCGCATCCCGGTGGTCAGCTTCGCCTTGCACGGCGTGCCCGCCGAACGCGTCGTACAACGGTTGGCGGACAACGGAATTCTGGCCGTCACCAACGAGAGTTCCCGCGCGCTGGACGTGCTGGGCGTCAACGACGTCGGCGGCGCGGTCACGGTGGGGCTGGCGCACTACTCGACGACGGCCGAGGTCGACCAGTTGGTGCGCGCGCTGGCGTCGCTGGGCTGAACCGTCAGACGGTCAGCACGATCTTCCCGGTGACCTCCGAGGCGACCAGCCGTCGGTGCGCGTCGCCAGCCTGCTGGATGGGCAGCCGGGCGCCGATGATCGGGCGCACCCGGCCGTCGGCGATCATCGGCCACACCGAGGCGGTGACTGCCTGCACGATCTCGGTTTTGCTGTTCGGCCCGCTCACCGGGCGCCCGCGCAGCGTGGTGCCGATCACCCGGGCGCGTTTGGCGAGCAGCTTGCCGATGTTGAGTTCGGCCTTGACGCCGCCCTGCATGCCGATGATGACCAGCTGCCCGTCGGTGGCCAGGGCGTTGATGTTGCGGTCCAGATAGGCCGCGCCCATGATGTCGAGAATCACGTCGGCGCCGCGGGTTTCGTCCGCAAGCCGCGCGACGAAGTCTTCGTCGCGGTAGTTGATGGTGATGCCGGCGCCGAGCTCGCGGCAGAAGTCGAGCTTCTCGGCCGACCCGGCGGTGACGGCCACCCGGGCGCCCAGCGCCCGCGCGACCTGGATGGCGTGGCTGCCGATGCCGCTGGCCCCGCCGTGCACCAGCAGCAGTTGGCCGTTGCGCAGGCCCGCGATCAGCACCAGGTTGGACCACACCGTGCAGGCGACCTCGGGCAGCCCGGCCGCATCCACCAGGTCCACCCCGGCGGGGATCGGCAGCAGCTGGCCGGCCGGCACCGCCACGTACTCGGCGTACCCGCCGCCGGCCAGCAGCGCGCAAACCTCTTGCCCCACAGACCATTCCGTGACACCGTCGCCGACCTCGGCGATGACGCCGGACACCTCCATGCCGATGGTTTCGCTGGCGCCCGGTGGCGGCGGGTACTTGCCGGCGGCCTGCAGCACGTCGGCGCGGTTCACGCCGGCGGCGGCCACCTTGACGACGACCTCGCCGGGCCCGGCGGAGACGTCGGCTACTTCTTGCCAGGAAAGCTGATCGGCGGATTCGGCGACGATGGCGCGCATGGTGGCCACGCTACCGAGCCCCGTTACCCTTAGCAGCGGTGGCGTGGCAGAGCGGCCTAATGCACTCGCCTTGAAAGCGAGAGACGGCTAACACCGTCCGGGGGTTCAAATCCCTCCGCCACCGCCGCGCGCTCACTCGACGCTTTGGTGCAGCGTCGGTGCGTAGCGCAGCACCGCGCCCACCCCGTCGGCCGGGGCGATCCGTTCGTCGGTGCGCACCAGGTTGGCGCCCACCTTGATCGCCGAGAACGGCAGCGCCTCGTCGGCGCGCAGCGTCCTGGCCGGGGCGGCGCCCTGCTCGGACAGCACGTTCTCGTTGGGGGCGACGGTGCTCAGGCCCTCGTCGGCGACCACGGTGGCGTCGCCGATGTCACCGATGATCAGCGTTTCCACCGCGCCCTGGCGCAGCGCCGAGCAGACCGCGTCGAGCCCCTGGGCCGCCAGCCCCGATTGCCGCCCGATCTCGGCGGTAAACCGCTGTGCGGCATCGTCGATGGTGCGCAGCTGACGTTTGACGAACTCGGCCTCGATGGCCCGCTCGATCTCGGTGAAGTCGTGGCCGCTGTGCCGCGCCCCGACCTCGAGTGTCACGGCGCGGTCGTGCAGCCGTTCCGGCAGCGCGGCCAGCAGGTCCGAGCGCGAGCGCACCTCGCCGACCACGAAGATCACGTCGATCGCCTTGTCGTCGGCCAGTTCGGCGACGCGGTCGGCGACGGCGCGGACGTTCTTGCGGGCGGCCTCCTCGGTGCGCAACTGCGGGTCGCCGTATCCGGCGGTCTCGGCGCCGGCCGCCTTGTGCACCGGGTAGCCGGTGCCGTCGACTGTCTCGCTGCGCAGCGTGCCGCCGATGTGGGTGGTGATGTCGGCGCCGCTGTGGTCCACCACCACCAGCACATAGTCGGGGTGGTCAAAGCTCTGCTCCAAAACCGGTACCAGATAAGGCAATTCGGACACCCGCACGAGGGTGGTGGCCGCCGGGCGGGCAAGGTGCTCGTTGATCAGCACGCCGTCGGCGCCCGCGATCACCGCCCGCCCGCTGCGCCCGATCGGCGGGCGCAGGTTCATCACCGCGTCCTCGATGCCGGCGACGATCGGCGCGCCGACCCCGTGGCGTTCCAGGTCTTCTCTGATCGCGCGCCACTTGAGCTCGAGTTGAGCCTCGGCGTCGTGGGTGTCGTGCGAGTCGTCGAAATACACCGAAACGAACGGCCCCGGTGCGTCCAGCAGTTTGCGGAAGCGTTGCGAGTCCATGCTTTAGTGGTTGCCCGGCTTGCCGGGGCACAAACCCGCCCTAGTAGCTCCGGTCTCCCTCGCTGTCGTCGAAGAAGTGCCACTGCCCGTCGTGCTCGACTTCCATGCGCCAACCCAGCTCGTTGCCTTCAACCTTCTGGTCGGCGAACCAGGCGTGTGCTTTGTCGGCGCTTTCGATGTCTTTGGTCGCGACGACGTCGCCCTTCGGGTTGAGAACTCGATAGGTAGCCATGGCGGCAGTGTTCCCACTGCCGCGGGCGTCAATCGCGGGGGATGGCGGCGGTGATCGTGTCCATCAGCGCTGTGTACCGGCGCGCTTCCGGGTCGCGTCCGGGTTTGCCGCTGCTGATGACGCCGGCCGCCAGGCCGCGCGCGGGATCGGCCCAGATCGCGATGTTGGTCAGCCCCAGGCTGCCGAACGCGTGCGGCGCGTTGCGCCCGAACGGCCCCCACCGGTTGGTGCCCAGGATGAACCCGGTGCCCCACCGCGCCGGCTGCAGCCCGACCGCGAAATCCGGTCGCAGCCTTCGGCATTCGGCTACGGCGTGGTACATGGTCTCCGGGCTGATCACCCGCACCCCGTCGAGTTCGCCTCCGCGGCGCCAGATCTCGGCGAACCGCGACATCTCGTGTGCGGTCGACACGGTGTTGGACGACGGAATAATGGTCGTCAAGAACATCGGCGAGTTGGTGTAGGGGATCATCTCGTGCACGGTTCCGCCGATCGCCTTGCGGAAGATCTGCGCCACCACGGGGGGCAGGGTGCGCCCGGTGGCGTGACTCGGCGCGACCAACGGCACGTCCTGCTTGGCGACACCGAAGTTGGTCCAGCGGAAGCCCAGCGGGTCGAGGATCTCGGTGGCCAGGATCTCGCGAATCTCCTTGCCGGTGGCCGCATACACGATCTCGCGCACCAGCGGGCCCCAGGTGAGCGCGTGGTACATGTGGAACAGCCCGGGCCGGTAGAGGGGCCGCAGCTCGCCCAGCTTCTGCTGCGCGTACTCGTGGTCGTCGGCGCGGGTGACGTCGGGGCGCGGTCCGGTGGGGAAGGGCAGCCCGGCGCTGTGCGTCATCACGTGCCGGATGGTGATCCGGTGTTTGCCGTGACTGGTGAACGTGGGGATGTAGTCGCAGACCCGGTCGTCGAGGGAGAAGACGCCGCGCTCGACGAGCATGTGCACCACGGTGGCCGCGATCCCCTTGGCCGCCGAGTAGACGCAAAACGGTGTGTCCGGTGTGACCGGGATCTTCTCGGCGTCGGGCGGGTCGGTGGGCGCGTTGCCCCAGCCGTGCCCGATGGCGCGGTTGAGCACGACACGTCCGTGCCGGCGGATGCACAACTGGATGGCGGGATGGAAGCCGCCCTGATACCAGTGCCGGGCGGCCGCCCAGATCCGGTCGACGGCGGCGGCGTCGATCTCGGAGTGGTCCTCGGCGCCGATCGTCGTCACCGCGTCCAGGTCGGCGGGCAGGCGGATCTTGCCGTCGGGAGTCGGGGTCGTCACCTCAGCGAGGGTACGTGTCTTACTCGCCGGTGAACTGCGCCGGCCGCTTCTCGAACGTCGCCGCGATGCCCTCGGTGAGGTCCTTGGACGGCAGGAAGGCCGCGTTCCAGGCGGCCACGTAGCGCAGGCTCTCGGCGACGGCCGAAACGCGCTGCTGGTCGAGGACATCCTTGATGCCGTGCACGGTCAGCGGGGGGTTGGCGGCGATCTCCGCGGCCGTGGCATGCGCGGCGGCCAGACACGCGTCGGCGTCGGCGTACACGTCGTTGACCAGCCCGATCTTCTCGGCGCGGGCGGCGTCGATGTCCTTGCCGGTCAGCGCCAGCTCGCGCAGGTGGCCGTCGTTGAGGATGTACGGCAGCCGGGCCAGGCTGCCGACGTCGGCGACGATGGCCAGCTTGACCTCGCGCACCGAGAACTTGGCGTCGGCGCTGGCGTAGCGGATGTCGACCGCCGAGATGAGGTCGACGCCGCCGCCGATGCACCAGCCGTGCACCGACGCGATGGTAGGGGTGCGGCAGTCGGCGACGGCGGTGATCGCGCCCTGCATCCGCTTGACCTCGCGGTGGAAGACGGCGCGCGGCCCGGCCAGCGCGTCGCCCGACAGCAGCGGGGTGAACGATCCGCCCATCGCCGGCACGTCCAGGCCGTAGCTGAAGTTCTTGCCGGAACCGGTCAGCACGATGGCCCGCACCTCGGGGTCGGCGTCCAGCGTTTCGAACAGCTCGGGCAGCTCCGACCAGAAGGCCGGCCCCATCGCATTACCCTTGCCCGGGCCGATCAGCGTCACCTGGGCAACGTGGCCCTTCTTCTCCACGGTGACCGATTCGTATGCTTGCGCCATATCGAGACCGTAGCGTGGCGAACATGGCTCCTGATTTGCGACCCGGACCGGATTCCCCGCCGACCGACGAGCTGGATGGCGCCGAGGCGGCGCTGCGGGTGATGCAGCAGGTGCTGCACCCCATCGCCGCCGACGACATGTCCCGCCCGACCCCGTGCGCGCAGTTCGACGTGACGCGGTTGACGGACCATCTGCTCAAGTCGCTCGAGGCGCTGGGCGGCATGGCCGGCGCCGATTTCCCGGACCATGCGGACAGCGCGGACTCGGTGGAACGCCGGGTGATCGCGGTGGCCCGCCCCGCCCTGGACGCCTGGCGGCAGCGGGGTCTGGACGGCACCGTGTCGTTCGGCGGCGGTGAGATGGCGGCCAGAAATGCCTGCGCCATTCTGGCGCTCGAATTGCTGGTCCACGCTTGGGATTACGCGCGGGCGGTGGGCCGCGACGTCCGGGCCCCCGAGCCGTTGGCCGAATACGTGCTGGGGCTGGCGCACCGGGTCATCCGTCCCGAGGTGCGCGGTCAGGCCGGGTTCGACGACCCGGTCGAGGTGCCCGCCGACGCCGATGCGTTGACCAAGCTGGTCGCATTCACCGGCCGCAACCCGGCCCGCTAAGCGCGAGGCCTTCACCGAACGTGCATTCAGTGCGAAATCCGGCGCGTTTTTTCGCGGCCAGTGCACGCTCGGCGAAGGCCCTAGACCCGCTCTAGGTAGAAGTAGTAGTACTTGCCGTTGTCGCGCACGCCCTTGCCGTTCATGATGCCCATCACGGCGTTGTCGTCGATCTTCTTGAAGTGATCGTGCACCGGCTGCCCGTCGTAGACCATGGTCGCGGTGACCTCGCCGCGGAACTCCTCCAGCCACAGGCTGGCCTCCCCCTTGCCCAGCTCGACGTTGGAGAACTTGTTCCCGTCGGCGTCCAGGCAGACCAGCGGCTGCACATCGCGCGCGGATTTGAAGGTCTTGCCGAACCATCCGGCCTTTTCCAGCTGGCCGTTCATCTTGTGGCCGGTGCGGAATTCGCCGCCCTTCCACTCGCCCAGCATTTCCTCGATGGTCGCGGGCGCGAGTTCCGCCCAGAAGTCGTCGAGCTCACTGTCCGGGATGTCGCCGCTGCGCTCTTTGAACTCGGTGAACTTCTTGCGGGCGAGGTCCACGGGTGACTCCTCAGCGTTCGGTGCGGGCGATCCAATCGCAGGCGAATTGCAACAGGGCGTCGTTTTCGGCCGGCGCCCCAATGGTGACACGGACGCCCTCGGACGCGAACGGACGCACCACCAAGCGCGCGTTCGCGGCCTCCTGCACGAAATCCTCGGTGCGCGACCCGAGCGGCAGCCAGAGGAAGTTCGCCTGCGAGGGCGGTAGCTCGAATCCGGCGTCGCGCAGGGTGGTGCTGACCCGGGTGCGCTCGGCGACCAGCGCGTCGGTGCGGGCCATCAGCTCGCCGGAGGCCTCCAGTGACGCGATGGCGGCGGCCTGCGCGACGTTGGTGACGGCGAACGGCATCACCACCTTGTCCAGCGCGGTGATCAGTTCGGGATGACCGATCGCGTAGCCGACCCGCAGCCCCGCCAGCCCGTATGCCTTCGAAAAGGTCCGCAGCACAACGACATTCGAGCGGCTCAGGGCCAGCTCCAGGCTGTTGGGCAGCAGGCCGTCGCGGATGTATTCGACGTAGGCCTCGTCGATGGCGATCAGGATGTCCGCCGGCACCGCGTCCACGAAGCGGACCAGAGCGTCCGGGTCGACGACGGTGGAGGTCGGGTTGTTCGGGTTGCACACGAAGATCAACCGGGTGCGGTCGGTGATCGCGGCGAGCATAGCGTCCAGGTCGTAGGTGTGCTCGCGCAACGGAACCTTGACGGCGATCGCGCCGGCCACCTGGACGATGGGCAGGTAGCACTCGAAGCTGCGCCAGCCCATCATCACCTCGTCACCGGCTGCGGAGGTGATCTGAACCAGCTGCTGGCACAACGTGACCGAGCCGCTGCCGACCGCGATCTGCTCGGGGGCGACATCGGAACCCAGGTGCATCGCCAGCGCCGCCTTGAGGTCCACGCACGCGTTGTCCGGGTAGCGGTTGACGATGGCTACCGCGCGCTCGATCGCCGCATGCACGCTGGGCAGCGGGCCGTACACGGTCTCGTTGCTGGCCAGTTTGATGGACCCCGGCACGTTCTTGCCGGGCACATACACTGGCAGTCCGGCCAGTTCGGGGCGCAGGCGGGCGGTCACTTCGACAGTTTATGTCCCCACTGTGTACAGTATGGCCGGTTCCGCGAGACCGGAAAGGGGTCGGTACCCTCGGAAAGTCCAAGGGAGGCGTGCCAGAGCGGCCGAATGGGGCTCACTGCTAATGAGTTGTCCCCCTTCAAGGGGACCGGAGGTTCAAATCCTCTCGCCTCCGCTGGGTCCCCCTAGCGGAACCACAACTGAAGACAGGCGCCCGTAGCTCAACGGATAGAGCATCTGACTACGGATCAGAAGGTTAGGGGTTCGAATCCCTTCGGGCGCGCTTTTTCAGTCAGCTTTCTTCGCGTCAACGCCCACCGAACGGCCCGCCGAATGGGCCGCCGTACGGTCCCCGCCGCGGCGGTTCGGTCACGGTTTGGGTGACCGTGCTCGTCTCGGTGCTCGGCGACACCGTGACCGTGCTGGGCGGCTCGGTCGTGGTGGGGGTGTCGGTGCTCGACGGCGGGACGGTCTCGGTCACCGTCTGGGTCGGCGCCGGGGCGCCACCGCCGCCGTGGTGCCGGGGTTCGTGGGTCGTGGTGGTCACCGGCGTGGTGGTGGACGGCGTCGTCGTCGTGGTGGTCGCCGCCGGGCCGTGCGCCGGGGAACTCGTCGCCAGCTTGACCGCGGCGAAGACGACCGCGCCGAGCAGCAGCACCCCGAGCGCGCCGAAGGCGACCAGCGCCGCCGGGCGGCGATACCAGGGCGTCGGCGGCTCCGGCGGCGGGCGGTCCTCATACCCGCCGTACTCGCCGTACCCGCCGCCGTATCGGGCGGCCTGGGTGGGCTCGGAGTAGTAGTCCGGTTCCTCGGGATAGGGCGGCACGAAAGAAGATGTTAGACGCTCAGCCCTGCTCGTCGATGAGTCGCAGCGCCCGCTCGAACAAATGCACCGTGGCAGCGTGCAATTGGTCGCCGACCTCCTTCTCGGCCTGGCCCGCGCAGGCCCGGGCCAGCGTCCCCTCGATCACGATGCCCAGCTTGAAGCAGGCCAGCACGGTGTACCAGGCGATGTGCGACAAGTCGCGGCTGGTGTTGGCGGCATAGCGCCGGAACAGCTCGTCGGTGCTGGCCAATCCCTCCTGGCCGCCCAGGGCGTGGCTGAACACGGCCGAACCGTCCGGCTGGCGCCAGGTGGCCAGCAGCCAGCCCAGGTCCAGCAGCGGATCGCCGATCGTGCACATCTCCCAGTCGACGATGGCGACCACCTCGGGCCCGGTGCGGGAGAACATCACGTTGGCCGCGTGGTAGTCGCCGTGCATGATGCCCGGTGTCCAGTGCGCCGGCCGGTGCTGCTCCAGCCACGCCGAAACCTGGTCGATGCCGGGGATCTGCGGCCCGGGATAGCCGTCGTATTGGCTGTAGGACTCCAATTCCGAAAGCCAGCGCGGCACCTGCCGTTCCAGGAAGCCCTCCGGCTTGCCGAAGTCGGCGAGGCCGACGGCCACGTGGTCGACGGCGCCCAGCTTGGCCAGCGCGTCGGCCATCGACAGGCCCATCTGGTGGCGCACCTGCGGATTGCCGGCGTGCAGCGGTGGCAGCCCCTCGCCGGCGTTGAATCCGTCCACCGGTTCCATCAGATAGAACACCGCGTCGCCCAGCACGCCGGGGTCGTCGCACACGGCGATCAGGTGCGGGTGGGGCACATCCGAACCAGCCAGGGCGGCAAGGACTTTCGTCTCCCGCAAAATCACGTTGTTGCTGCGCGGGCGCAGGTGCCGCGGCCCGCGGCGCAACACGTAGGACCGGCCGGCCCGGCTGAACCGCAGCATGACGTTCTGGGTGCCACCGGTCAGGGTGGCGACGTCATGCAGCGGGCCCTCGCCGAGTCCCTGCGCCGACATCCAGTCGGCGACCGCCGGTAGATCCACCGCGTCCACGGTCATGCCCTCGGGTGAGGTGGGCGTCATCGCACTCCCTTGCAACCTGTCGACCGTCCGGGAAGAAGCCGTCGACCGTCTGGGAAGAAGACTAGGACAGCGGCTGGAACAATGGCCGGTATGCCGCGGACCGACAACGATTCCTGGGACATCACCCAAAGCGTGGGCGCCACCGCACTGGGTGTGGCCGCCGCCCGCGCGGCGGAGACCGAAAGCGAAAACCCGCTCATCAGCGACCCGTTCGCGCGCATTTTCGTCGATGCCGCCGGCAAGGGGATGTGGAGCATCTATGCCGACCCGGCGCTGCTGACCAAGGCGGACGACCTCGAGCCGGACCTGCGCGGCCGGCTGCAGCTGATGATCGACTTCATGGCCACCCGGACCGCGTTCTTCGACGAGTTCTTCCTCGCCGCGGCCGACGCCGGAGTGCGGCAGGTGGTGATCCTGGCCGCCGGCCTGGACGCGCGCAGCTGGCGGCTGCCGTGGCCGGACGGCACCGTCGTCTACGAGCTCGACCAGCCCAAGGTGCTGGATTTCAAGTCGACCACGTTGCGCGAGCACGGCGCCCAGCCCAAGGCGGAACTGGTCAACGTGCCCATCGATCTGCGTCAGGACTGGCCAAAAGCGTTGCAGGAGGCTGGATTTGACGCCTCGCGGCCGGCGGTGTGGTCTGCCGAAGGGCTGGTTCGTTACCTGCCGGCGCAGGCCCAGGACCTGCTGTTCGAGCGGATCGATGCGCTGAGCGTGCCGGGCAGTCGGCTGGCGTCCAACGTGCCCGACTCGGGATTCACCGATCCCGACCGGCTGGCCCGCCAGCGCGAGGACATGCGGCGGATGCGCGCCGCGGCGGCCAAACTGGTCGACGCCGAGATCACCGACTTCGACGACCTGTGGTATCCCGAGGAGCGCACGCCGGTCGACAGCTGGCTGCGCGAGCGCGGGTGGGACGTCTCGACGGCGACGTTCGCGGAGTTGATGGCCCGCTACGGCCGCAGCATTCCGCAGGGGGCGCAGGATTCGATGCCGCCCACCCTCTACGTGTCCGCGCAGCGGCGGGCGGGCTGAGTCGAACGCCGACATCGTAAGCGACGCCGTTAATTTCACGGACCCGGCGCGGGCCGCCCGAATTCAGCGACCATCCGGGCATTGCCAAATGCATGTTTAAACATGGGTCCAACGGGTAATTTCAGCTGTCACGAGAAATCTTCTTCTCGACCACCTTGGAGGTCACGATGCGTGGCAGCGGGATCATCGGAACGGTCGCGTTGGTGTGGTTGCTGATCGGGGTTTTCGCGGCGTGGCAGCGTGATTACTTCAAAAACGACCAAACGACATGCGCGTCGGCGGGCACGGTTGCGGTGACCGTGATCGCCGGACCGTTGAATTACTTCGGCGTCAACCCGAAAGTTACGGATTGCCATCTGCCGCAACCAAGTTCGATGCAATCGATCAACATCTAACCGCGACCCGAAGGAATCGAAATGGTCATCTTAGGAATTGTGCTGCTGGTGCTCGGGTATTTCTTCCACGTGCCCGTGCTGTCCACGCTGGGCATCGTGCTGCTGGTGATCGGCGCGGTGCTGTGGATCCTGGGCTCGATCGGTCGCCCGGTCGCCGGCCGGCGCTACTGGTACTGACCGGCCGGCCGGTTCACAGGCCATGCAAAGGTAGGGCATAGCCGCAGCTCAGCCCGCAGCGGATACTGGGACATGTGAGCCAGCCGCGAGCCTCAGCCGAGCGGGTCGTCATGTGCCGCGCCGACGGCAACCCGATCAATGTCCTCGTCGTCGACGACGAAGCCGTGCTGGCCGAAATGGTGTCGATGGCGCTGCGCTACGAGGGCTGGAACATCGCCACCGCCAGCGACGGCGCCTCGGCCATCGCCGCCGCCCGCAACCAGCGACCCGACGTGGTGGTCCTCGACGTGATGCTGCCCGACATGAGCGGGCTGGACGTGCTGCACAAGCTGCGGGAGGAGAACCCCCAGCTGCCGGTGCTGTTGCTGACCGCCAAGGACGCGGTGGAGGACCGGATCGCGGGCCTGACCGCCGGCGGCGACGACTACGTCACCAAACCGTTCAGCATCGAAGAGGTGGTGCTTCGGTTGCGGGCCCTGCTGCGGCGCACCGGCGTGACGACCGTGGACAGCGGCGCGCAGCTGGTGGTCGGCGACCTGGTGCTCGACGAGGACAGCCACGAGGTCACCCGCGCCGGTGAGCCGATCTCGTTGACGTCCACCGAGTTCGAGCTGTTGCGGTTCATGATGCGCAACTCCAAGCGGGTGCTGAGCAAGGCTCAGATCCTGGACCGGGTGTGGAGCTACGACTTCGGCGGCCGATCCAACATCGTCGAGCTCTACATTTCCTATCTGCGCAAGAAGATCGACAACGGTCGGGAGCCGATGATCCACACCCTGCGCGGCGCGGGTTATGTCCTCAAGCCCGCCCGCTAGGAGCGATCGCAAGCGCGGCGAAGCCGGGCGCGGCGGGTCGCGACCATTGGCTAGGAGCGATCGCAAGCGCGGCGAAGCCGGGCGCGGCGGGTCGCGACCATTGGCTGACACGCGCCGGGTCTGGTCGCTGCGGCTGCGGCTGCTGGTCGGACAGATCGTCGTGCTGGCGCTGGTGTGTCTGGGCATCACCGCGGTCACCGAACTGGCGCTGAACCATCACCTGGTCAAGCAGCTCGACGGCCAACTCGCCGGAACCTCGTTCCGTTCGGCGCTGATGTACCCCGAGCCCAACCATCCGCGTCACGAGCACTCGCCGTATCCGAGGCCGGGCCCCGGCCCGCGGTTCCTGGACGCCCCGGGGCAGCCGGCGGGCATGGTCGCCGCGGTGGTCAGCCACGGCAAGACCGTCGACGCCGGCTACCTGACCAGCAGCGGCACCCGGGACGCGCTGACGTCGACCGCCCAGACCCAACTCGAACAGATCGCCGGCAGCCGCGCACCGGTCACCGTGAACCTGGACGGTCTGGGCCGCTACCGCGTCGTCGCCGCCCCAAGCCGCAACGGCAGCGACATCATCGTCACCGGCCTGTCGATGGCCAACATCGACGCCACCCTGATCCGGATGCTGGTCATCTTCGGGATCGTCACCGTGATCGCGCTGGCGGCCGCCACCATCGCCGGGGTGGTGATCATCAGGCGGGCACTGGCGCCGTTGCGCCGGGTGGCACAAACCGCGCGCGAGGTGGCCGACCTGCCGCTGGCCCGCGGCGAGGTCGAATTGCCGGTGAGGGTACGGGAATCGGACGCCAACCCGTCCACCGAGGTGGGCCAGCTCGGCGCCGCGCTCAACCGGATGCTCGACCACATCGCCGACGCGCTGTCGGCGCGCCAGGCCAGCGAGACCCGGGTACGCCAGTTCGTCGCCGACGCCAGTCACGAACTGCGCACCCCGCTGGCCGCGATCCGGGGCTACACCGAGCTGACCCAGCGCATGGGCGACGACCGCGAGGCGGTGGCGCAGGCGATGAGCCGGGTGGCCTCGGAGACCGAGCGGATGACCCGGCTGGTCGAGGACCTGCTGCTGCTGGCGCGGCTGGATTCCGGCCGCCCGCTGGAGCGCGAACCGGTCGACCTGTCCCGGCTGGCGGTGGACGCGGTCAACGACGCCCACGTCGCCGGCCCGGACCATCAGTGGGAACTGGACCTGCCCGAGGAACCGGTGGTGGTCACCGGGGACGCGGCGCGGCTGCACCAGGTGCTGACCAACCTGCTCGCCAACGCGCGGGTGCACACCGGCGCGGGCACCGTGGTGACCACCCGGCTGAGCACCGAGCCGGCGCACACCGTGCTGCAGGTCATCGACAACGGGCCGGGCATTCCGGCGGAGCTGCAGTCGGAGGTGTTCGAACGGTTCGCCCGCGGCGACTCCTCGCGGTCGCGCAAGGGTGGCAGCACCGGGCTGGGCCTGGCCATCGTCTCGGCGGTGGTCAAGGCGCACAACGGGACGATCTCGGTGAACAGCTCGCCGGGCCACACCGAGTTCACGGTGCGGTTGCCACCCAACGGATGGCAACCGCACGCGTCGGCGTAGGTCAGCTGTTGCAGGTCACATCGATTTCGAACGGCTTGTTGACCGGCTGCAGCGGGTTGGCCATGTCGACCCCGGTCGCGGTGCCGGTGATCTTGTAGCTGTTGCCGTTCTTCTCGGCCGACGCGTTGCCCTGGCCGGTGCCCGAGGTGTATCCGAGCGTCACGCCGTTGACATTGCCCAGCCCAACGGATTTCACCTGGGGCGGGTTGCCGTCGCTGAGCACGGCGGCGATGCCGGTCGCCGCGCCACCGATCGCGATGTTGACGGTGCCACCGGCATTCGTGCACACGACCGAACCGCTGACGTTCTGGTCCTTGCCGTCGATGATGACCTTGGTCCCGGCCGCCCCGCCGCTGCTCGCCGACGCACTGGTGCTCGAGCTGCTCGCGGAACTGCTGGGAGCCGACTTGTTGCCACTCGAACAGCCGGAAACACCCGCGGCAAGAATTGCCGCGCCCGCGACCGCGATCGTCAGTTGACGCTTCACCTGTTCTCCTTTGCCCGAAAGTTGCGGTCCTCGGCATTGAGGGCCGTCTGCGCAGTATGCGGGTTTGCCGGGTCGCGCAAAAGAGGTTCGGCGAAATTGTTTCGATTCGGTTAAGGCCGCGTTGGTGGCAAGGTTGTTGTGATGGACCACAAACCTCCCAGCCCGGTAATCGAGGCGGCCCATCACGCATGCGTGCTGCCGTTTTCCGACGACGCGGATTTCCGCGACGCCGATCGTGGATTCATCGCCGCGTTGTCGCCGTGCGTGGTGCGGGGCGCCGACGGCCGCGTGGTGTTCGACAACGACGCCTACGCCTTCCTGGACGGGCCCGCGCCCACGTCGGTGCATCCCAGCCTGTGGCGGCAGTCCACGCTGGCCGCCAAACACGGCCTCTACGAAGTGGTTCCGGGCATCTATCAGGTTCGCGGCCTTGACATCTCCAACGTCACGTTCGTGGAAACCGACACCGGCACCATCGTCATCGATCCGCTGGTGTCCACCGAGGTGGCCGCGGCGGCGCTGACGCTGTACCGCACGCATCGCGGCGGCGACCGGCCCGTGGTCGCGGTGATCTACACCCACAGCCACGTCGACCATTTCGGCGGCGTCCTGGGCGTCGCCACCCAAGCCGACGTCGATGCCGGCCGGGTGGCGGTGCTGGCGCCGGAGGGTTTCGTCGAACATGCGGTGCAGGAGAACGTCTACGCCGGCCCGGCGATGCTGCGCCGCGCCACCTACATGTACGGGACGCTGCTGCCGCGCGGGCTCTTTGACCATGTGGGCTGTGGGCTCGGGCAGGCCGCCTCCATGGGCGAAGTGGCCCTCATCGTGCCGACCGTCGACATCCGCGAGACGGGGGAGACACACACGATCGACGGCGTCGAGATCGAGTTCCAGATGGCGCCCGGCACCGAGGCGCCCGCCGAAATGCATTTCTACTTCCCGCAATTCCGCGCCCTGTGCATGGCCGAGAACGCCACCCACAACCTGCACAACCTGCTGACCCTGCGCGGCGCGCTGGTGCGCGACCCGCGCGCCTG
Organism: Mycobacterium timonense; assembly: GCF_025821985.1. NCBI lineage: Bacteria > Bacillati > Actinomycetota > Actinomycetes > Mycobacteriales > Mycobacteriaceae > Mycobacterium > Mycobacterium timonense. The sequence continues at coordinate 179,918 of NZ_JACKSY010000066.1, read as the reverse complement.
GTCCGGCTACCTCACCGAGGCCATCGACACCTTCGCCGACCGCGCCGACGTCGTATTCGCCTCCCATCACTGGCCGACGTGGGGGCGGGACGGCATCGTCGAATTCCTGTCGCTGCAGCGCGACCTGTACGCGTATCTGCACGACCAGACACTGCGCCTGCTCAACCAGGGTCACACCGGTGTCGAGATCGCCGAAATGTTCCGGCTGCCACCGGCTCTCGAGCGGGCCTGGCACGCGCGGGGGTACTACGGGTCGGTCAGCCACAACGTCAAGGCGATCTACCAGCGCTACATGGGCTGGTTCGACGGCAACCCGGCCCGGCTGTGGCCCCATCCACCCGAGGCGCTGGGGCCCCGCTATGTCGCTGCGATGGGCGGCATCGACCGGGTCGTCGACCTCGCCCAGCAGGCATTCGACTCCGGTGATTACCGTTGGGCGGCAACCCTTTTGGACCACGCGATGTTCACCGACGGTGAGCACGTCGGCGCCCGCGAGCTCTACGCCGACACGCTCGAGCAGCTGGCCTACGGCGCGGAGAACGCGACCTGGCGCAACTTCTTCCTCAGCGGGGCAACGGAGCTGCGCGACGGCAATTTCGGCACCGCCGGGCAGGTCACCTCGCCCACCATGCTTGCCCAGCTGACCCCGGAGCAGATCTTCGACGGCCTGGCCATCCGGGTCAACGGGCCACGCAGCTGGGGCCTCGACATCACCGTCGACGTCACCCTTGCCGACACGGCGGTCAACCATCGGCTCGCCCTGCGCAACGGCGTGCTGGTGCAACGCAAGGTGCCGGCGGATCCCACGACCGCGACCGTTACGGTGCGGCTGGCCAACAAGATTCGGCTACTGGCGTTGGCGGCGGGGGACTTCGCCTCGCCGGGTCTGGAGCTCACCGGCGATCGGGGTGCGCTGCAGTCGTTGGTGGGAGCGCTCGACGCGCCGGACCCCGATTTCAACATCGTCACGCCGTAGCGCCGCCGCTCACGCGACGTCGATCACCACCTTGCCCAGCACCTTGCGGTCGGCGACGTGCCGCAACGCCGCGGCGGTCCGCGCGAGCGGAAACCGCGCCCCGATGTACGGCCGGACGGTGCCGGCGGCGAACATCTGCGACAACTCCGTCAGGTCGCGCACGGCGTCGTCGGGCCGGTCGGTCATGAAGGTGCGGATCTCCATGCCGCGCACGCAGATGTCCTTGAGCAGAACGAGATTGAGCGGAATGGCCGGGATGGTGCCGGACGCGTAGCCCAGGGTGACGAAGGTGCCGCCGCGGGCCAGGCCGCGCAGGGCCGGCTCCGAGTAGGGCCCGCCGACCGGGTCCAGGACCACGCGGGCGCGGTCGCCGGTGAGATCCCGGATCCGCGTCTTGAGGTCCTCGCGGTCGTAATCCACCGTCGCCTCCGCCCCGCGGCGCCGGCACAGCTCGAGCTTCTCCGGGCTGGACGCGGCGGCCAGCACCCGGGCCTGCATCGCGACCGCCAGATCCACGGCGGCCAGCCCGACCCCGCCCGCGGCGCCGAGCACCACCACCCAATCTCCCGCCGTCACACCGGCGGTCGAGCGCAGCGCGTGATAGGCGGTGCGGTAGGTGACGCCGAAGGCCGCGGCGGAGGCGAAGTCGGCGTCGTCGGGGATGGGCTCGGCCTGATCGGCGTCCAGCAGCGCCTGCTCGGCGAACGCCCCGAACGTGGTTCCGGCCACCCGCTGCCCCGGAAGGAACCGGGCGCCTTCGCCGGCGGCGATGACCTCGCCGGCGATCTCGTTGCCGGGAATGAACGGCGGCGGAATCTTCACCTGATATTTGCCGGCGATGAACAGTACGTCGGGGAAGTTGACCGCGGCCGCGCGGACCCGAACCAGCAGCTGGCCGGGGCCGGGCACCGGGTCGGGCACCTCGTCGAGCACCAGGTCCTCCGGTGTGCCGTAGGAACGGCAGACGACCGCCCGCATCAGCGCACCCCCAGTCCACGCAAACAGAACCGCACCACGTGGGCGATGTCGTCCGGCGCGGGCTGCTGTGCCGAGCCCACGTAGCGGCGCAGGGTCGCCGCCGTGCAGCTGAATACCGCCTCGACGTCGCGGTCGACATCGCTACTGCCCAGCGCCGCAACGGGTTCGACGAGCAGTTCGCGAAGGGGCCGCATCATCTCCTGGTCGGCCGCGCGCCAACTGGTGCCCGCCGACATCTGACCGGCCGCCGCCCGGGTCATGCTGATCAGGTGCGGGTCGGCGACCTGCGCCAGCGTGCCCTCGATCCAGCGGGCGATCTTGCCCCGCGGCGTGGCCTCCTTGGCCATCTGGTGCTCGAGATAAGACACCACGATGGCCACCCCGCGCTCCATCACGGCCAGGATCAGCTCGTCCTTGCCGGCGAAATACCGGTAGAACGCCTTGTTCGACGAACCGGCCTCGGCGACGATGTCGCTGACCCGCGGCGGCTCGGGTGCGACGCGTTCCATGACGCGCACCGCGGCGGCCAGGATGCGCTCCACCTCCTCGGTGGCCTCCCGCTGGCGGTCGTCGAGCGCGCGTTCGACCGCCGCGGTCACCCGGTCAGAAATCAACGAGCTCACCGTATTTGGCGCGGGCTGCCGCGCGCCGCACGTCGAGCATCTCGCTGGGCCAGTCGCCGTCGTCGGCCTCATACCCCTTGAGCAGCATCCGGGCCAGGTTCACCTTGTGCGCCTCGGTGGGCCCGTCGGCCAGGCCCAGGGCGATCCCGCCGAGCAGCACGTTGACCAGCGGCAGTTGGTCGGTGAGCCCCAGCGCGCCGTGCACCTGAATGGCCCGCAGCGCAATCGATTTCAGCACCTGCGACGCCAGGATCTTGCAGGCGGCGATCTCGGCGCGGGCGGCGCGCTCGTCGCCGTTGTCGATCAGCCACGCCGCGTGCAGCACGGTCAGCCGGAAAGGGATCAGCTCGGTGTAGGAGTCCGCGACGAACTCCTGCACCATTTGCTTGTCGGCCAGCAGACTGCCTTGGGTGAAACGGCTTTTCGCCCGCCGCGACATCATCTCGACCGCGCGTTGCGCCATCCCGATGGAGCGCATCGCGTGATGCAGTCGCCCGCCGGCCAGCCGGGTCTGCAGGATCAAGAAGCCCTGCCCGGGCTCGCCGAGCAGGGCGTCGGCGGGCACCCGCACATCGTTGTAGTGCACCAGGGAATGCCCCGGTTCGTGCGAGTCGGCGCCCACCAGGTGGTGGTTGGCCTCCAGCACCAGGCCCTCGGTGCCGGCCGGGATCAAAAACGTCGAGGCGCCGGTGTGCACCGGCACGTCGGGATCGGTGATCGCGACGACGATGAAGAACGAGGCGACGGATGCGTTGGAGGAGAAGTACTTTCGCCCGGTGATCACCCACTCGTCACCGTCGCGGACGGCGCGGGTGGTGAACACCCGCGGGTCGGCCCCGCCCTGCGGTTCGGTCATCGAGAAGCAGGAAAAGATCTCCCCGGACAGCAGCCCCGCCAGGTAGCGGTCCTTTTGCGCCTGGGTGCCGAACCGGGCGATGATCTCGGCGTTGCCGGTGTCGGGCGCCTGGGTACCGAACACGATCGGCGCCCAGGGGCTGCGGCCCAGGATCTCGTTGATCAGCGTCAGCTTGACCGCGCCGAAACCCTGCCCGCCCAGTTCCGGACCCAGATGCGGTGCCCACAACCCGTTGTCGCGCACTTGCTGTTTGAGCGGGTCGACGATCCGGCGCCGCTCGTCGTTCAGCGGCAGGAATTCACAGCCGGGAAAGAGCACCTCGAGCGGTTCCACCTCGTCGCGGACGAACCCGCGGATCCACTCCAGCTTCTCCTCGAACTCCGGCTCGGTAGAAAAGTCCCAGGACATCTCAATCGCTCCTCATCGGGATCAGGGGATTCCACCGTCGGCCCGCAGGATCGAGCCGGTGGTGAAGCTGGACGCATCGGAGGCCAAAAACAGTGCGGCGCCGACGATTTCACGGGGATCCCCGGCGCGCTGCAGCGCGAGGTGGCGGAACGGATTCTCTTGCGCCGCTTCCAGATTCCAGGCCCTGCTCACGTCGGTCAGAAACGGCCCGGCCATCAGGGTGTTGACCCGCACCGCCGGTCCGAACGCCTTGGCCAGCGCTTCGGTCATGGCATTGAGCCCGGCCTTGGACGCGGCGTAGGGGACGATGTCCGGCGTCGGCCGCAGCGACCCGGCGGTGCTCACGTTGATGATGGAGCCGCGGCCGGCCGCCACCATGCGCTCACCGACCAACGCCGACAACCGGAACGGGCCCTTGAGGTTGAGGTTGACCACGGCGTCGAACAGCTTCTCGGTGACGTCGGTCAGCTTGTCGTACAACGGCGACATGCCCGCGTTGTTGATCAGCGTGTCGATTTTGCCGAACCGGTCGTAGCTGGCCTCGACCAGCCCGTCGAGTTGGTCCCAGCGCCCGACGTGCACCTGATACGCCATGGCGCGCCGGCCCGTCTCGTGCTCGATCTGTTGCGCGGTGGCGACGCAGTTGTCCAGGTTGCGGCTGGCGATCACCACGTCCGCGCCGCAGCGGGCCGCGCCGAAGGCCATCTCGCGTCCCAGTCCGCGGCTGCCGCCGGTGATCAGGACCACCCGATCCGTGAGGTCGAAAAGCTGTTCAGCATAACCCATTTCAGTTTCCCAGCTGCCGGGCCAGCTCGGCCGCCGTCGCGATCAGCTGCGGGATCATCGCCCCGAACGCCTCGGTGATCTTGGGGTCGACTCCTTCGTGTCGGGAGCCACCACGCACCCCCGCCGCGTACGTCTTCTCCAGCACGATGCCCAGCTTCCAGTTGGCCAGCACCAGGTAGTAGTCGATGTTCTCGGTGGACAGCCCGCTGACGGATTCGTAGTGCTCCAACAGCTCGCTGCGCGAAGGCATCCCGCGCATGTCGAGATAGAACCCGTCCTCCCGCGGGTTTTCACCGTCGTAGCCCAGCAGGCACCACGCCAAATCGAGCAGCGGATCCCCGACGGTCGTCATCTCCCAGTCCACGATGGCGGCCAGGCGCGCCGGCTCGCCGTGCGCGAACATCACATTGGCGAACTGGTAGTCGCCGTGCATGATGCCGGGCCGGTAGTGCGCCGGACGGTTGCGGCGCAACCAGTCGGAGGCCTCGTCCAGCCCGGGCAGCTCGCGGACCCGGTAGGCGTCGAGAAACGCCAGCCAGCGATCGACCTGCCGCTCGTGGAATCCGTCCGGGCGGCCGAAGCCCTCGAGTCCTTGCTTGCGCCAATCCACCCGGCCCAGCTTGGCGGCGCCCTCGACCAGTTGGAACGCCAGCCCGCGCCGCGCCCGCGGGTCGGTGTCGAACGGCGCGGGCCACCCGCCGTCCATCGGGCTCCACCCGTCGATCGCCGCCATGACGTAGAACGGCATCCCGAGCACGGTCCCGGTGTCGTCGGCGGCGATGAGCGCCGCGTGCGGGACGTCGGTCCCGGACAGTGCGCGCACCAAGCGGATCTCGCGCAGCAGCCCGTCGATGCGGGCGGCGTCCGCCCGGGCACCCGGCATGCGCAGCACCATCCGCGCCGGCCCGCGCTCGATCAGGTAGAGGGTGTTCTGGGAGCCGCCCTGCAACGGGGTCAGCCGGGTCTCTTCGCCGCTGCCCGGTGCGTCGTTCGCGTCCAGCCAGCGGGCCAGAACGCCCGCATCCAGCCCCGATTCGACCCCACCGCGTTGTCCGGCCATCGCTGCACACCCCAATCTCCTCACGGAGAATAGCATTCTCCCGCCGTCGGGGGGCTCAATCCCGCTTGTGCGCGCTCACCAGAAATCCGGGCGCCATGAAGTGGCCCTCGCCGTCGCGTTCCAGATGGGCCAGCGGGCTGTCCGGCGCCCCGGCCGAGTCGTCGTTGCCGTACACCCGCGCCGCGCGCAGGTCGTCGATGTGCCAGAGCACCGAAACCGCTTCGCGCAGCTCGGTTTCGGTGAAACCCTGCGGGCCCGGCCGGTCCGGGTGCGCCGGCGCCAACGCCCCGGCGGCGAAGGCCAGGATGTACAGCGCGGCCCCCGGAGCGGCCGCGCGGAAGATCGACCGCAGATAGTCCTGACGACGCTGCGGCGGCAGCGCGTGGAACAGCCCGCTGTCCACGATGGTGGCGAAGCGGCCCTCGGAGCCGGGCGGATAGTCGGCGAAGTCGGTCACGTCGGCGCGCGCGAACGTCGCGGTGGTCAGGCCCTGTGCGGCCGCCGCGGCGGTCGCCTCGGCGATCGCGGTGGCGCTGGCGTCCAGGCCGACGACGGTGTGGCCGAGCGCGGCCAGCCGCAGCGAGAGGGCGGCGTGGCCGCAGCCGGAGTCCAGCACGTCGCTGCGGAACTTGCCCTCGTCGATGAGCCGCTCCAGCTCCGGCTGGGGCCGCCCGATGCTCCACGGGGGTGGGGCCGCCTGGCGGTAGGCGGCGTCCCAATCCGTGTCCGGCTGCGTCATGGGTGCTCCTCGGAATCGGCGTCAGCGGACGCGATGAGAAACTGGCGCTGCCCACCATCGAACGACGGGAAGAAATATGCAAGTGCTTCTGGTCCGGCACGCGCTGCCGCTGCGCAGCGAACACGGCCAAGGCTCCGACCCGGACCTGTCCGCGGACGGGTTGGCCCAAATCGAGCGGCTGCCCAAGGCGCTTGAGCGCTTTCCCATTTCGCGGGTGGTGAGCAGTCCGCAGCGCCGCGCCGTGCAGACGGCGGCACCGGTGGCGGCCGACCGCGGGCTAAGCGTCGAGATCGACGACCGGTTCGCCGAATACGACCGCGACCTGCCGGTGTACATCCCCGTCGAACAGATCCGCGACGAAATGCCGGAGGAGTGGGCGCGTTTGGCGCAGGGGCACCTGCCCAGCGCGGTCGACGAGGACGCGTTCCGCGCCCGGGTGCGCGCCGCGGTCGACGACCTCGTCGCGGCGGCCGAACCCGAGGACACCGTCGCGGTCTTCAGCCACGGCGGGGTGATCAACGTGCTGCTGCACGAGATCCTCGGCACGGCCCGGCTGTTGTCCTTCCCCGTCGACTACGCGTCGGTGACCCGGCTGCTGTTCTCCCGGTCCGGCCAGGCGACCGTGGCCGCGGTCAACACCACCGAACACGTCTGGGACCTGCTGCCCCGAATCCAAAGGTGGTGAACGGGGCGCGGGCCGGCGATGGTAGACAAGTTCGGTGACCTCAGCTGACCAACTCGAAGGGCTCGACCTGGCGGCGCTGGATTCCTACCTGCGTTCGCTCGGCATCGGCCGCGACGGCGAGTTGCGCGCGGAGTTCATCTCCGGCGGCCGTTCCAACCTGACGTTCCGGGTGTACGACGACGCCACCAGCTGGTTGGTGCGGCGCCCGCCGCTGCACGGGTTGACGCCGTCGGCGCACGACATGGCCCGCGAATACCGGGTGGTGGCCGCGCTGCAGGACACACCGGTTCCGGTGGCCCGCACGATCGGGTTGTGCGAGGACGAGTCGGTGCTGGGCGCGCCGTTCCAGATCGTCGAATTCGTTGCCGGCCAGGTGGTGCGCCGCCGCGCCCAGCTCGAGTCGTTCAGCCACACCGTGATCGAAGGCTGCGTCGACTCGCTGATCCGGGTGCTGGTCGATCTGCACAGCGTCGATCCGGACGCCGTGGGCCTGGCCGATTTCGGCAAGCCCAGCGGTTATCTCGAGCGTCAGGTGCGCCGCTGGGGGTCGCAATGGGCGCTGGTGCGGCTGCCCGAGGACCGGCGCGACGCCGACGTGGAGCGCCTGCATTCCGGTCTGGGCCAGGCCATTCCGCAGCAGAGCCGCACCTCGATCGTGCACGGCGACTACCGGATCGACAACACGATCCTGGACGCCGACGACCCGACCAAGGTGCGCGCCGTCGTCGACTGGGAGCTGTCCACGCTGGGGGATCCGCTCTCGGATGCCGCCCTGATGTGTGTGTACCGCGATCCCGCGCTGGACCTGATCGTCAACGCGCAGGCCGCGTGGACGTCGCCGTTGTTGCCGACGGCCGACGAACTGGCCGACCGCTATTCGCTGGTGGCCGGGATACCGCTGGCGCATTGGGAGTTCTACATGGCGTTGGCGTATTTCAAACTCGCCATCATCGCCGCGGGCATCGACTTCCGTCGCCGGATGTCGGATCAGGCCCGCGGCCTGGGCGAGGCCGCCGAGCACACGCCCGAGGTGGTGGCGCCGCTGATCTCGCGCGGCCTGGCCGAATTGGCCAAGCTGCCCGGCTAGCGCCCGCCGGCCGCGTGCTGCTTTTTCGCCACGCGGCGCAGCTGCAGGATCCGCGCAGTGCCGACCGCCACCGTGATCAGCCCGCCGACCACCGCGGCCAGCAGGATCGCCACCCCCAGCGGCAGGCTCCAGTGCAGGCCCAGGAACCGGAAGGCCGTCGGCGCCGTGTTCTGGGTGATGAAGATCAGCAACAGAATCAGGATCACGAAGCCGGCGATCAGCGACGACCACAGTGCGCCGGCGCGGGTGAACCCGATCGCCGGTTCCTTGGCCGGTGCGGGGGTCTTGCCCGCAGGGGTCGGTTTCGGGGGCTGCTGGCCGGGCGAGTCAGGGGTGTGGCTGCTCATGCTGCCATCTTTGCCCCATCCAGCGCAGAATGAAACCGATTCCCGTAACAGGTCCGCGCGGGCCGGCGGGTGGGGGTCGGGAAGTTAAGGTCGGCGGTATGACGATGCGGCTGCGCGTGCCTGCCGTGGTCAGGCCGGTGGCGGTGTTGCTGACGACGATGTTCGTCGTTGCGGCGTGCAGCAATTCCGACCCGCTGGGAGCGCAGGTGCGCAGCCCCGACTCGATCGTGGTGGGCTCCGGGGACTTCCCGGAATCGCAGATTATTGCCGAGATCTACGCACAAGCCTTGCAGGCCAACGGTTTCGACGTCGGAAAGCGGATGGGGATCGGCAGCCGGGAGACGTATATCCCTGCGATAAAAGACCATTCCATCGATCTGGTGCCCGAATACATCGGCAACCTCTTGCTGTATTTCGAGCCCGCGTCGAGCGCGACCACCCTGGATGCGGTCGAGCAGGAGCTGCACCGGCGCCTGCCCGCCGACCTGTCGATCCTGACGCCGGCCCCGGCCACCGACACCGACACCGTCAGCGTGACCAGCCAAGCGGCGAACTCCTGGAACCTGAGGACGATCGGCGATCTGGCCCCGCACTCGGCCGACGTGCGATTCGGGGCGCCCTCGGCGTTCGCCACCCGGCCGGCCGGCCTGCCGGGGCTGCGGCAGAAATACGGGCTGGACATCAAACCGGGCAACTTCGTCGCGATCGACGACGGCGGCGGCGCGGTCACCGTGCGCGCGCTGCTGGAGGGACGGGTGAACGCCGCCAACATCTTCACCACATCGCCGGCCATACCGCAGCACCACCTGGTGGCACTCGACGACCCCGAGCACAATTTCATAGCCGGAAACGTTGTGCCGCTGGTCAATTCGCAGAAGCGCTCGGAGCGGCTCAAGCTGGTGCTGGACGCGGTATCGGCCAAGCTGACCACCCCCGGCGTGGCCGGGCTCAACGCCGCGGTGTCGGGGAACTCCGGCGTCGACCCCGACCAGGCTGCCCGAAACTGGTTGCGGGACAACGGATTAAACCACCCGATCGGACCTTGACGTGATCGTCTTCGACAACGTCAGCAAGGTGTTCGCGGACGGGACCGCCGCCGTGGACCGGCTCAGCCTGACCGTGCCCACCGGCAAGCTGACCGTCTTCGTCGGATCCTCCGGCAGCGGCAAGACCACCGCGCTGCGCATGATCAACCGGATGATCGAGCCGACGTCCGGCACCATCAGCATCGACGGTGTCGACGTGTCCACCCTCGACCCGGTCAAACTGCGCCTGGGCATCGGCTACGTCATCCAGCATGCCGGGCTGATGCCGCACCAGCGGGTGATCGACAACGTGGCAACGGTTCCCGTGCTGCGCGGCCAGCGCCGGCGGGCCGCCCGCACGGCGGCCTACCAAGTGCTCGAGCGCGTCGGGCTGGACGTCAAGCTGGCCCGGCGCTATCCCGCCCAGCTCTCCGGCGGGGAACAACAACGGGTCGGCGTGGCTCGCGCGCTGGCCGCCGACCCGCCGATCCTGCTGATGGACGAGCCGTTCTCCGCCGTCGATCCGGTGGTGCGTCACGACCTGCAAAACGAAATACTGCGGCTGCAAAGCGAATTGCACAAAACCATCGTGTTCGTCACGCACGACATCGACGAGGCGCTGCGGCTCGGCGAACGGGTCGCGGTGTTCAAGGGCGGCATGTTGCAGCAGTGTGACGAGCCCGCCCGGCTGCTGTCCCGCCCGGCAAACGACTTCGTGTCGAGGTTCATCGGCCTGGGCCGTGGCTACCGATGGCTGCAACTCATCGACGCCGCCGGACTGCCGGTGCACGACGTCCGCCGCCTGTTCGCCGAAAACCTGTCGGGTGCAGATGTTTTCGACGGTTGGGCCGTCGTGGTCGACGAGGCCGGGGCGCCGCTGGGCTGGATCGACGCCGAGGGCCTGCGCCGACACCGCGACGGCCTGGCGCTGTCCGACAGCATGACCGGCGTCGGATCGCTGTTTCGGCCGCGGGGCAACCTGAGCCAGGCGCTGGACGCCGCGCTGTCGTCGCCGTCGGGAATCGGTGTCGCCGTCGACGACGACGGCAGGGTGATCGGCGGTGTGCTGGCCGCCGACGTGCTGGCCGCGGTGGAATCGCAGCGAAAGAGCCGCTGATGCACTATCTGCTCACCCATCTCGACGACGCGGCCCGGCTCACCGTCGTGCATCTGCGGCTGTCGCTGGTGCCGGTGCTGATTGGGTTGGCGATCGCGCTGCCGCTGGGAATGCTGGTGCAGCGCAGGCGGTTTGCCCGGCGCCTGACGACGGCGGTCGCCAGCGTGGTGTTCACCATCCCGTCGCTGGCGCTGTTCGTGGTGTTGCCGATGATCATCGGAACCCGAATCCTCGACGAGGCCAACGTGATGGTCGCCCTGACCGCCTACACCGCCGCGCTGCTGGTGCGGGCGGTGCTCGAGGCGCTGGACGCGGTCCCCGCCCAGATATCCGACGCCGCCACCGCGGTCGGCTACCCGCGGCTCACCCGGATGATGAAAGTCGAACTGCCGCTTGCGGTTCCGGTCCTGATCGCCGGGCTTCGGGTGGTGGTGGTGACCAACATCGCCATGGTCTCGGTCGGCTCGGTGATCGGGATCGGCGGACTGGGCAGCTGGTTCACCCAGGGCTACCAGACCGGCAAGAGCGATCAGATCCTGGCCGGCATCATCGCGCTGTTCGCGCTGGCGGTCGCCGTCGACGGGCTCATCGTGCTGGGCGGCCGGCTGGTCACCCCGTGGGCGCACGCGGTGCGCGGCGGCGCCCGCCGCTCGGTCGTCGCGCCGGTGGTGGGGGGTGCCCGGTGAACTTCGTGCAGCGGGCCATCGCGTATCTGCTGAGCGCCGACAATTGGACCGGCCCGGTCGGGCTGGCGGCCCGCATCCTCGAGCATCTCGAGTACACCGGCATCGCGGTGGGCGCCTCGGCGCTGATCGCCGTGCCCGTCGGCCTGCTCATCGGGCACACCGGCCGCGGCACCCTGCTGGTGGTGGGCGCCGTCAACGGGCTGCGCGCGCTGCCCACCCTGGGCGTGCTGCTGTTCGGCACGCTGCTGTTCGGGCTGGGCCTGGGACCCTCGCTGGTGGCGCTGATGCTGCTGGGCGTGCCCGCGCTGCTGGCCGGAACCTATGCCGGCATCGCCAACGTCGAACCCACCGTGGTCGATGCCGCCCGGGCGATGGGCATGACCGAGTCGCAGGTGCTGCTGCGCGTCGAGGTGCCCAATGCGCTGCCGTTGATCCTGGGCGGGCTGCGCAGCGCGACGCTGCAGGTGGTCGCGACCGCCACGGTGGCCGCCTATGCCAGCCTCGGCGGGCTGGGCCGGTACCTGATCGACGGGATCAAGGAGCGCGAGTTCCACCTGGCCCTGGTCGGGGCGCTGACGGTGGCCGCGTTGGCGCTGGTGCTCGACGGTCTGCTGGCCGTGGCGGTGTGGGCGTCGGTGCCGGGTACCGGCCGGCTGCGGCGCACATACCGGCCACTTCCGCACCGGTTGGCGGGGACGTCTTACGGTAGATGAGTGAACGCAGCCCCTTCTGACCCGTCTCGCCGAGTGTGGCAGGCGATGCTCACCTGGCGCGCACAGGACGTCTCCCGGATGGAATCGGTACGACTCCAGGTGTCCGGCAACAGAATCAAGGCCAACGGCCGCATCGTCGCCGCCGCCACCGACGCCAATCCGGCGTTCGGCGCCTACTACGACCTGCAGACCGACGAAACCGGCGCCACCAAGCGGCTCGGCATGACCGTCACCCTGGCCGAGCGTGAGCGTGTCTTCTCCTTCGCCCGTGACGAGGAGAACATGTGGCTGGTCACCGACCCCCAGGGCGAGCACCGCGCGGCCTACAACGGCGCCCTCGACGTCGACGTCGAGTTCAGCCCGTTCTTCAACGCGCTGCCGATCCGGCGGCTCGGCCTGCAGGAGCGGGCGGCCTCGGTCACCCTGCCCGTGGTCTACGTCAACGTGCCGGAGATGTCCATCACCGCCGACACCGTGAGCTACAGCAGCACCGGCAGCCGCGACGAGATCAAGGTGCACTCGCCGATCTCCGACACCACGGTCAGCGTCGACGAGCAGGGATTCATCGTGGACTATCCAGGGTTGGCAGAGCGGATCTGATCACCCCGCCCGCCCGGCCGGCGGCGGCCAGTTCCTGACGCCAGTTCTCCGCGCCGATCACGACGTGGAAGATGTCGGTGCGCGGGAAGCTGTCGTAGCGGGTGCGAGCGGCGTGCCCGGCCTCGATGAGGTCGGCGACCGACTTGTGGTGGGCCAGCGAATCGCGGGCGCGGCGGAGCAACTCGATGACATGATCGGCCGTCGGGACCAGTTGGTCGGAGTTGCCCTCGCACATCGCCCGCACCAGGTCGGGGGCGGTGGCCGCCACCCGGGTGCCGTCCCGGAACGATCCCGCGGCCAACGCGAAGGCCAACGGAACGTCCCCGGCGACCACGGCCAGCGCCTCGGCGAGCAGGTGGGGCAGATGCGAGATGGCGGCCGCGGCGGCGTCGTGTTCATCGGATCGGGCCGGCACCACGACCGCGCCGCAGTCCAGCGCCAGCGTCATCACCATCGCCCACACCACCGGGTCGACATGGTCGTCGACGCTGACCACCCAGGGCGCCCCGGTGAACAGGCCCGCGTGGCCGGCGGTCCACCCCGAGTGCGCGGTGCCCGCCATCGGGTGGCCCCCGACGAAGCGGTCCCGCAGGCCGGCGGCGACGACCTCGTCGAGCACCGCCTTCTTGACGCTGGTGACGTCGGTCAACGGGCATTGCGGGGCCGTCTCCTTGACGTGGGCAAGCATGCTCGGCAGCGCCGGCATGGGCACCGCCAGCACGATCAACGCGTCGGAGTCGGCGGCCCGAGACAGGGTGGCGGTCAGGTCCGTGTCGGCGTCGAAGCCGTCGGCGGTGGCGGCCTGCGCCCCTTCGATCGAGCGGTTGTAGCCGAACACCTCGCGGCCGGCCGCGGTGGCGGCGCGCATGATCGAGCCGCCGACCAGTCCCAGCCCGAGCACGCACACCGGTGTCTTCGAACGAGGGTGGGAGCGAGGGTGTGCCACATTCCCAGGTTGGCACATCCGGCGCGCGGCGCCGCGTGCAGATGTCGGGGCGCTCGTGCTCCATCTGGTCAGGGGGCCTGGTCAGGGACTACCGTAAGCGGCCATGGGAGCACAACGGGCCTCTGCCCAGGGCCTGTCCGCGGACACGCCGGACGGTTTCGGTGTCGCGGTGGTGCGTGAAGAGGGGCAGTGGCGCTGCGCCCCGATGGCCCCCAAGTCGCTGACGAGCCTGTCGGCCGCCGAGACCGAACTGCGCGAACTGCGCAGCTCCGGCGCGGTGTTCGGGCTGCTCGACGTGGACGACGAATTCTTCGTCATCGTGCGGCCCGCGCCGTCGGGCACGCGGTTGCTGCTCTCGGACGCCACCGCCGCGCTGGACTACGACATCGCCGCCGAGGTGCTCGACAAGCTGGACGCCGACATCGACCCGGAGGACCTCGAGGATTCAGATCCCTTCGAGGAGGGCGACTTAGGCCTGCTCTCCGACATCGGCCTGCCCGAGGCGGTGTTGGGTGTCATCCTCGACGAGACCGATTTGTACGCCGACGAGCAGCTGGGCCGCATTGCCCGCGAGATGGGCTTCGCCGATCAGCTGTCGGCGGTGATCGACCGCCTCGGTCGGTGATTTCTGACGAAGACCTGATCCGTTCCGCGCTGGCGGTTGCCGCGACGGCGGGTCCCCGCGACGTGCCCATCGGCGCGGTGGTGGTCGGCGCCGACGGCACCGAACTGGCCCGGGCGGTCAACGCGCGCGAGGCGCTGGGGGATCCGACCGCGCACGCCGAAATCCTGGCGCTGCGGGCGGCGGCCGCCGCGCTCGGGGACGGGTGGCGGCTGGAAGGCGCCACGCTGGCCGTCACCGTCGAACCGTGCACCATGTGCGCGGGCGCGCTGGTGCTCGCGCGCATCGCCCGGTTGGTGTTCGGTGCCTGGGAGCCCAAGACCGGCGCGGTCGGATCGCTGTGGGATGTGGTGCGCGATCGGCGGCTCAACCACCGCCCGGAAGTGCGCGGCGGGGTGCTGGAGCGAGAGTGCGCCGCGCCGCTGGAGGGCTTCTTCGCCCGCCAGCGATTGGGGTGACCGGCATGACGTTCGGTAAGCTGCTCGACGGTGGCGTGTCCGAGCGGCCTAAGGAGCACGCCTCGAAAGCGTGTGACGGCTAACACCGTCCGAGGGTTCAAATCCCTCCGCCACCGCCAAACTTTTCCGCCGAGCTGCGCATTGCGACATCGTCGGGGTCAGCGGCCCGAAGTCGCGGTTTGAACAGGCCCGATCGGGGCGCCCTGCGGTGGGCGCGCATCGATGTAGGATCCCCGGCCTCCCCGGTTGGCGCGCGCTCACTGCGAGCCACTAATTTTCCTGACGTGACGTTCTCAGCTGCTGGCGCAGCCGCGCGGTGGATTGCCCCCTTGATCACGGTTGCCGCCGTCGCCGGCGCGGACCTTCTCGGCGGCCCGGTGCAGAGCCGTTCCGTCCCGGCGATCCGCCTGGCCGCCGACGGCAATCCGTTGGCCGGGGCGCCGTTCTACGTCAACCCGAACTCGGCGGCCATGCGCGCCGCGCAGAGCGCCGATCCGCCGAGTCCCGAGTTGACCACCATCGCCAACACGCCGCAGGCGTACTGGATCGTCCCGGGCGGCTCGGCGGCGACGGTCGGGAAGTACGTCGGCGACGCGAACGCTGCCGGCGCCATCCCGGTTTTGGCGATTTATGGAATCCCGCACCGCGATTGCGGCAGCTTCGCCGCGGGCGGCATGGCGTCGGCCGACGACTACCGCGGGTGGATCGACGGCATCGCATCCGGCGTGGGCTCCTCGAGGGTGGCGATCGTCGTCGAACCCGATGCGCTCGCGATGGCCGACTGCCTGTCGGGCGATCAGCGCCAGGAACGTTTCGACCTGGTTCGCTACGCCGTTGACACGCTGACCCGCGATCCGAACGCGGCCGTGTACGTCGACGCCGGGCACCTGCGTTGGCACAGTCCCGAGGACATGGCCGCCAGGCTGAATCAGGCCGGCGTCGCACACGCGCGAGGATTCAGCGTCAACACCGCGAACTTTTACACCACCGAGGACGAAATCGGTTACGGCGAAGCCATTTCCGGGCTCACCAATGGTGCGCACTACGTGATCGACACCTCCCGCAACGGGGCCGGACCGGCACCCGACTCCGACCTCAACTGGTGCAACCCCAGCGGTCGCGCCCTGGGCACCCCGCCCACCGCGGCCACCGCCGGTGCGCACGCCGACGCCTACTTGTGGATCAAGCGTCCCGGCGAGTCCGACGGATCATGCGGCAAGGGCGATCCGCCGGCGGGCAACTTCGTGAATCAGTACGCCATCGATCTGGTGCACAACGTCGGCCACTAGGACCGCTCGGCCGATCTCGACCCCTGATGGTCGCGAACGGGTAACATTTCGTTATCTAAAACAGATAAACGAGCATGCGGGCACGAGGCGCCATGACACGGAAAGCCGAGATCGTCGCTGTCTTCGCGATCTGTACTGCCTTCATGACCGCTTCCGGCGCATTCGGCGGCTTCGCCGCCCGCGCGGACGACCCGGGGGTGCTGTACAACGGCATCAACCAGCTTCGCCAGGCGTGCGGACCGATCGCCGAAGACCCACGTTTGACGGAAGCCGCGCAGCAGCACGCCGACGACATGCTGCGCAACGGGGTGAGCGGACACATCGGTTCCGACGGCTCGTCGCCGCAGGCGCGCATCGCTGCCGCGGGCTATCGCAGCAGGTATTCGGGTGAGATCGTCTTCTGGGCAACCGGTTCCGCCGCGACTCCCGGCGAAGCCCTCGACATGTGGATGCAGAGTCCCCCGCACCGGGCGATCATCCTGAATTGCGGATTCACTGCGGGTGGCTTCGCTACCGCCCGGGACGGCAACAAGATGACCGCCGTCGGTGATTTCGCGGCTTCGTAAACCCAAGCGGGGCAGGTGGTTTACCGCGCCACTCCCTTGCCGAGTCGGCGGTTGGATAATGTACTTGAAAGATCCACGTGGAGGGAAGCAGCTGGTGACTGCTCGGCGCGGTTTCGGTCGTGCACCGGCGGGACTCTGCGTTGCCGCAGCCCTTGTTCTCAGCGGTGGCGCGTGCACAACGCATAAGCAGCAGCCTGCGGCGCCTCCAGCAACCCTTAGGGCTGCGCCCGATCAACTCGGGCCGTGCGCGCCGGATCGGTTGGCGCGCTGCGTACCCGGGCTGGCTGACGTCGACGAGAACCTCTTCGGCGGCGTCGCTGCGTACCAGCCGGATCCAGGCTTCGCCTCGGTGCCGCCCTCGGCCACTCGGGAGGCTGCACCCGAGGAGTGCCAACACCTGCCAAGGTTTGGCGCCCAGGCCGGTCCCGAACTCGATGCGGAGTATCAGCCCGCGAGGGACACCAACGGGAGGCCTTTAAGCAACCGGTTCCCGGCCAATGGTGGCGATTACGTTCGACTTCGGTTCACGGTCGCCGACGACGGCGATGATATCGGGACTGCGATGGCGGCGTGGGCCCGTCGATGTCCGATGTGGGCCGTGGCCCAGTCGATGAATGACAGCGGGATCCAGGGCTGGCTCGTCGCCGAGTCCGGCGAGCACCTGAGCCGGTACCAATCGGGCGATGTCGCGTCGCAGTGGCCCTATGTCTCGAACACGGCAGCGGTAGTGCTACCCAACAAGGTGATCGTCCAGGCCTGGTATACAACCAACGACCCGTCCGCCGCATCGCGGAACCAGTTGCTGTCGCAGTTGATCGGGGCGTCTGGGCATCCACGGCCACGCTCTGCTCTGCCGCCCAAACTCGCCGACTGGAGCCAGGCGCAGATCTCGACGCTGCTTCCTGCAATCGCGATGGAGGTTGGCATCGACACCGCTTCCGGCGACAAACGGCCGTCTGCCGACGAGCCGGGCGGACAGTTCTGGGCGCTCTGCACGTCCAACGACCATGCGGCCGTCCCACGCTACGATCCCCTTGCGAGCTGGCAGGACTTTGACCAGTCGAAGTGGGATCAGAAGGGAAAGCCACCGCGCCCGACAGTCGTGATCAGCCGGGCGCACGTTGGTGATGACTTTTTGACCGATCTGCGACGTGAGATCGCGAGCTGCACCGCGCATTTGACCGAGAAATCGACCATGTGCGGGGACCGGGAGAATCGCCAACTCCTGCAAGAAGATTCGGCTGTGGCAGAGGGAGTGGACACAGTGCGGCTCACGCATCGGTGGATGAGGGATGTCGACGTGCGCGGCCATAGCGTGTGCGGCGAAGGTGTCGAGGCGATCAGAGTTGCTCAGGTAAGAGGACTGATCGTGATAAGCAGCGCAAGCAAAGGTGGATGGCTGTTCAAGGGGGAGACGCCGGCGCTGCCGCTGAGTACTCTCGATGAGCTTCTCGCCGAGACCGTGCGAAGGATCAAGGCAGCATAACGGCGATCCGGTTTGGCAAGGTGGCAATCACACGTGCGGAAGCCATCCGGAGCCGTGCGGCGACAACACGAAGCCCCGACCTTGCGGGTCCTTGCAAGCTGTGGTGCCCGAATCATCGACCCCGCAAACCACGCCGTCCACCGTGATGGAGTGGAAAGGCGGGAGTGTTTTCAGTGGCTGTCCATTGGTATCAAGGGGCGTGCCTGTTGGGTGTGGTGCCGAACCGGTACTGATGGAGTTCACCCGCAGTGCGCCGCTGGATGAGGGGGCAGCCGGCGGTAGACCTGGCAGGTTGTTCCCACTGCAGCCGGCGGATGGCGGGTTTCCGAATGCACAAGTCACGCCGTCCGGGGTGACGAAAGCGACCAATCGCAGGGGCGTTGGCCGTCCCGAGTTCGGATACGTGAGCGTGTAGTCGGCGACGCTGACGGGCGTGTAGCCGCTCAGATCGGGAAAACTCGGGGGGTCGGCGTCTGCCGTGCACGGGCTCAAAAGTGAGGCGCCGACTAGACCGGCGACTCCGGCGAGCGTTTTGGACACCATTTCTTTCCTATCGGTGCTGACGAACTAATTCCCTTGCTACGAACCGTGATTCGAGAACCTTCACTGCCGTACCGATCGACTCTCGCGCCGAGACCTCTGTCTCGAATCAAACGTGTTGCAGCCAAGCGGATCCGTGTGGCGACAACACGAAGCCCCGGTCCTGCGGGTCCTTGCAGGCCGTCGTGCGCGAGTTATCAACCCCGCAGACCACGCCATCCACCGTGATCGAATGGAATGGGGGAAGCGTGTTGAGTGAGTGCCCGTAGACCTGGCCGTTCGGGGCAATCGGATCACCAGATTGTGCTAAGCCAGAGCTGGTTCCAATTGCGTTCACTGTGCCGGTCCCAGTAGCTGGCGGTATAGCGGGAAAGTTATTGCCCGTGCACTGCGCCTCTCCCGAGAAAAAATCGCATGTGATGCCATCTGGGGTAAGGAAATACACGGTAGTGAGCGGTGCACGCCCGGTGTTGGGAAGGCCAATCGTGTAGTCCGTAACGTTTGCGGGGGTGTAGCCGCTCAGATCGGGAAAGCCGGCAGGGTCGGCATGTGCCGTACATGGGCTTGAAAGAGCAGCCCCCACAAGTCCGGCGCCGATCGCGGCAAGCGCCTTAGCCGCCACCGCGTTCTCCAATCGGCTCAACTGAACACATTGCTAATCACGTCTTTCGACCTGGTATTGGCGCCGAGTGCTTAGTGGCGGTGCAACACGGCTACCCCGTCCATAGCGGTTAGTCCACCCCAATATCACACGTGCGGGAGCCAACCGGAACCATGCGGCGACAACACGAAACCACGGCCCTGCGGATCCTTGCATGCCGTCGTCCCTGAGTTGTCGACGCCGCAGATGATGCCATCGACAGTGATGGAATGACCCGGTGGAAGCGTTTTGACGGGATGTCCATCGACTACGCGTGACGGTTCGCCCTCATTCGTCTGTTTCAGGCCAGTCGTGGTTCCGATCCAATTAACCCCTGTGATTCCGGCATCGGGATGTGAAGGCGCGGGGGGCACCGAAGGCAGGTTATTTCCACTGCACTGTGCTTGATCGGGCGTGAAGTTGCAGACCACCCCGTCAGGGGTAAGGAAGTACACCGTTGGAAGGGGTGGGCGGCCAGGGTTGGGGACATCAATCGTGTAATCGCGGACGTTCACTGGAGCGTCTGCAGACAGGTCGGGAAATTTGGGGAGGTCTGCGTGGGCCGTGCACGCAATTGAGAAAGCGGCGCTGATGAGTGTTATGACGCCGCTCGTTTCTTTGACCACGATATGCCTCCTATCGGCTTGGGCGGGCCGCCATGCGTCAGTGAAAGGGATTGAGTTGAAACTCTCGGGTGTTGTACGGAGTACCGATCGGCACGCCGTTACCATCCTTGGCTGTATTCCATTGACTGCCAAGTAATTTCAAATCGTCTAGAGTTGATCCTGGCAAGATATACCCACCGTACGGCTGCGGCATGAACTTGGGGGCGCCTGGATCGCCATTCTGTACCACAAGGGTGGTGGGCACGTCCGCGCCGAACATGTCAGTTGGGCTGGTTCCTACCCGCACTTCAACACTTCCCTTATGCGCATCTACGTTAAAGCCTGACAACACCGGCCTACCACCGATTTCGCGGAAGCTGAGCTCACCGTAGCGATCGTTAGTTACCTGTACGGCCTGGTCCCGGGGATTGCCCCAATCCTTGCCAGTCCATGGCTGCCACTTGTCGCGTTCGAAGACGTTCGCAGGGTCCGCACGGTACATGGTGATGCCCCGGCTGCGGTCGAAGGAGTCGGCAGCGATGTAGACCTTGCCGTCCGAGCCCTTATACCCGCTGACCTGGGTGGGGGCGTCCCCAGCGCCCCGAAATGAACCTGGAACCATTGTCCACCCCTTGCCCGGGTCACCATTCACTTCGACCAGCCACGAAGCCACTGGCCTTAGATCGTCCTTAGTGCCCGTCACCATCATGTAGGTTTTGTCTCCCAGCGTGATCGTCCCCGAGGGCAGCGTGTCAGTGACACCTTTCGCGTCGCTCGGGATGGGAAAAAGCTCGTGACCGCTGCCTTCTGGTCCCGTCAATGGCGCCCCAAAATGTGGGTGGCCCTCGGCATCGAAGGTCACCGGCACGGCCACCGACCGATAGTGTTCTCCATCGCCCATCTTATTTCCGGAGAACGAATCCCCGAAGATGGCGAGGTACTTCCCGGGCTGCCCGGGTATCTCGACGACCTCTCCCAAATCCGCGGCCCCGATCCCCGGGATGCCCGGCACCCCACCTGTACCGGCGACTGGTCCCAGATCCCTCACCTCACCCGGTTTCAGCGGACTCTCCATCCAGGTGTCGACCGTGGTTGGAGGGTCGTAGCCTTCGGTGTGCAAAGAGTCCATCGATTTGCGCAACGTTTCCGAATAGCCGTTGCGAATGGAATTCATCTGCTTGAGCGCGTCGCGGACGTCGTCGACGGCGTCGGCGTGCACGGCCTTCTTGAGTGACTCTAATTCGGAGCGTTCCGACGCAGATAGGTCAAGGGTCAAATCATGGTTGATCGCACCGGTGATGTTGTCCAGCCCGCGCAGCTCACGTTCCAACTCGGCGATCTCCTGGGCCCCGGCCTTTTGCGCCTCGGCCAGGGAGGCGGCGATGCCTTCCAGATCGGCCCCGATCTTGGGCAGCTGCAAGGACTGCGCGCCAAGGGATTTGGTCACGCGCTGCACCTCGTCCGAGTCGTTGATCGGGTGGTCGCCATTTTGGTGATTCCAGGCGGAGTCGAAGCGCTTGCGGGCGTCCTCGAATGCGTGGTCGGCTTCGGCGGTGCACCGGCCGGCGGTGTGAAAGGCCTGCGCCAACTGCGAGATTTGAAACGGGCTGCCGGCCTGCAGGCTCTGGTTGATCGCCCACGGATCACCCCCGGCCGACGCGATCAATTCCGCTTCGCTCAGGTTTGTCAGCTGCATGGCGCCGCCAATCGCCGCCAACCACCGACAAGCATCGCCGCCCCCTTCTGAGCAGGTATAACCCTACTACTCGGCGGGCCGGTGCAGGGCATCACCGTGGCGACCCAGGTCGCGACTCTGCTTCCGATTTAGCAACGGCTGCCAGGGCGATGCCCACGCCGCGGCACCGCTGCGCCGGACGTGCGGTCAGGCGCCGCGATCCAGCATGCGTTCGGGCGATATCACCTGGCCCACGCAGCCCTTCAGGCAAATAGCCCGCTGGGCGATGGGCCGAAGAGGCACACCGCCATGCGCGTAGTCCTGCTTCATCAGGACGGCGACCGGGCCACCGCATAGCTCGCAGGTTTCCTCTTCGTCCCAGTACTCAGACGACATGACGTGCTCCTAGATCGGGCTAACGCAGCAAACCCATGCTAGGACCGAGTATCGACGCGACCCGGCATTTAGGGGCCGAACCGTGCGCGGATATGCTCATCTGTACCGGTTGAAGTCCGAGGATTGAACGCGAAATATCGTGTACCACTTGAGAATTAGTCAGGCAACGCGGGCCGCCCTCCCACGGTTCAGGTCGGGCTTCCGGCCAGCTTCCGCACCGTCAGGGCTTCGATGTCCTGGAACGGCCGCCCCTCGGGCCGGATCAGGTCGTGGAACCACACCTTGGGCACCGAGGTGTACGGATGATCCCATGACTCCCAGGGGAAGTAGGTCTGCGTCTTGCCGGCGACCAGGCCCCAGTTGATGGCGCCGACGTTGTGCCGCTTGGCCACCGGCAGGATGCTCTCGACGGTACTGCCCCGCGGCCGGGCCATGTACTCGGTGCACAGGATCGGCCGGCCCAGCGGGGTGAGCTCGTTGATCCTCGACTCGAAGCCCGCGGGCTCGGCATACGAATGGAAGGTGATGACGTCGGCGTTGGCCAGCTGGATGTCGCTGATTGCGCTGCGGCCCTGCGGTTGTCCCCAATCCCCGCGCCACACCCCACTGGTGAGCGGCTGACTGGCATCGACCGCCCGCGCCCACCGAAACACCTGCGGCAGCAGGTTGGCGACGAGCTGCTCCTTGTCGCTCCGTTCGACGTTGCGGTACTGCCGCGCCGGGTTGTCCGGCTCGTTCCACAGGTCCCAGCCCAAAACCCGGTCGTCGTTGCGGAATTGGGTCATCACCGAGGTGACGTAGTCGCGCATGACGGGGATGTAGCGGGGGTCGCCGAGACGCTCGGCGCCCGGACTCTGCACCCACCCGGAGTTGTGCACGCCCGGCCGCGGCGGGCGCTGCCGGCCGGCCCGGGGCTGCGGGTCCCAACACGAGTCGAAGAAGACGAACAGCGGCTTGATGCGATGTCGTGCGGCGATATCGACGAATTGCCCAAGGCGGGTTTGGAACCCGCGCTGATCGGCGGCCCAGAGCTGATCATGAAGGAACACCCGCGCCGTGTTGTGACCGTAGAACTGCGCCCAGCCCAGCTCGGTGTCGATGCGCCGGGGATCGAAGGTGTCGGGCTGGAACATCTCCAGCTGGTTGATGGCGTTGGCCGGAATGTAGTTTGCTCCCACCAGCCAACCCTGCGCCTGATACCAGCGGTTGGCGCGCTCGGGCGACCACCGGCCAGCTTCCTCCGCCGAGGCCCGGGGCGCCCGGGCAACTGCGGCGCCCGCCGCCAGCAGCAGGGGAAGTTTCAGGGCCGTTCGTCGTTCCACGATGTGACGATAAGTTTTCGGGGCGATTTCCCCGGGATTTGCTCAGCGCGTCGCGACAGGTTGAAGATAACGATTGTTACCGGGCCGTCATCGTGACCAATCCGTGACCATCCGCCTCCGGCGCGCCCCCGCCCATCGCGAACGTCGGCAAGGTTACAATCGCCCGGTCGCGCCCTAACCCGTTGGTGGACAACGAGTCCGGTAACCCGATCGGTGTCTGCGGCGGCCTGCGGCCATCATCGTCGATGACGGCGCACGGGAAAATCTATCCCACCCAGTCGGCAGAATTACTTCAAACTTCACCCCCGCGAGCGCAATACTGAACGGGTGCCTGATCGAAACGTGCTAGGCGGTCCGCTGCAACCCTGTGGCACCGATCCGCTGACCGGTTTCTACCGCGACGGCTGTTGCTCGACGGGACCGCAGGACCTTGGGCGGCACACGATTTGCGCCGTGATGACCGCCGAATTCCTGGAGCACCAGCGTTCCATCGGCAACGACTTGCTGACGCCGGTCCCCGAGTACCGGTTCCCCGGTCTGCTGCCCGGCGACCGCTGGTGCGTGACCGCGCTGAATTGGCTGCGCGCGCATCACGACGGGTGCGCGGCCCCGGTGGTGTTGGTGTCGACGCACGAGAGCACCCTTGAGGTGGTGCCGCTGGAAGCGCTGCAGGAACACAAGATCGACGTCCCCGACGACCTGGCCAACCTCTAGGATCCCGGTGGGTTCCGCGGTTGACGACATCGACTTCGACGACCTGACCTCGCCCCGGCTCACCGACGTCCAACGTCAGATCCTGGAGTTCACCGAGGCCAAGCCCGTCGATCTCGACATCGACCGGATGCTCGCCGAGGCGATCGAACATGCCGGCCTGCCCGGCGCCGACCTCGACGACACGCACGGCTTCGTCGACCGTCTGCACGTCCACGTCGCGGCGATCGAAGCCGACCACGGGCTGCGCCAGCTCACCCGGGGGTCGCTGCGGCAACGTGTGGTGCGGCTGCTGCGCAACCGGTTGTCGCTGACCGAGCTGCTCCAGCGGTATCCCGAGATCGAGTCCATCCCGATCGAGCAGCCGTTCATCGTCGTCGGGATGCCGCGCTCGGGCACCACGCATCTGGTGAACCTGATCGCCTGCGACCCGCGCCGGCGCGCACTGCCCTATTGGGAGAGCCAGGAGCCTATCCCGGCCCGTGGTCAGGGCCCCGACGTCTTCGGTGTCGACCCCCGGTATGCCCGCGCCAAGGCGGAACACGAGGCGCTGATGGCCAGCGCGCCCGTGGTGGCCGCCATGCACGACCGGTTTCCCGAGGCGATCGAGGAGGAAGTGGAACTGCTCGACCTCGATCTGGCCTCCTACGTCCTGGAATGGCATGCGCGGGTGCCCGCCTGGCGCGATCACTACCTGAGCCTGGACCAAACCCGGCACTACGCCTACCTGAAGAAGGTGTTGCAGGCGTTGACCTTCCTGCGCGGGCCGCGGACCTGGGTGCTCAAAAGTCCGCAGCACTGCGAGCAGCTCGGCCCGCTGATGGCGACCTTCCCCGATGCGACGATCGCGTTCACGCACCGCGACCCCGTCGCGGTGATCCAGTCGGCGATCACCATGATGGCCTACTCGGATCGGTTGCGCCGCACCAGCATTGACCCGCAGTGGCTGCTGGACTACTGGAGCGACCGCGTGCACCGACTGCTGAGCGCCTGCGTGCGCGACCGCGACCTGGTGGCCCCGGAACGCAGCGTCGACATCAGCTTCCATCAGTTGAGCGGCAACGAGATCCCGGTGATCGAACGGCTGTATGAGCGCGGCGGGGTGGAATTGCCGCAGCGGGTGCGCGACCGCTTTCAGCGCTACTTGGACGGAAATCCGCGCGGTAAGCACGGCCGCATCCGCTACCAGTTGCAGCGCCATTTCGGCATCTCCGCCGACGAGCTGCGCGCCCGTTTCGGCTTCTACTTCGACAAGTTCGACGTGCGCCCCGAATGAAGGAGTCAGCGATGCCCGAACCTGTCTATCGGAGCAGGCCGGGCGCCGAGGCGATGCGCCCGGCGTCCGCGGCGCGGGCCGACCCCATCGCCCCGGGACTGTGGTGCTCGCCCGGGCTGTCCAACTCCTATTTGCTCACCACCGCGGAGGGCCGGGTGATCGTCAACACCGGCATGGGTTTCGAGGGCCCGGTGCATCGCGCCAACTTCGATGCCGTGGATTCCTCACCGGTGCGCTACATCGTCTTCACGCAGGGCCACGTGGACCACGTCGGCGGCCTGGACAGTGTTCGCGACCCGGACACCGTCGTTGTGGCGCAAGCGAACTGGACGATGTGGCGCGACGACAACGAGCGGCTGATCCCGTACCGGGCCAGCCGCAGCGCCTTTGCCTTCAAAGACACCCTGGCCGGCGGCATCAAGGCCATCCAGCGGCGCCTGGGCACCACCCGGTTGCCCGGGCAGAGCGTGCCCGTCGTCGACCTCGACTTCGAGGACACGCTGACCCTGGAGCTCGGCGGCCGGCGGATGGAGCTGATCTCGGTGCCCGGCGGCGAAACCACCGACTCGCTGGTGGTCTGGTTACCTGACGAGCGAATATGCCTGTGCGGGAACACCTTCGGGCCGCTGTTCGGTCATATCCCGAACCTGGTCACCATGCGCGGCGACCGGTACCGGGACGCGTTGACGGCCATCGCCTCGGTGGAGCGGGTTCGCGGCCTGCGGGCCGAGTTGCTGGTGACGGGTCACTTCGAGCCCATCGCGGGTGCCGACCGCATCGACGAGGAGCTCACCCGGCTGCGCGACGCCCTCGGCTACCTCCACGATCAGACGGTGGCCGGGATGAACGCCGGCAAAGACGTCCGCACCCTGATGCGAGAAATCACGCTGCCTACGGAATACGAAGTGGGCCAGGGATACGGCAAGGTCTCCTGGGACGTGCGCGCCATCTGGGAGAACTACTCGGGCTGGTTTCACCACGAGTCCACCACCGAGCTCTACCCGGTCGGGTTCGACGCGGTGGCCCACGACGTGGTCGAACTGGCCGGCGCGGATGCGCTGCTCGATCGCGCCCGGGCGCACCTGGCCGCCGACCGCGCGCTGCACGCGATTCACCTCGCCCAGCTGCTGCCCGCCGAACACTCGGGGGCACGCGAGGTGCTGCGTCAGGCCCATGAAAAACTTCTGGCCAGCAGCACGAACTTCTGGGAAAGTGCCTGGCTGCGCCACCAGATAGCGAGGAACTCATGACGGTATTCGCGCTGCGGCCCGAGGACTTTTATCACACGGGCATCATCGTGCCCGACCTCGAGGCGGCGATGGCCCGGCTGAGCGCGCTCGCCGGGTACCGGTGGATCACCCCGGTCAGCTACACGCTGCCGTTTCGCACCGTGAGCGGAACCCGGGAAGTGACCTCGACTTTCGTCTACTCGCTGCAAGCTCCCCACGTCGAGCTCATCCAGGAGGTACCGGGCACCGCGTGGGCGGCCGCCCCCGGCAACGCGGTCCATCACCTCGGCTACTGGTGCGACGATCTGGCGCAGAGCGCACAGCTGTTGGAAGACAACGGGTTTGCGTTCGAAGCGACGGCCGACACCGCCGCCCCGGATCTGGCGTTGTTCGCGTACTACGTCGATGCGGCGGGCACCCGCATCGAGATCGTCGACCGCGCCCTGTTTCCCGACTTCCCCGCCTTCCTGCAGTCCGCCGCCGCGCCGGAAGCACAGTGAGGCGGTCCCCGGCATGCTGCTGACGGTGCTGCGCTTCAACTTCGCCTCCCCGCACGGTGATCCACGCACCCAGAGCCGGCTGATGAGCGCCGCGCTCGAGCTGGCGCAGTGGGGCGAATCGCACGGCATCACGTCGGTCAGCGTCGACGAACATCACGCGACCGGGCACGGCTGGAGCTGCAACCCGATCATGGCCGCGGCGATGTTCTTGGCGCGCACCTCGACGCTGATCGCCAGCGTGGATTGCGCCCTGGGCCCGCTGTGGAACCCGGTCCGGCTCGCCGAGGACATCGCGCTCGTCGACAACATGAGCCGGGGCCGGCTGCACACCACGGTGGGCTTGGGCTACCGGCCCGTCGAATACGACGCGCTGGGAGCCGATTTCGGCCGGCGCGGCGCGCTGATGGACAGTCTGCTGGAGCGGATGCTGGCCGTCTGGTCCGGCGGTGGCGCGCCGGCGGGAATCTGCACCGGCACCTGGACCCGGCCGCATCCACCGTTGTACGTGGGTGGGGGCGCGCGGGCCACGGCACGCCGCGCGGCCCGGTTCCGGCTGCCGCTCAGCCTCGCCGATCACCTCCCCGAGATCGCCGACTACTACCGCGAGCTGTGCGCCGAGATCGACCTGGCCCCAGTGGTTCTCATGCCGGGACCGCTCAACCGGGGCATGATCTACCTGCACGAGGATCCCGAGCGGGCGTGGGCCGAACTCGGCGACCACATCCTGTGGGAGGCGGTCACCTACGGCGGATGGTCAACCGACCAGCGTTCCCTCATGCACCTGCCGGGCGTGCAGACCCTCGACGAGGTTCGGGCATCGGGCCGCTACCGCTTTCTGACTCCCGACCAGCTGATCGCCGAGGTGCGCGACGCGCCCGATTTCGGCCCGATCGTCCTGCACCCCCTGGTCGGCGGCATGCCGGTCGAGGAAGCTTGGCAGTCGGTCCAGTTGCTCACCGACAAGGTGCTGCCCGCGCTGAAGGGCTGACGCGGCGGCGCTCAGCGCTCGCCGTCGCGGCGCTGTTCCAGCCATTCGGCCAGCGAGCGCCCGGCATCCAGGACGTGTCGTTCGGCGATGGCGCGGGCGCGCTCGACGTCCTTGTCGCCGAGCGCGTCGAGCAACTGCGCATGCTCGTCGAGCGAATGCTTCTCGTGCTCGGGGAACAAGGTCAGGAAATTGGTCGGCACCACGCGGGCGGCGTGCTTGATCTGGTTCGCCAGCCGCGGCGAGTGCGCGGCCCGGTGGATCATCTGATGGAAATGCCAATTGGCCTCGCCGATGCTGTCGTCACCGGACTTCGCGACCACCTCGGCGGCCAGCTCGCGCAGCGTCGCCAGTTCCTCGGGGCCGATCCGTTCGGCCGCCCAGGCCGCGGCCTGGCCGGTCAGCACGCCGAGAATGGTGAAGCTGTCCAGCACGTCCTCGGGGCTGATGCCGATCACCGTGACGCCGCTGCGCGGGGCGACCTGAACCAGGCCCTCGAACGACAGCTCCAGCAGCGCCTCGCGCACCGGGGTCCGGCTGGTGGCGAATTCGGCGGTGATGGCGTCGAGGTCGATCCGCGAACCGGCCGGCAGGGCGCCGGTCAGGATGCGGTCACGCAGTTCGCGGGCCGCGCGTTCCCGCACCGTCCCGGAGATGTCGATCGCCGCCACGTCCGAACAATACCAGACGCGACATTTGATATCTGAAATATCAGATGTTACGTTTCAAACCATGCGCACCGACAAGATGGCCCTCGTCGCCTTCATGCAGGCGGGCAGCACCTCCGTGTACGCGGGATCGTGGCGGCACCCGGCCACCGAGCACCGCTACCTGGACGCCGCCTACTACGCCAAGATCGGCCGACAGCTCGAAGAGGGCTGCTTCGACCTGATGTTCTTCGACGACCGCCTCGCCATGCCGGGCGTGTACGGCGGCTCGGTGGGCGAGGCCGTGCGCTACGGCGCCCGCCCGGTCAAGCTGGACCTCGGCGTGATCCTCGGCGTGCTGGCCCAGGCCACCTCCAGGATCGGGTTGGGCGCGACGTACTCGACCACCTATTACCCGCCGTTCCATGTGGCGCGCACGTTCGCGTCGCTGGATCACCTCTCCGGCGGCCGCGCCGCGTGGAACGTGGTCACCTCGGTCAACGACAGCGAGGCGCAGAACTTCGGCGTCGACGCCCATCTCGGCCACGACGAAAGATACGACCGGGCCGACGAATTCATGGACGTGGTGACCGGCCTGTGGGACACCTGGGAGGACGACGCCGTGCTGCACGACCGGGTGTCCGGCCGGTACGCCGACCCCGCGAAGGTGCACGAACTCGGCCACGTCGGTGAATTCTTCTCCGCGCGTGGACCGTTGACGGTGCCGCGCACCCCGCAGGGTCGGCCGGTGATCATCCAGGCCGGGTCGTCGGGACGTGGCCGCGAATTTGCTTCCCGCTGGGCGGAATTGATCTTCACCGGTGATCCGGGCATCGACGTCGCCCGCAGCCACTACGCCGACCAGAAGGACCGCATCGCCGACGCCGGCCGCGACCCCGCCGCGGTTCGAATCTGTCCGATGGCCTATGCCGTGGTGGGCGAGTCCGAGGCCCATGCCAAGGACCGCGAGGCGATGCTCCTCAACGATCTGGTGCATCCGATGGCATCGCTGACGCTGTTGTCGGAACTGATGAATTACGACTTCGCCCAACATGATCTCGACGATCCGGTGACCGACGACATCCTGGCCTCCGTCTCCGGCATCCGCGGGCTGGTGCAGAACCTACGCGCCCACATCGGCGGCGACGCCGTCACCGTGCGGGATCTCGCCAACCATCGCGCCACCCTGTTGCAGGGGCCCCGGTTCGTCGGCACCGGCCCGCAGGTCGCCGATCAGATGGCGGACTGGTTCCAAACCGGCGCCTGTGACGGATTCGTGCTGGCCGCAACGCATCTGCCCGGCGCATTCGAAGACGTGGTGCGCATGGTGGTCCCCGAGTTGCAACGCCGCGGCCTGTTCCGCACCGAATACCGGTCCGCGACCCTGCGCGGGCATCTCGGGCTGCCGCGTCCCGCCAACGCGCGGGTGGCCCATGCTTGACGGGCTGCGGGTGCTCGACCTGGCCACGCTGGCCGCCGCGCCGCTGGTGGCGACCTATCTGGGCGAGTTCGGCGCCGACGTGATCAAGGTCGAAGAACCACGCCATGGCGACCCGATCCGCGGGTGGGGCAATCAGCGCGACGGTGTCGGCCTGATGTGGAAGTCCATCTCCCGCAACAAGAAATCGATCACGCTGGACCTGCGCAGCGCGGACGGACAACAGCTGGTCCGCCGTCTGGTGGAGCACGCCGACGTCGCCATCTTCAACACCCGTCCCCAGACCCTGCGCAAATGGGGCCTGGACTACGAGAGCCTGCGCGAGGTCAATGAGCGGCTCGTGATGCTGCACATCACCGGCTACGGGTTGAGCGGGCCGAAGAGCGAGCGGCCGGGGTTCGGCACGCTGGGCGAGGCGATGAGCGGTTTCGCGCACATCACCGGCCAGGCCGGCGCGCCGCCCACCCTGCCGCCGTTCATGTTGGCCGACGGCGTCGCCTCGCTGAATGCCGCTTACGCGGTGATGATGGCGTTGTATCACCGCGATGTGCACGGCGGGCCGGGACAATTGATCGATGTCAACCTGATCGACCCGCTGGCCCGGCTGCTGGAACAGACGCTGCTGGGCTACGACCAGCTGGGCCTGGTGCCCGAGCGATCCGGCAACCGGTGGGACATCTCCGCGCCGCGCAACACCTACCAGACCGCCGACGGGCGATGGCTGGCCATGTCCGGCAGCTCACCGGCGCTGGCGCTGCGGGTGTTCCGGGCGATCGGCCGCGACGACCTGCTGGGTGACCCGGACTTCTCCGATCCGCAGCGGCGGCTGGCGCGCGCCCGCGAAGTCGACACACTCGTCGCCGATTGGGTTGCGGGCAAGACACTTTCGGAGGCGATGGCCGTGTTCGAAGCCCACGAGGTCGCCGCAGCGCCGGTCTATGACATCAGCGACCTGGTCGCCGACGAGCAGCTGGCGCACCGCGGGGTGTTCGTCTCCGTCGACGACCAGCAGCTCGGACCGATGACGGTGCAGGCGCCCGTGCCGCGCTTCTCGTCGGCGTCCGGCACGGTCGGGCATCTCGGACCCCGCCTCGGTGAGCACAACGCCGAGGTCTACGGGGAACTACTCGGCCTCACCCCCGACGAAATCGACCAGCTACGCGCCCGGGGCGTGGTGTGACAGAAGGAATTTGATCGATGACCCAGCTTCTCCGCCGCTCGGAGCTCGCGGTGCCCGCCAGCAACGACAACATGTTCGACAAGGCCGCCGGATGCGGTGCCGACCTGGTGTTCCTCGACCTCGAGGACGCGGTGCCGCCGGCTTTCAAGGAGGAGTCGCGCGGCAAGGCGATCAGCGCGCTCAACGACCTGGATTGGGGGCGCACCGCGCGGGCGGTACGGATCAACGGCCTCGACACCCCGTGGTGCCACGACGACCTCATCGAGGTGGTGACCGCGGCCGGCCGCAACCTTGACACCGTCATCATCCCCAAGGCGCGCCGGGCCCGCGACGTCTGGTGGGTCGACGTCCTGCTCAGCCAGCTGGAGGCAAAGCTCAACCTGGGCAACAAGATCCGGCTCGAGGTGTTGATCGAGGAGGTCGAGGGGCTGGCCAACGCCGAAGAGATCGCGGTGGCCAGTCCGCGGTTGGACGCGCTGATCTTCGGCGTCGGCGACTTCTCGCTGTCCCAGGGGGCCCGGGTGGACACCAACTTCGTGCCGCTGGGCGAATATCCCGGCGATTTCTGGCAATACGCCCGCAACAAGGTGATCGTCGCCGCGCGGATCGCGGGCATCGACGCGATCGACGCGCCCTATCCCGACTACCGCGACCTGGCGGGATATGAGCGCGACGCCCGGCGGGCCGCACTGATGGGATACACCGGCAAATGGGCGATCCACCCCGACCAGGTACCTGTCGCCAACCAGGTTTATGCGCCCACCGCCGACGAAATCGCCTGCGCCGAAGCCAATCTCGCCGCCTACCGGGAGGCCGAGAGCAACGGCCGCGGCGCCGTCGGGGTCAACGGCGTGCTGGTGGACGCCGCGCACGTGAAGATGGCGCAGCAGACGCTGGCGCGCGCCGCCCTGATCAACGGCACCGGCGGATCGAACGACCGCTAGTCGATCACCATCAGGAGGTCGCCGCCCTCGACTTGAGCGGTCCGCGACACGGCGATTCGCGCCACCTTGCCCGACTTCGGGCTGGTGACCGCGGCTTCCATCTTCATCGCCTCGATCGTCGCGATGGTCTGGCCGGCCTCGACCTGCCGGCCGACCTCGGTGGCGACCGTCACCACCCCGGCGAACGGGGCGGCGATGTGGTCCGGGTTGGCGCGGTCGGCCTTCTCGGCGGCGGGCACGTCGATGGCGATGCTGCGGTCGCGCACCACCACCGGCCGCAGCTGCCCGTTGAGAATGCACATCACGGTGCGCATGCCGCGTTCGTCGGGATCGGAGATGGCCTCCAGGCCGATCAGCAACTCCACGCCGCGCTCGAGTTCGACGCGGTGTTCGTCGCCCTGCCGCAATCCGTAGAAGAACTGGTTGGCGCTCAGCCCCGAGGTGTCACCATACTGCTCGCGGTGCTCCTCGAGCTCCTTGGTCGGTCCCGGGAACAGCAGCCGGTTCAGCGCCGCCTGCCGTCGCGCACCCGGGGCGGCCAACGCCGCTTCGTCCTCGGCCGTCAGCGGCTGCTCCGGCTTGGCCGGCCCCCGGCCCTGTAAGGCCTTGGTGCGCAACGGCTCCGGCCAGCCGGCCGGCGGGTCGCCGAGCTCGCCGCGCAGAAAGCCGATCACCGAATCCGGGATGTCGTAGCGGGAGGGGTCTTCGGCGAAGTCCTGCGCGCCCACACCCGCACCCACCAGGGCCAGCGCCAGGTCGCCCACCACCTTGCTGGACGGGGTGACCTTGACCAGGTGTCCCAAAATCGCGTCGGCGCCGGCGTAGGCGTTTTCGATGTCCTCGAACCGGTCGCCGAGTCCCAGCGCAATCGCCTGCTGACGCAGATTCGACAATTGGCCGCCCGGGATCTCGTGGTGATACACCCGCCCGGTCGGCGCCGGAAGCCCGGATTCGAAGGGAGCGTATACCTTTCGCAGCGCCTCCCAGTACGGCTCCAGATCGCACACCGCCGGCAGGGACAACCCGGTGTCATACTCCGTGTTGGCCGCGGCGGCCACGATCGACGACAGTGCCGGCTGGCTGGTGGTTCCGGCGAGCGGCGCGGCGGCGCCGTCGACCGCGTCGGCCCCGGCCTGCCAGGCCGCCACGTAGGTCGCCAGCTGTCCGCCCGGCGTGTCATGGGTGTGCACGTGCACCGGCAGGTCGAACCGCGACTTCAGCGCCGACACCAGCGTCGCGGCCGCCGGTGCGCGCAGCAGCCCGGCCATGTCCTTGATCGCCAGCACGTGCGCGCCCGCTTCGACGATCTGGTCGGCCAGCTTCAGGTAATAGTCCAGCGTGTACAGCTTTTCGGCCGGATCGGACAGGTCACCGGTGTAGGACATCGCCACTTCGGCTATGGCGCTTCCGGTTTCGCGGACGGCGTCGATGGCAGGGCGCATCGAGTCGACGTTGTTCAACGCGTCGAAGATGCGGAAGATGTCGATGCCGGTCTCGGTCGCCTCCGCGACGAAGGCCGTCGTGACCATTTCTGGATAGGGCGTGTACCCCACGGTGTTACGCCCGCGCAGCAGCATCTGAAGGCAGATGTTCGGCATCGCCTCGCGCAGCGCCGCCAGCCGCTCCCACGGGTCCTCCTTGAGAAACCGCAGCGCCACGTCGTAAGTCGCTCCGCCCCAACACTCCACCGACAACAGCTGCGGCATGGTCCGTGCAATGTAGGGCGCCACCTTGAGCAGCCCGCTGGTGCGGACCCGGGTCGCCAGCAGCGACTGGTGCGCGTCGCGGAACGTGGTGTCGGTGACGCCGACGCCGCGCGACTCGCGCAGCCAGGCCGCGAATCGCTCCGGCCCGAGTTCGGTCAACCGCTGCTTGGAGCCCGCCGGCGGGCTCGCCGCCAGGTCGATGTCGGGCAACTTGTCATGCGGGTACACCGCCGACGGGCGCTCGCCGTGCGGCTTGTTGACGGTCACGTCGGCCAGGTAGTTGAGGATCTTGGTGCCGCGGTCGGCCGAACTGCGTGCGGTGAGCAACTGCGGCCGCTGTTCGATGAACGAGGTGGTGATGCGCCCGGCCTGAAAATCCGGGTCGTCCAGAACCGCTTGCAGGAACGGGATATTCGTCGAGACGCCGCGGATGCGGAATTCAGCGACCGCGCGCCGCGCCCGCCGCACCGCCGTGGGGAAGTCGCGTCCCCGGCAGGTCAGCTTGATCAGCATCGAATCGAAGTGCGCGCTGATCTCCGCGCCCAGGGTGGTGCCGCCGTCCAGCCGGATGCCCGCGCCGCCCGGGGTGCGGTAGGCGGTGATGCGGCCGGTGTCCGGGCGGAAACCGTTGACGGGGTCCTCGGTGGTGATCCGGCACTGCAGGGCCGCGCCGCGCGGGATGACCGAATCCTGGCTCAAGCCAATCTCTTCCAGCGTCTGGCCGGAGGCGATGCGCAGCTGCGCGGACACCAGGTCGACGTCGGTGATCTCCTCGGTCACCGTGTGCTCCACCTGGATGCGCGGGTTCATCTCGATGAACACGTGGTTGCCGCGTTCGTCGAGCAGGAACTCCACAGTGCCCGCGCAGGTGTAGCCGATGCTGCGTGCGAACGCCACCGCGTCGGCGCAGATACGTTCGCGCAGCGCCGGATCCAGGTTGGGCGCCGGGGCGATCTCGATCACCTTCTGGTGCCGGCGCTGCACGCTGCAGTCCCGCTCGTAGAGGTGCATCACGTTGCCGTGCGTGTCGGCCAGGATCTGGACCTCGATGTGCCGCGGATTGATCACCGCCTGCTCGAGAAACACCGAGGCGTCCCCGAACGCGGACTCGGCCTCACGGCTGGCCGCCTCGATCGCCTCGGCCAGCGCCCCCGGATCGGTGACCCGGCGCATCCCCCGGCCGCCGCCGCCGGCGACCGCCTTGACGAACAGCGGGAACGTCATCGTCTCGGCGGCGCTCAGCAACTCCTGCACCGAGGTCGACGGCGGCGAGGAGGCCAGCACCGGAAGACCCGCGGCCCGCGCCGCCGCGATGGCCCGCGACTTGTCGCCGGTGAGCTCGAGCACCTCGGCGCTGGGGCCGACGAACGTGATGCCGGCCGCCGCGCACGCCGCCGCCAGATCGGGGTTCTCCGACAGGAAGCCGTAGCCGGGGTAGATCGCATCCGCGCCGCAGGCCAGCGCCGTGCCCACGATCTCGTCGACGGACAGGTAGGCGCGGACTGGGTGGCCCTCCTCACCGATCTGGTAGGACTCGTCGGCCTTCAACCGGTGCACCGAATTGCGGTCCTCGTAGGGATACACCGCCACGGTGGCCATTTCCAGCTCGTAGGCCGCGCGGAACGCGCGGATCGCGATCTCCCCGCGGTTGGCGACCAGGACTTTCGCTAACACGGTTCTTACGATAGAGCGCGTTGCGGCGGTCCGACATACTCGCTGAGCGGACGGATCAACGCGTTGGAGGCGGTCTGCTCGATGATGTGTGCCGTCCACCCGGTGATCCGGCTCATCACGAAAATCGGCGTGAACGCCCCGATGTCGAAGCCCATCAGGTAGTAGGCCGGCCCGGTGGGGAAGTCGAGGTTGGGTTTGATGCCGTTGGCCCGCGCCATTCCCCTTTCCAGGATCTGGTAGATGTCCAGCCACTTCTGGCCGTCACGCACCGCGGCGACGCGCTGCAGGGCTTGCTTCATGGTCGGCACCCGCGAGTCGCCGTTCTTGTAGACCCGATGCCCGAAACCCATCACCTTCTCCTTGCGAGAAAGCTTGCCCTGCAACCATTCCGCAGCACGGTCGGGGGTCCCGATTTCGAGCATGTCGTGCATGACGGCTTCGTTGGCCCCGCCGTGCAGCGAACCCTTGAGCGCGCCGATGGCGGCGGTGACCGCGCTGTAGATATCGGACTGGGTGGAGGTGACCACGCGCGCCGCGAAGGTCGAAGCGTTGAAACTGTGCTCGGCGTACAGGATCATGGACTGTTCGAACGCGTCGACGATCACCTGCTCGGGCACATCGCCGAAACACATGTGCAGAAAATTCTGCGCATAGCTCATGTGGCTGTGCGGGGCGATAGGTTCCAGACCGCGCCGGCGGCGCATGTCGGCCGCGACGATGGTGGGCAGCACCGCGAACATCCGCAGCGCCTTGGCGTGGTTGGCCGACGCGCTGTTGTCGTCCTCGTCGGGGTCCTCGGCGCCCATGGAGCTGATGAAGGTGCGCACCACGTCCATCGGGTGGCAGGTGTCGGGCAGCTTGTGCAACAGCGACAGCTGGGATCGGTTGAGCCGGCGGGCGGCTCGTTCCCGCTGGCTGAACAGCGCCAGCTGCTGGTCGTCGGGAAGCTCGCCGTACCACAGCAGATAGGCGACCTGTTCGAAGCTGCAGTGGGCCGCCAGGTCCTGCACGGCGTAGCCGCGGTAGGTCAGCGAGTTGGTCTCCGGGACCACCTTGGAGATGGCGGTGGTGTCGACGACGACACCGGCCAGGCCCTTGTGGATGCGGGGCTGGTTGTCTTCGAGGGTGCTCATGGCACGACTCCTTACCGGGGGAAGTTGTAGATGTCGGAATCGAAGTGGTTGTAGTCGGCGTAGCGCAGCAGCTGATAGAGCCGGCTGCGGTGCTGCATGCGGTCCAGCAGGCCGGATTGCGTTCCGGTATCAGCGATTTCGCGCAGCCCGGCCTCGACGGCGTGCATGGCCAGCCGCAGCGTGGTCACCGGGTAGATCACCACGTTGTAGCCGATGTCGGCGAGCCGGTCGGCGCCGAGCAACGGCGACTTGCCGAACTCGGTCATGTTGGCCAGCAGCGGCGTGTCGAGCGCGGCGCGGAATCGCTCGAATTCCGTGGGGCATTGCAGCGCCTCGGTGAAGATCAGGTCGGCGCCCGCGTCGGCGTAGGCCCGGGCCCGTTCGATCGCGGCGGGCAGGCCCTCGATCGCGGCGGCGTCGGTGCGGGCGCAGACGACGAAGTTCGGGTCCCTGCGGGCCGAGACGGCGGCGCGGAGCCGTCGCACCATCTCGTCGACCGGCACCACCGCCTTGCCGTCGAGATGTCCGCACCGTTTCGGGTTTACCTGGTCCTCCAGGTGGCAGCCGGCCAGCCCGGCGTACTCGAGCATCGTCACCGTGCGGGCGGCGTTCAGCGGTTCGCCGAACCCGGTGTCGGCGTCGATGAGGGTGGGCAGCTCGGTGACCGCGGCGATCTGGGCGCCGCGGCCGCTGACCTCGGTCAGGGTGGTCAGGCCGATGTCGGGCAGGCCGAGGTCGGCCGAGAGCGCGGCGCCGGACACATACACCCCGTCGAATCCGAGTTCGGCGACCAGCTTGGCCACCAGCGGTGAGAAGGCGCCCGGAAAGCGTTGCAGCCGGCCACTTTCCAGTGCGGCGCGCAATTGCGCCCGCTTCTGTTCCGGGGAACGGGCGGCGCCGATCATGTCACGCATCAGAAGATCCCGCCCGGAATCGCCGGGGCGGTGGCCAGCACCGCCGGATCGACCACGATGTTGAGTTCACCCGCCGCGCCCGGCGGCAATGCGGGCAGGCCCTCGGCGACCGACAGGAACCGCTGCTGCTCGGCGTCGGTGACGACACCCTCGGCCAGTTCGTGGAATTTGCCGACGTACTGCGTGCGTTCGAAAGGCCGGGCCCCCAACGGGTGAGCGTCGGCGACGGCGAGCTCGTCGACGATCACCTCACCGCTTTTGAGGGTGACCACGGCGCGGGCCCCGAACGCCTTGTCGTTCGGGTCCGTGGAGTGGTAGCGCCGGGTCCACTCGGGGTCCTCGACGGTCGAGATCTTGCGCCACAGCTCGACGGTGTCGGGCCGGTGTGCGCGTTCGGGCGCGTAAGACCTTTCGTGGTGCCAGCTTCCGTCCTGCAGTGCGACCGCGAAGATGTACATCACCGAGTGGTCCAGCGTTTCCCGCGAGGCGTCCGGGTCGAATTTCTGCGGATCGCCCGCCCCGGTGCCGATCACGTAGTGGGTGTGATGGCTGGTGTGCAGCACGATCGTGGCGATCTGATTCAGATCGCCGATGCGCTCCCGCATCCGGCGGGCCAGATCGATCAGCGCCTGGCTCTGGTATTCGGCCGAGTGCTCCTTGGTGTAGCTGTCCAGGATGGCGCGCTTGGGCTCACCGGGCTCGGGCAGCGGGACCCGATAGGTGTGCTCGGGACCCGACAGCAGCCAGGCGATCACACCGTCCTCGCCCTCCCAAATCGGTGCGGGCGCACCTTCTTTCCGCATGGCGCGGTCGACCGCCTCGATGGCGACCTTGCCGGCCCAGGCCGGCGCGTACGCCTTCCAGCTGGAGATCAAGCCCTTGCGCGACTGCCGGGTGGACGTCGTCAGGTGCAACGCCTGCCCGATCGCCTGATAGATGGTCTCGGGATCCAGCCGCAACATGGTGCCCAGGCCGGCGGCCACCGACGGGCCCAGATGCGCGACGTGGTCGATCTTGTGCTCGTGCAAGCAGATTCCCCGGGCCAGGTCGATCTGGATCTCGTAACCGGTGGCGATGCCGCGGATCAGGTCGGCGCCGCCGACCCCCACGTGCTGGGCGACGGCCACCAGGGCGGGAATGTTGTCGCCGGGATGCGAATACTCGGCGGCCAGAAACGTGTCGTGGAAATCCAATTCGCGCACCGCGACCCCGTTGGCCCAGGCCGCCCACTCCGGGGAGTAGTCGCCCCGGATCCCGAAAACCTTGGCGCCCTTGGCCGCCGCGGGATGCGCCTGGGCCTGAGCCCGTGCGACGGTCACCGGGCGCCGGAGCACCGAGGCGGCCGACACCGCCGCGTTGTCGATGACGCGGTTGATCACCATCGCCTCGGTCTCCGCCGGCACCGCGACCGGATCGGCCGCGACCTCGGCGATCTTCCACGCCAGGTGCTCGCTGCGGGGGAAATCCTCGGCGCTGCGCCGGGTTCGAACGTCGTGGATGCGCATAAACCGCACCCTACGCACCCGGCTGAATACGGTAAATGCCCTGTAAGAGCGTAATTTTGCGTCCTTGCCCGACTGTGTTTGCGAACTTTGTGAAAGGCGCTGGGCGTAGGGTGGTGCGGGTGGCAAAGACGTTCGCCGGGGCGCGGCTGCGGCGATTGCGCGAGGAGCAGGGGCTGACCCAGGTGGCGCTGGCGCGCGTCCTGGGGCTGTCAACCAGTTACGTCAACCAGCTGGAAAACGACCAGCGCCCGATCACCGTCCCGGTGCTGCTCACCCTCACCGAGCGTTTCGATCTGCCCACCCAGTACTTCGCGCCGGACTCCGACGCCCGCCTGATCGCCGACCTGCGGGAGGTGCTCGCCGAAACGCCCGCGACGCCCGGGCAGGTCGAGGAGCTGGTCGCGCGCATGCCGGCGATCGGCCAGACCCTGGTCAATCTGCACCGGCGGCTGCACGACACCACCGCCGATCTCGAAGCCCTGTACAGCCGCGCCAATCTGGACATCTCGGACACGCCGGGGCTACCGCATCAGCCGATGCCGTTCGAGGAGGTGCGGGACTTCTTCTACGACCGCAAGAACTACATCGGCGAACTGGACGTGGCCGCCGAGGAAATGTTCGACCACAACCGGTTGCGAATCGGCGGGCTCGACGGCCAGCTCGCCCAGCTGCTCGGCGAGCAGCTGGGTGTGGCGGTGGTGATCGACGACGGCCAGCTGCTGGCCCCGAACTCCAAGCGCCTGTTCGATCCCGAGTCGAAAACGGTGTACCTGGCCCGCTGGCTGCACCCCGGTCAGCGTGCCTTTCAATTGGCCACCCAGATCGCCCTGCTCACCCAGCCGGAATTGATCACCGCGATCATCGCCGGCGACGATCAGCTCAGCGACGATGCCCGCGGTGTGGCCCGCATCGGGCTGGCCAACTATTTTGCCGGCGCCCTGCTGTTGCCCTACCGCAGATTCCTCGACGCGGCCGAGCGCGTCCGTTACGACATCGACCAGCTGTCAAGGAGATTCGAGGTGGGCTTCGAAACCGTCTGCCATCGGCTGTCCACGCTGCAACGCCCGAACGCCCGCGGGGTGCCGTTCATCTTCGTGCGCACCGACAGCGCCGGCAACATCTCGAAACGCCAGTCCGCCACCGCTTTTCACTTCTCCCGGGTCGGCGGGAACTGCCCGTTGTGGGTGGTGCACCACGCGTTTTCCCGGCCCGGCCAGTTTTTGACCCAGGTCGCGCAGATGCCCGACGATCGGACCTATTTCTGGATCGCCCGCACCACCAGCGGCGGGCCGAGCCGTTACCTCGGCCCGCACAAGAGCTTCGCCATCGGGCTGGGTTGCGACGTGGACCACGCGGACAAACTGATTTACTCCGTCGGCATCGATCTGCGCGACACCGAGTCGATCGTGCCGATCGGCGCCGGGTGCAAGATCTGCGATCGGCCGGCCTGCCCGCAACGCGCCTTCCCCTACCTCGGCCGCCCGGTCTCCGTCGACCCGCACCGCAGCACCGACCTGCCCTACCCGCCCGCGATCACGCCCTGAGCCCGGTCAGGTCGGGCCGCCCGCCCAGGCGCTGGACCGTGGCCCCAGCGGCCGCGGCCGCCCGCCGACCCGCCTCCCGCGGTGCGGCGCCCTCCCGCAGGGCGGCCACCAGCCCGGCGACGAACGCGTCACCGGCGCCGGTGGGATCCACCACTTCCACGTCGGCGAACTCGAAAAGCTCGCTGCCGCCACGCCACGTCAGCAGGTCGCCCACGTCGGGAACCGCCAGCGCGACCAGCTCCGGGCCGCCGCTCAGCAGATGGTCGGCCAACTCGAAGGCCTGTTCCACCGTGGTGATTTCGGTGCCCGCGATGATCGACGCTTCGGTGGCATCGGCCCGCAGCACGTCCAGCGTCGCCAGCAGATCGGCCCGAACCTGCGGGGCGGGCACGCCGTCGGCCACCACCCGCAGTCCCCGCTGCCGCGCGCGTTGCGCGGCTTCCAAAGCGGTGGCGGCCGGCTGCTGCAGCTGAATG
Organism: Mycobacterium timonense; assembly: GCF_025821985.1. NCBI lineage: Bacteria > Bacillati > Actinomycetota > Actinomycetes > Mycobacteriales > Mycobacteriaceae > Mycobacterium > Mycobacterium timonense. Next base: position 138,825 of record NZ_JACKSY010000066.1, on the reverse strand, counting down.
GAGACGGTGTCGGCGGTGTCGAACAGCGAGCTCGACCGGTCCAGGTCGGCGACCCGAACCAGCGAACTGTCCGGCACGTCCTCGAGCAGCATGCGTTCCGGCGGCGCGGCGACCACGTCGACCAGCAGCGCGGTGGTGCCGCGCCGCGCCACTTTGCTGACGTCGATGCCGTCGCGCTGCGCCTGCTGCAGGATCGACGTGCCGGCTTGGTCGTCGCCCACCACCCCGATCAGCGTCACCGGCACACCCAGTTGCGCCAGCCCGACGGCCTGGTTGGCGCCCTTGCCGCCGAGCAGCTCCTCGCGCCGCAGCACGGTGGCGGACTCGCCGGCCGTCGGCGGCCGGTCGGTGCGCAGCACCAGGTCGCGCCCGATCTGACCGATCACCACCACACCCATGACTACACAGTGCCCGCTTTCGGCGCGCCGAACACCTGCGGTCCCTTGACGGGACCGCCGCGGTGATGGTCCAGTGAGCCATGCATCGGATCGGTGACACGGCGTGCCCAGGCTAGCGATTCTCGACGACTACGCCAGGGTGGCGCTGCAGGTCGCCGACTGGTCGCGGGTGCAAAAGCGGTGCGACATCACCGTTTTCGACGAGCACCTTTCCGAGCAGCAGGCGGTGGACGCGCTGCGGCCGTTCGACGTGGTGTGCACCATGCGCGAGCGGATGGCCTTCCCGCGCAGCCTGATCGAGCGGCTGCCCCACCTGCGGCTGCTCACCATCGTCGGCCGGCAGCTGCCCAACCTGGACATGGCCGCGGCCACCGAGCACGGGATCGCGGTGGCCCGGTCCGAGTTCGCCCACCCCCGGTTCGCCGCCCTGCGCGACGCGACGCCGGAACTGGCCTGGGGGCTGATGATCGCGACGGTGCGTCACCTGGCCGACGAGCACCGGCAGATGCGGGCCGGGGGCTGGCAGCGCACGGCGGGAATGACGTTGTCCGGCAAGACGCTCGGGCTGCTGGGTCTGGGCCGAGTGGGCAGCCGGATGGCCGGATTCGCCGCCGCGTTCGGCATGGAAGTCATTGCGTGGAGCCAGAATCTGACCGACGACGCCGCCGCCGCGGTGGGGGCCCGGCGGGTGTCGAAGGCCGCCCTGTTCGAGTCCGCCGACGTGGTCTCCGTCCACCTGGTGCTCTCCGAGCGCACCCGGGGCCTGGTCGGCGAACCCGAGCTGGCGCTGATGAAACCGTCGGCGTATCTGATCAACACCGCCCGGGGCCCGATCGTCGACGAGCCCGCCCTGATCGCCGCGCTGACCGCCGGGCGCATCGCCGGTGCCGGGCTGGACGTGTACGACGTCGAGCCGCTGCCCGGTGATCACCCGTTGCGGTCCCTGCCGAACGTGACCCTGTCACCCCACCTGGGATACGTCACCCGTGAGATGCTCGGCGCGTTCTACGCCGACACCGTCGAATCGGTGCTGGCCTGGCTGGACGGCACCCCGATCCGGATCGCCAATCCCGAGGTGCTGCAACGAGATTGAGCGCGCTCATTTCCGCCTCCAGTGCGGACTTTTGACGGCCTTGAGCGCTTCGGCGACGTAGCGGTCCAGCGGCCACCGCCGCCCGGACTGGAGCACCCACTGCTGAAAGCCGAAATCCGCGGCGGCGAAGGCCAGTTGGACCAGCAGGCCAGGGCGGATGTCGGTGTGGGGGTCGACCCGCATCCGGTCGGCGATGAGCTTGGTGGCGCGTTCCTTGTCGGCGGGCCGGTGCACGGTCACCTTGTCCAGCAGGCCGGGGGCCACCAGCAGGGCCTGACGCCACTCCTCGGTGTCGGCCGGCTCGAACGAGCGGGTGCGGGTGATGATGGCGTTGATCAGCGCGACGTCGGGTGATTCGCCGGCCGGGCGGCCCTCGAGGAGATGGACGATCGCGGCGCCGCCGTAGCGCACCGGCGCGAGCAGAAGTTCCTCCTTCGCCGGCACGTGCCGGAAGAAGGTGCGCGGGGAAACGCCTGCGGCCGTGGCGATTTCCTCGGTTGTCACCGCGTCGTACCCGCGCTCGACGAACAACCGGAACGCCGCGCGCCGGATGTCGGCCCGGATCTGTGCGCGCTGCCGGTCACGCAGCGATTCCGGTGTCATCGGAAGCAGCCGATCCCGCCGTCGACGTGGATGGTCTGCCCGGTGATGAAGGTGGCGTCGGTGCTGAGCAGGAAGGCCACCAGCGCACCCACGTCGGTGCGCACGTCGCCGATCCGCTTCATCGGCACCCGTCCGACCGCCTTCGCATAGTCGTTGGGCGCGAACTGCTTCCACAGCTTCACGCCGTCGGACTCGGCGAACGGGCAGACGACGTTGACGCGGATGTTGTCTCGTCCCCACTCCAGCGCCGCCACCTTGGACAGGCCCCGGATGCCTTCCTTGGCGGCGGCATACCCGCCCCATCTGGGCTCACCGCCGGTGCCCGTCCCCGAGCCGAGGTTGACGATCGCCCCGCCGCCCTCCTTCACCAGCAGCGGGTGCACCGCCTGCATGAGCAGGAAGGTGGCGCGGGGGCCGACCTCATAGCCCAGCGCGAGGTCGTCGGTGGTGATGTCGACGAATGCCTTGGGCTCGTTGGTGGCGATGGCGTTGTTGACCAGCCCGTGCACCGAGCCGAACGCGTCGACGGCGGCCGCCGCGATGCGCGGGGCGCTGTCGGGGTCGCGCAGATCGGTGACGAGCCGTTCCACCCGCCCCAGTGCGCGGAGTTCGGCGGCCGTCGCCTCCAGGGTTTCTTGTTGGATGTCGACCAACAGCACCGCCGCGCCGCGTTCCAGCAGCGCGGCGGCGATGCCCTTGCCGACGCCCTGCGCGGCGCCGGTGACGATCGCGACCTGCCCGCGCATCGAATCCGGGTGGCTGTAGCTCATGTGACCGGCCCCAGCCGCAGTCGCACGCCGCGATGCATCTCGTAGGTGCTGCGCGCGCCGCCCGGTAGTTCGATGAACTCGACCGGTGTTCCGTCCGGATCCTTGACGAAAAACATGCGCACACCGCCGATCTCGAACGGCTCCTGGTCGGGTTGGTAGCCGGCCGAGACGAAGCGCCGATGGGCGTCGTCGAGGACGGGGCTCATGACGTGGCGAGGCCGGGGGCCGGCCGGCCCGCAAACAGCGGCAGATCCAGATAGGTCTTGATGCCCGGCGCGGCTGCGCAGACGTCGGGAATGGCGTTGACGCAGTGGTTGGCGGTGACCACCACGCCGGGGTTCTTCACCAGGCCCTCCGCGATCGTCTCCGGCTGCAGGCCCTTGAACGTCAGGCTCACGTCGGGGTCGCCGGTGATCTCCACCTCGAAGCGCTCGCCGCGCCCACCGAAATCCCAGGCGGGGTCCAGGTTTTGCTCACCCATCAACCAGTTGACCGCCGCGGTGATCACCGGCTCGCCGTCCACCAGCGCCTGCCAGCGGAACCGGCGCGCCGCCACCGTGCCGGCGGTGATCGGGAAGGGGTCGTAGTCGATGTCGGCGGTCGCCACGGCGACGTCCTGGATGGTCCTGATGTTGGGGTCGATGCGAAACCCCATGTGGTCGGCGATCATTCGCACCGACTGTTTGAATCCGCCGTCGAGCAGCCCTGCCATCGGCCCCCCGGTGGCCTCCTCGGGGGTGCCGCCGAAGCCCATGATGTGGCGCACCACGTCGGGTGCGTTGTAGGTGCGGATGTCGGAGAACTCCTCGGCACGAACGTGCGTGACCGCCGATGACAGCGAGGACACCATGAGCGGGAATCGCTCCGTGATACCGCCGGGGTGGATCCCCGAACCATGCAGTGTCACACCGCTTTCCAGCGCGGCGTCGGCGACGGCCCGGTGCCGCGGGTTGCCCGGATCGGGATAGACCCAGCCGACCGGTGTGACGACATTCTTGCCGGACCGCAGGATCGCGATGACCTCGTCGTCGTTGGGTATCAGCGGGCTGTACACGACGCAATCGGCGTCCAGCGCCAGCACCTCGTCGACGCTGGTGCTGGCGGTGACACCGAGCTCCTGGGTGCCGATGATCCGCCCGACGTCGACACCGTTCTTCTCCGCGCTGTGCACCCAGCATCCCGCCAGTTCCAGCCGCGGATGATTCAGGACGCACTGGATCGCCGCCTTACCCACACCGCCGGTGGCCCACTGGATGACGCGAAGCTTGGACGGGCTACTCATCGTTGACCTCCCGGACGGTTTTTCACATCGACCTTTACACACTGATAAACAAGATGGCAGGCTATGACTCGCTGACAGTGACTGTCAATCATCGCCGGTTACGGGAAGGGTGCTGCGATGGGCGTCCTCGAGGGCAAGGTCGCGATCGTCACCGGGACCAGCCGGGGCGTGGGGGTGGGCATCGCTCACGAACTGCTGCGGGCCGGCGCCACCGTCGTCGGCTGCGCGCGCTCGCCGCTGGACACCATCCCCGGCATCGAACCGGACTGGACCGAGCGGGCCTTTCAACGGGTCTGCGATCAGGGCGACTACCGCGGCATCGACGCGTTCGTCACCGACGTCGTGGCCATCCACGGTCGCCTCGACATCCTGGTGAACAACGCCGGCGGCACCGTTCCCGCGCCGCACGCCGAGAGCATTCCCGAACTGGTGCAACGCATTCAGGGTTCGCCCGCCGCCGACGACGACTATGCGCGCACCGCCCTGTTCCACGCGTTCGCGGTGCAGATGAACCTGATCGGCCCGCTGTGGTTCGCGATCCGCGCCTACCGGCAGATGCAAACCCAGGACGGGGTGGGCTGCATCATCAACATCTCCAGCGGCGCGGGACACCCGGCCGGAGCGCCGACGCTGGTGTCCTACGGCGCGGCCAAAAGCGGCCTGAATCACCTGACCCGATCGCTGGCGCAGGAGTGGGGGCCGAAGGTGCGGGTCAACTGCGTGGCGTTGGGGCCGACGATGACCGAGAACTTCCGGTCGTTCGTGCTGCCCAAGGACGATCCCACCGGGGAGAAGTATTTCGCCGCCGTGCCGTTGCGCCGCGCCGGCGAACCCGCCGAGGTGGGCCGCATCTGCGTGTTCCTGGCCGGCGGGCAGGCCGACTTCGTCAACGGCACCACCATCGAGTGCGACGGCGGCATGCTGCCCGGCGTGCTCTACGACGCCGGCCTGAAGACCATCACCGACCTGTTGTAAACAGCGACTTCCCCGCCCGCATGGCGTCTAATGGGTGGATGGAACTGATCATGCCCACCGACGCGGTCTTCCTGCTGGGAGAGTCTCGCGAACATCCGATGCACGTCGGGGGGTTGCAGTTGTACCAGCCGCCGGAGGGCGCCGGTCGAAACTTCGTCCGGGACTTCTACAAACAACTGGTGGCACAACCGGATTTCCAGCCCACGTTCCGCAAACACCCGGCGAAGTTCGTCGGCGGGATCGCCAACCTGGGCTGGTCCTACGACGCGGACGTCGACGTCGACTACCACGTCCGGCGCTCGGCGCTGCCGTCGCCGCGCCGGGTGCGCGAATTGCTCGAGCTGACCTCGCGGTGGCACAGCAGCCTGCTGGACCGGCATCGCCCGCTGTGGGAGACGCACATCGTCGAAGGCCTCAAGGACGGCCGGTTCGCCATCTACACCAAGGTGCACCACGCCCTGATCGACGGCGTGTCCGCGCAGAAGCTGATGCAGCGCGCCCTGTCGAGCGACCCCGACGACCCCGAGATCCGCGCGCCCTGGACGCTGCCCAAGCGCAGCCGCAAGGCCGGCCCCAGCTCCCGGTTGAGTTCCCTGGTGCACGCCGCGGGATCCGTTGCCGCCCTTGCCCCTTCGACGGTGTCGCTGGCCCGCGCGGCGCTGGTCGAGCAGCAGCTGACGTTACCGTTCGGGGCGCCGCGCACCATGCTGAACGTCAAGATCGGGGGCGCCCGGCGCTGCGCCGCGCAGTCGTGGCCGCTGGAGCGGATCAAAAACGTCAAGAACGCCGCGGGCGTCACCGTCAACGACGTGGTGCTGGCGATGTGTTCGGGCGCGCTGCGTTACTACCTGCTCGAGCAGAACGCGCTGCCCGACACGCCGCTGATCGCGATGGTCCCCGTCAGCCTGCGCACCGAGGAGGAAGCCGACGCGGGCGGCAACCTGGTGGGGGCGATTCTGTGCAACCTCGCGACCGACAGCGACGACCCGGCGCAGCGTCTGCTCACCATCAGCGAGTCGATGCGCAGCAACAAGAAGGTGTTCTCGCAGCTGCCCCGCTTCCAGGCGCTGGCGCTGTCCGCGGCCAACCTGTCGTCGCTGGCGCTGGCCGCGGTGCCGGGCTGGGTGTCGGCGACCTCGCCGCCGTTCAACATCGTCATCTCGAATGTGCCAGGGCCCACCGCGCCGCTGTATTACGGGGGCGCCCGGCTGGACGGGAACTACCCGCTGTCCATCGTGCTGGATGGCCAGGCGCTCAACATCACGCTGGCCAGCAACGCGGGCAACCTGGACTTCGGCCTGGTCGGTTGCCGCCGCAGCGTCCCGCACCTGCAGCGCCTGCTCATGCACCTGGAGTCCTCGCTCAAGGACCTGGAACGCGCTGTCGGAGAATAGGATTCGATGCCCAAACTCAGCGCCGGTGTGCTGCTGTACCGAACCGGTGACGGCGTCGTCGAGGTGCTGATCGCGCATCCGGGCGGCCCGTTCTGGGCGCGCAAGGACGACGGCGCGTGGTCCATCCCGAAGGGGGAGTACGACGAGGGGGAAGAGCCGTGGCCGGCCGCGCGGCGCGAGTTCGCCGAGGAGCTGGGCCTGGCCGTGCCGGCGGGAGAGCGGATCGATCTCGGCACGCTGAAGCAGTCCGGCGGCAAGCTGGTGACCGTCTTCGCCGTGCACGGCGACCTCGACGTCACCGAGGCACGCAGCAACACATTCGCGCTGGAATGGCCCAAGGGCTCGGGCACGCTGCGCGAGTTCCCCGAGGTCGACCGGGTCGGCTGGTTCCCGGTGGCCGCCGCACGCACCAAACTCTTGAAGAGCCAGCACGGATTTCTCGACCGGTTGATGGCGCAGCCGCCCGTGGCCGGATTATCCGAAGGGACCTGATATGCACACGCTGCGAACACCCGACGACAGGTTCCACACCGTCCCCGATTTCCCTTATCCGCCAAGGTATTGCGAGGTTTCCGACGACGACGGCGGCGCGCTGCGGGTGGCCTGGGTCGAAGACGGCCCGGCGGGCGCCGACCCGGTCCTGATGCTGCACGGCGAGCCGTCGTGGTCCTACCTGTACCGCAAGATGATTCCGGTGCTCGCCGGCGCCGGTCATCGCGTCGTCTGCCCCGACCTGGTCGGGTTCGGCCGTTCGGACAAGCCGACCCGCCGCGAGGACCACAGCTATGCGCGGCACGTCGAATGGATGCGCGCGCTGGCCTTCGACGTGCTGGACCTGCACAACGTGACCCTGGTGGGTCAGGACTGGGGCGGGCTGATCGGATTGCGGCTCGCCGCAGAGCATCCCGAGCGGTTCGCCCGGCTGGTCGTCGCCAACACCGGGCTGCCGAACGGCGACCAACCGATGGCCGACGTCTGGTGGCGGTTCCGGGAGGCCATCACCTCGGCGCCGCAGCTGAACATCGGCGCGTTCGTGCAGGGCGGTTGCCGCCGGCGGCTCAGCGACGCCGAACGCGCCGGCTACGACGCCCCGTTTCCCTCCGACGAGTACTGCGCCGGCCCGCGCGCCATGCCCACCCTGGTGCCCACCTCCCCGGAGGATCCCGCCGCGGCGGCCAACAAGGCGGCGTGGGCCAAGCTCGCGGTGAGCCCGACGCCCATGCTGGTCGCGTTCAGCGATAGTGACCCCATCACCGGGCCGATGGCGGCCATCTTCCAGCGTGAGATGCGCGGCGCGCAGGGCATCGATCATCCCTTGATCCGCGGCGCCGGACATTTCCTGCAGGAGGACGCCGGCGCCGAGCTGGCCGGCCACATCGTGGAGTTCCTGCGCCGCTGATCCGGCCGCGCCCGCAGCGGCGGGCACAATGTCAGGATGACGACCGCGCCGACCGAGTCCGCCGAATCGCAAGGGCTGCTGCTGCAGCTGTTGGACCCCGCCAACCGGGCGGACCCGTACCGGCTTTACGCCCAATTCCGTGAGCGCGGAGCGTTGCAGCTGCCCGAGGCCAACCTGGCCGTCTTCCTGAGTTACCGGGACTGCGACGAGGTGCTGCGGCACCCGTCGTCGAGCAGCGACAACGTCAACTCGACCGTCGCCAAGCGGCAGGCCGCGGCGGGCGCGGCGCCGGTCAGGCAGGGCCCGCCGGGTTTCTTGTTTCTCGATCCGCCCGATCACACCCGGCTGCGCAGGCTGGTCAGCAAGGCGTTCGCGCCCCGGGTGGTCGCCGCGCTGGAACCCGATATCCGTTCGCTGGTCGACGGATTGCTCGATCGTGCCGCCGACAAGGGCGAGTTGGAAATCGTCGAGGACTTCGCCTATCCGCTGCCGGTGGCGGTGATCTGCCGGCTGCTCGGCGTGCCGCTCGACGACGAGCCGCAGTTCAGCCGGGCGTCGGCGCTGCTGGCCCAGGCGCTGGATCCGTTCTCGACGATCACCGGGGTGCCGGCCGAGGTCGCCAGCGAGCGGCAACAGGCCGGGACCTGGCTGCGCGACTACTTCCACCAGCTGATCGAGGCGCGCCGGTCACGGCCCGGCGACGACCTGCTGTCGGGGCTGATCGCCGTCGAGGAGTCCGGGGATCAGCTGACCGAGGAGGAGATCGTCTCCACCTGCAACCTGCTGCTGATCGCCGGGCACGAGACGACGGTGAACCTGATCGGCAACGCCGTCCTGGCGATGTTGCGAGACTCCGGTCAGTGGGCCGCGCTGGGCGCCGACCCGGGCCGGGCCCCGGCGATCGTGGAGGAGACGCTGCGCTACGACCCGCCCGTGCAGCTGGCCGGGCGAATCGCTTTGGACGACATGGTGATTGGCGGTGTGGAGGTGCCGGCGGGCGATGTCATGATGCTGCTGCTCGCCGCGGCCAACCGTGACCCCGCCGAGTTCGATCGACCCGACACCTTCGATCCCGATCGTAAGAGCTTGCGGCACTTGGGGTTCGGTCGCGGAGTGCACTACTGCCTGGGCGCGCCGCTGGCCCGGCTGGAAGCCGGTGTGGCGTTGTCGGCGGTGACGGCCCGCTTCCCGCGGGCACGGTTGGACGGCGAACCGCAGTACAAGACCAACGTGACGCTGCGCGGGCTGTCACGGCTGGTGGTCGCGGTCTAGTTTCGTCGCGGTCTCGCGTCGAGCGTCGCGGTCTCGCTGCCTCGCGGTCTCGCGTCGAGCGTGGGGGATATGCACGATTCGGGCCGCGGTTTCGTCCATATCCCCCACGTTCGGCGAACGGAATCGCCCTCTGCCGGCGATGCCTCGGGGCGCTAGCTTCGTTCCCAGGGCGGGCTCTCGCCCATCTTCTGGTAGTACTTGGCCAGGTGGCTCTTGATCCGATCGATGTCGGACTTGGGCACGTCGATGCCGCCGCGGGCGCCGTCCATGATCGCGCCGGCCGCCATCACCCCGCGGGGCACGGCCTTGAGCTCGCCGGCGATCACGTCGGCGATCAACAGCTTGTACGCCGTGAAATTGTCCTTCTTGTCGGCGTCGTACCAGACGTGGGCGTCGCGGTACTTCTCGTTCGGCTCGTCTTGTGCGCCCGCCCATTTGCGGACGCGCTTCTCGGCGGCGTCGCCGTCCCACTCGCGGTCGCGATCGGCCAACGGCAAGTCCTGGAAGGCTGTCACAGACATGCGGTTCGCGTGCCCGCTGCGGCGAGGGGCTAAACACCCGTTTCGAGTTGGGATCGGTAGCCGCGGCGTAGCGTTGTGCTGGCGTCATGAACACCACCCACCACCGGAAGCCGGTCGTTGCCGGGGCGCTGCTCGCCGGCGGCATCGCGGCGGCAGGCCTGGGGATCGCCTCGGCCGCCGCGCAACCCAGCGCGCCGCATCTCATCGGCCCATTGCCGACCGACAATTTCACGGTCCCGCACGACTGGTGCCCGGGACAGCCGTTGCCGATGCCCGATGTCCGCTGGGACATGAACGTCTGCCACCACTGGTACTGGGTTCCCGTCGGCGGCATGGGCAACGTCGGCCAATTCGTCTGGGAGGGGGACGCTCCCCGGCAGCCGCTCGGCGGGCCGCCGTGCTACGGAGCCCCAATCTGCTTGCCGGGCTTGTGATCTGCGCGGCTCGCGCCGAGGCCCGGCACGATGTCGCCCAGGCGAAACGTCACCGGCTGCTCGAGCTGTTCGTAGGTGCAGGAGCGTGGGTCGCGGTCCGGCCGCCATCGATTGAACTGCGCGGTATGACGGAATCGCCGGCCCTCCATGTGGTCGTAGCGGACCTCGACCACCCGCTCGGGCCGCAGCGGGACGAACGAGAGGTCCTTGCCGGCGTTCCAGCGCGAGAACTCGTTCTTGCGGGGCGTGCGCTCGCCGGCCTGGTGCGCGGCCCAGCTCCACGGGTGGTCCTCGAAATCGGTGACCAGCGGCTGTAATTCGGTGAACAGCCGCCGCCGCTCGGCCATCGGGAAGGCGCCGATCACGCCGACCGACGCGAGCTGGCCGTCATCCTGATACAGCCCCAGCAACAACGAGCCGATCGCGTCCGCCCCGGACTTGTGCACCCGATAACCGGCCACCACACAGTCGGCCGTCCGCTCGTGTTTGATCTTGAACATCACCCGCTTGTCCGGCTGATAGGTGATGTCCAACGGCTTGGCGACCACACCGTCGAGCCCGGCGCCCTCGAATTCGTCGAACCACCGCAGCGCGGTGTCCAGATCGGTGGTCGCCGGCGTGACATGGATCGAGGGCCCCGGACCGCCCACCGCCTCCAGTAGCGCCGCGCGCCGCTCGCGGAACGGCCGGCCGGTGTAATCCTCGTCGCCCAGCGCCAGCAGGTCGAAGGCGATGAACGACGCCGGCGTGGCCTCGGCCAGCATCCGCACCCGCGACTCGGCCGGATGGATGCGTTGTTGCAGCGCCTCGAAGTCCAGGCCGTGGTCGGTGGCGATGACGATCTCCCCGTCGATCACGCAACGCTGCGGCAGCTCCGCCCGCACCGCCGCCACCAACTCAGGGAAGTAGCGCGTCATCGGCCGCTCGTTGCGGCTGCCCAACTCGACCTCGTCGCCGTCGCGGAAACAGATCGACCGGAAGCCGTCCCACTTGGGCTCATACGACGCGGCCGGGGGAATCGCGCCGACCGACTTCGCCAGCATCGGCGACACCGGCGGCATGACAGGAAGGTCCATAGCCCGATTGTGCTGGAATCGGAGGTATGGCTGCTGCAGAAGAGGTCGACGTCGACGGCATCGCGGTCCGTCTGACCAATCCGGACAAGGTGTATTTCCCCAAGCTGGGGTCGAACGGCACCAAGCGGCACCTGATCGACTACTACCGCGCCGTCGCGGGCGGCCCGATGCTCGACGCGCTGCGCGACCGGCCCACCCACCTGCAGCGTTTCCCGGACGGCATCGACGGCGAGGAGATCTACCAGAAGCGGATTCCGCAGCACCATCCCGACTACCTGCAGACCTGCCGGGTGACGTTTCCGTCGGGACGGACCGCCGACGCGCTCAAGGTCACCCACCCGGCGGCCATCGTGTGGGCGGCACAGATGGGCACCGTCACCCTGCACCCGTGGCAGGTGCGCTGCCCGGACACCGACCATCCCGACGAGCTCCGCATCGATCTGGACCCGCAGCCCGGTGTCGCCTTCGCCCAGGCGCGCAGCGTCGCGGTCGACGTGCTGCGGCCGCTGCTCGACGAGCTGGGGCTGGTGGGATACCCGAAGACGTCCGGCGGCCGGGGCATCCACGTCTTCCTGCGCATCGCCACGGACTGGGATTTCGTCGAGGTGCGCCGGGCGGGCATCGCGCTGGCCCGGGAGGTGGAGCGGCGCGCGCCCGACGCCGTCACCACCTCCTGGTGGAAGGAAGAACGCGGCGCGCGGATCTTCATCGACTTCAACCAGAACGCCCGCGACCGCACCATGGCATCGGCCTATTCGGTGCGGCGCACCCCGATCGCGACGGTGTCGATGCCACTGACCTGGGACCAGCTGGCCGGCGCCGACCCCGATGACTACACCATGGCCACGGTGCCCGATCTGGTCAGCGCCCGCGAAAACCCTTGGGCCGCAATCGATGACGTGGCCCAGTCGATCGGTCCGCTGCTGCGGATGGCCGAGGCCGACGAGGAGCGCGGGCTCGGCGACATGCCCTACCCGCCGAACTACCCGAAAATGCCCGGCGAACCCAAACGCGTTCAGCCTTCCCGAAATACCGATCTGAACAGGAGAAACAAGTCGAAGTAGTGTTGTACGCCGCCTAGCATAACGCATGCTCGCCCGATAACCTCAATACATGACCGAATATCTCGAATCGCTGCGAGGCAGCTTCAACCGCTCGCTGCGCGTCGAGGGCAAAGCAGACCGGACTCTCGTCCTTTACGGCCAAAGCATCACCTACTTCAGCGACTGGCTTCGAACGCGTGGACAGCCAGCCGACCTGTCCAGTCTGGACCGAGACACCGTTCTGCAGTGGCTCGATCACCTACGCCGCCGGGGCCTTACGACGGGCACCATCCGCACCCGCTGGCGCGGACTCCGACGATTCGTGAACTGGCTTCTGGCAGAAGACATTATCCGCACTGATCCCCTCGCTGGCATCGTCATCGACAAACCGGAACCCGCGCCCGTACCCGTCCTCGCCGACGAGGAACTGGCAGCGCTCATCGGTGCGTGCAAGGGAAAGAAGTTCGTCGATCGCCGCGACGAAGCGGTGATCCGGTTGCTCATCGACTGCGGGCTGCGGGTGTCAGAGTTGACTGGTATAGACCTCGAGCACCTCGACCTGGACGCAGAATCGGTGGTGGTCACTGGCAAGGGGTCACGGGTACGCCCTGCCTACTTCGGCGCCCGTACCGGCCAAGCCCTGGACCGCTACCTGCGCGAGCGCCGCAACCACCGACACGCATCGAATTCGGCGCTGTTCCTGGGCGAGAGAGGGCGTTTCACCCCGGACGGTGTCCGAGAACGCCTCAAGGTCCGCGCCGATATGGCAGGCCTCGACTCTACGAAGATCCACCCGCACCGGTTCCGGCACACCAACGCCCATGATTTCTTGCTCGCTGGCGGGCAGGAACGGGATCTGAAACGGCTCATGGGCTGGCGATCCGACACGATGCTTGAACGATATGGCGCGTCTGCGGCCGACCACCGGGCACGGGAAGCGGCACGACGGCTGAAGCGCGGCGATCGAGTATGACGCATTCAAAGATGACGCTCGACGAGCTGCGGGCGGCCCGACCGGTTTGGCTAGACCCGGGTGATCCAATCTCGATTCCCGATGCTGTTGAGCGGTTCGTTCAACTAGCGTGGCGCTGCGGTTACGGCGAAACACCTGCCGTAACCGCCATTTCTGAGCTAAGCGAAGTTGATCTTTCGTTATGCGTTGTGGTCGGAGGGACTTGGCTTAAATCGGCAGACCCTGACGGTGCGCATGCCTTCGCTGACGCAGCTGCGCGCGAGCACCTCCATCGGGTGCGCCGGTTTCGCGACGCGGCGGCTGCTGCGCTCACCTGGTTGGAAAAGCTGCCACGCGGATCGCGGTATTACCTTGTCGCCCGGTTGCAATGCCCGAAAGGCAAACAGCTCGCCAATCTGTACTGTCTACCGAAAGATAGTCCGCCAGTGCATGATTCCGGTGGACTGAGACTGCTCATCGCTCCGACACGCCGGGGGCAGGTCACCAGCCTCGGCGTTGACGGCACCGTAGGAACCCGATGGGCCCGAGCTGCCCACGCCTGGTGGTACATATCGGACGACGACCTGTGGGATCTGCGCTGCAGATGCTGCCCAAGGCCGGACGGCGGCGTGCGAGCCCGCGACTTCCTGTCCAACGACACGCGGCACGGCTACAACGCTGTGCTACTCTAATTTCACCGTTGTAATTTGGTCGGTGGGGCCGCCCGCACCCTGGGAGATCGACACCCGGACTTCGATTGAGGAGTCCGTGCGTGCCGTTGACGCCGACTGAGCGAACCATTCGTTCGCAGATTGCCGCCCATGAATCCTGGGCGCGTACACCCGATAGGTCCGCGCGAACTGCCAACGCGCGCAAGGCAATGCTCGACAAGTTCGAGCACCAAGTCGACCCTGACGGAACGCTGCCAGCAGCAGAACGCGCGCGACGAGCTGAGCACGCCCGAAAGGCTCACTTTAAACGTCTGGCGCTCAAGAGCGCTCGAGCTCGTCGCCGTCGCGCAGGCGGTGATGCCGCATGACGCAGAGCCGGAACGGTCCACCAAAAGAAGTCGAGGGCCGAGCCCCGCACCACCGGGACCGACCCTCAACCAGCAAGTTCGGCGGCCACGCAACCACCTACACCCACGAAGATCCTACCGCAGATCGGGCCGAAACCGTCGGCAGACAGCTCGCCTGGGTGCCTTGCACCAGAAGCTGTCAGCAGGACACCGCGTCGCAACTCAGCCGGCGACGGGAGGCCGCGCGGCGGTCTGTTCCGCTGCATTGCAATTGCCGCGACCCGTGGGTATGTCGGTGCGCTGAAGCTCCGCCGTCGGATGCGACGGTCGACGCCGGCCGCGCTGCAGCCGAGCACCTTCTGTATGCCGGCTGTGTCCCTCTACTGGAAACGAAGGTGCTGCAAGCACTCTGGCGGCGAGGCGGTGACGATCGGGCGTTCGCCGAACGACTGCACCAACTGACCGGCGGTCTCGTCGCATGACGACGGGTCCCGTATCGCGACATGAACGAGATGACGAGCTGGTGGCCCGGGGAAAGGCATTGGGGGAGAGCGGGAAATACCGGCCAACCTCGCAGTCATTGGGCCAGGGCGATGGTCAGCCCGCGACGGAACTCGCGCTGGTCGAGCACCCGGACGATGCGGATGCGCCGTCGGTGGAGACGAATACAGATCCCGACAACGCGATCGACGGCGCGAGGTTCATCCTGGATCAGCCGGAAGGGATCCCCACCATTTGGGGCCGCGGTACCCAGGTGCTTTGGCCGAAAGGCGAGGCGCTGATGATCGCCGGCGGCCAGGGCCTCGGGAAAACAACACTCGCAGGACAGGTCACGGCCGGGCTACTCGGGGTGGGCGAGCGCAGCGTCCTCGGACTGCCAGTAACCGACATGGGTTGCAAAGTGCTGTATTTGGCGATGGACCGACCCCGGCAGATCGCACGCTCACTACGGCGCCAGTTCGGCCCGGAGGACCGCGACATCCTTAGTGAACGGTTGGTGGTCTGGGAAGGACCACCGCCACGTGACCTGGCGGCGAACCCGACCCTGCTGGCGAAAATGGCGAAGTACTACCAAGCGGGCGTGGTGGTCGTCGACTCGCTCAAAGACGCCGCCGTGCGGTTGGCCGAGGACTCCGTTGGCGCACAATGGAACCGGGCACGCCAACATCTCCTTTCGCAGGGCTGCCAGCTCTTGGAGCTGCACCACTCCACCAAGCGCGGACCGGCCGGCGCACCGATCACCGGCGTCGCAGACGTCTACGGCTCAACCTGGTTGACGTCGGGCTGCGGCTCAATCATCCTGCTCGTCGGCGAACCTGGCGACCCCATTGTGTCGTTCCGCCATGTCAAGCAGCCAGCCGAAGAGGTCGGGCCCTACCAGCTGCTACACGACCAATCAGCCGGACACCTCAGCATCGATTTCCAAGTCGACCTCGTCGAGCTGGTCAAGCTGAGCGGCGCCGATGGCCTCACCGCCAAGGAAGCCGCGACAGCGATCACAGGTAAAGACAAGCCATCTGGCGCCGAGGTGGAAAAGGCGCGACGCCGGCTCAACCAGAAGGTCAGCGAGGGGATGCTTGTGCGCCTCGGTGGTGATCGTGGAAGGGGGTCTACCGCAGCATGGTTCGTCGCCGATCAGGAAATCACGCGAAAATCACGCGATTCGGAAAACCGCTGGTCAGAAAATCACGCCGATTTCGGACCAAACGGAAATCACGCGGAAATCACGCAAATCACGCTCGACGGTGAAACCGCTGGTCAAAAAATCACGCACGTAAATCACGGGGGTCACGCGCCAGGTAATCACGAAAACCACCGTCCCTTTAGGGACGGGGTTTCGGGTACCGGGGAGGGCCGATGACCGACTACGAAGGCGACATCGTCGACACCGCCCGCAGCGTCAACCTGGACGACGTCGGATTGCCCGGCTACCGCGCTGCCACGACGGTCAGCACCGACGGCACCGTGCATCTGATCCTGGCCCGACGTGACCGACTGGGCGACGACAACACCAGATACGACCCGGGCTGTTCTGTCGCCGAGCACGAAGCCCTCGGGGCGTTGCCGCTCGAGTACATCCGACGCTTGACCGTCGCCCGGCGCCGGCACCGCAACGACGGAGCAGGCAAGTGACCGCCGCGCTCGCCGGGCTACTCGACGCCATCGGCGCAGCGCCGTCCTTGCCCGGCGCGCGCTGCCGCGGCCGATCCAGCGAGTTCGACGAAACCGACTGCCCCGAAACCATCGAATACGCGCTGAACCTCTGCCGAAGCTGCCCAGCGCTGACCGCATGCACGGCATGGGTCGCATCCCTGCCACCCAGGAAACAGCCGCCCGGCGTTCGTCGCCGCACAGCTCAACACCCAGACACCACGACGACCACGAAAGGCGACCACCGCATGACCACCAAGCGCCGACGGATCCGCCAGCACCGCCCACACCAAACACCCTCGCCGCCAACCGATGAACAGGCACTCGCCGCGCTCCAAGCCGCGGCACTCGGCCTGCTCCTAGCCGGCCTGGCCAACGACGGCCGCCTAGCCACCGAAGTCGAACGCATGATCGCCGCCGGCGCGAAAGTCACCGCAGGCGTGCTCGGCTTCATGACCGCGGCCGCCGCAAACGGCTACGAGTACGAGCACGGCAGCCGAGAAGCCGCGATCGACGCCGTGTCCGCCGACCTGGCCGCCGTGCTGCTTACCGCCGGTGAAAAGTCATGAGCACGCACTACACGGGCTGCGCCAGCGACCCGACAACCGACAGTGCCACACGCGTCGAGACCGACAAGCAGCAGCGGCCGGCCGCCGTACGCCAACACCCGCACTGCAGACGACGCATCGGACCCACGCGACGCGGCTCGCAAGAAAGCACCGGCGCACACCAGACACGGCCTACCCGTAGCGAACCACGTCGATGCTCTGAGCTGCGCAAACAATCGCACAGCACCCCTCCCGCCCGAAAAATCAGGGGGAGGGGGGCCCTCCGCGACCGCCTCGACGTCACTTTTTTCTCTCCCCCGGGTGTGAAACGCACGAGATCGGACTGCTTCGGCAGCCGCGTTTCAACCCGAAGCCGACGCCGCAACCAAGGGTGTCCGTCAGATGGACACCCCTTGAAACGATGAACCTCCTCGGACGCAAGATGCTCAAGGCGCATGTGCGGCCGTTTGTCGGGAATGACCGGCTGATCCGGCTCAGGATCGGCGCCGACGTCTTCGTGATGGACCGCGACGAGGCGATCGATTTGGCTCGCCAACTCGTGGCCGCGGTCGACAAGGCGAACTCGGCTGGCGAGGTGGTCGATGGGCTGCGATGATCAGCGGGAGCTGTATCCGGCGATTTTCGCCGCGGTGCGGGTGGGGCTGATTTCGATTGAGGCGCCGCTGCTTCGGTTGGTCATTCATTGGCTTGGTGACTATGCGCGGCTCAAGCAGCAGCCCGGGCAGGCTGGCGTTCCGGAGGGCTTGCCGGCGGCCTTGACCGCGTTGGCTGAGGCGTACGCGGCGGTGAGCGACTCACGTCAGCGTCAGGAGTTCTGCGCCGACGCTGCGGGGGTCGTACGGTCTGGCTATGACTTGGAGCTGGGTACGACTGAAGCCGCTGCCGAGCTTGGGATTTCAGCGGGCGGGGTGCGATGGCACTGTGCCCACGGAAATCTCGAACACCGCAAGGTTGGGCGGCAGCTGATGATCAGCACGGCGTCCATCAAGCGTTTGAAGTCGCGGCTCGACGAGCAGAGAGGAGCCTAGCGTGGCTGACAAGATCGTGCGCGTGCCGCGGGCTGAAATCGTGCGGCTGCTGGGGCTGTCGCCCGACGTCGACGACGTCACGCTGCAGCGCGAAATGGATAGCGCGCTGGCACGAATCAGAACCGACAAGGCGGCCGCGGCGGTATCTGCGGCCGAGCAGCGGGCCCGCGCAGAAGATCGCCGCATCGTCATCGCCGCCTACAACGAAGGCAAGATCACCCAGAGTCGGATCGACTTCTGGTGCAGCGCAATGCAACGTGACCGCGCCGGCAACAGGGCGGTGTTGGCGTCCTTGGCTCCGGGTCTGCCGCCAGCTGAAAAGCTGCCTGTCGACCCCGATGTCGAACACGTCCACGGGAAAGTCTTGACACGGCTGGGCATTGCACCTCGGCCGGCTACTGCGCGGCCGCAGGCAGTAACAGCCTCGTCCCAACCGCCATCGCCGAACAGCACCATGCGCGACAGCCTTGGTTTGCCGATCCCCGGGGTGCCGGCGCCGGTGCGCCTCGTCCACGGCAAGGATCCGGCCACGTGGACTCGACAAGAGCGTGACGACGCGGTGTTGTACGCGCTCGGCGGCCGGTTCGCCGCGGCAGCGGCCGCACGCGGCATCCCTCGGCCGCCGGGCAGCGCCGGCTACTACCAGCCCAGCCCGAACGACGTGTCGTACTACGACGAGGCCGCACAAGAATGGCGCCCCAATCCCAACTACCAGCCGCGGGGCGACTGACCATGCCGTACCGCATGAAACCCCACGTCGAACTGCTGATCGTCAAGGACCAAAACGGCGTCCTCTGGCATCACTACCAGAACCCCTCCGCCGCCACGGGCGCGCGCAACCTCGGCCCTATCATCGCCTGGATCGGACCGGAGTACCTTGACCGGTGGCTGCGGCTCGGCCTGGTGGAGGAAATCTCCGACGAATCGGCAGCGGCGCAGAACCGGTCCACGTCCGCGCAGTTCGGCGGAGCACCCGAACCCAATAGCGAGTTCGTCGGCGAGTGCATCGCCGCGCTGGACCGCTTCGACGTGCCGTCCGATGCCGGCGCACCGACCTGCCGGAAAGCCTTGCGCGACAGGGGGCTGTCCTTCGGTAACGACTGCATAGCGGTGGCTGTTCGACACCGGAAAACCCGCGCCGCGTCACTGGCCGAGACGCGGGCGGCGCCATGAACTTGCCCGCGTGTGCATTTCGTGATTCCACACGCGTGGGTGGGCGGCGACCGGCCGCCTGCGACGGGGCGGAAGGGGCCGCCCTGGCGCGGCGGCCGGCGCCGAAAGAACCAGAGAAGGGAAGCTAATCCATGGACCTGAGTACGTTGATCACCGTGACGATCGGCACCACACCTACCCAGATCTGGCCGGCAGGCAATGGGTATGAGCATCGCTTCTTGATCGTCCAGAATTCCGGTGACACAGCGGTATTCGTCGGCGACGACTCGGTATCCGCGAATGGCCAGACGCCCGCACTGCCGCTGCATCCGGGCGCGAATCTGACCGTCCCGCGCCGCGGCGGCCTCTGCGGTGTTGTTGAATCCGGCACAGGCACCGTCACATGCCTTCCGATCGAAGCGTGAGCCGCCGTGGATAACGAAGCTGCGCAGGATCAGCGGTTCGCTGCGATGGCCACACACCACGCCCTGGACGGCCTGAGCGACGGGCCCGGCCAGCACCGCCAAGACCCGATGCGGTCGCTACTCAACCAATGCCGCCGGGCCCGGGACGGCGTTGACGACGGCCCGAGCTACATGACGATGCCGTTCTAAGCACCGCCTGCAGCTGCGTAAGATCGTGGGACCCGTGGGACCGGTGACCGTGGGCATGGTGACCGGTGACCATGGGACCGGTCGCAGTGGTGGCGGCCGCGGCTGCTTCGTCGCCTGACGTAAGGCTATCTTCTCGGCGTTACGCCGATCGGTGTTCCTCACGCTCGATGAACTGATCAATCGCCTCGCGCAGCAACTTCGAGGGCCGCACACCGCGGCGATCCGCGATCGCCTGCAACCGCGCACGCACCTGGGCCGGTACCCGCGTCTGCACGATCGGTGAATGCTCACCACCACCCGACAATGACTTGCGGCCCGGAATCAAGTTCGCGTTCGAGCGTTCACGGCTCGTGCGTTCGGCTTCCTCGGCGATCTGCTCGGCCAGCTCCTCAGTGAGCCGACGCCCGTCGCCGATGTGAATAACCTCCTTGTCGAGGTCGATGTCGTCATCGTCGATGATCGGTTCAGGCTTGCGTCCCATGACTTTTCCCTTTCACTCGTTGCGGAATCGGCGCGGCATCACGTGCATGACGAGCCCACAGATCAACGTTCTCGTCGGCGCCGATCACCCCGATTTCCGTCGCCGACCGCCTACTCCACGGCCCATGCAACAGCGAACGCGGAGACGGATCACGTGACCACGAACGCCCAGCGCTCACCGGCAAACGCGCCAAACACAACGGTGCCGACCTCGGCCACCGAGTCATGGCGTGGCCTTAACACCTGCATGGTCCCAATGCGACCGGTCCCACGGTCACCGGTGACCATGCCCACGGTCACCGGTCCCACGGTCCCACTCCCACCACGCGCCAGCGGCCGCCGCCAGGACCCACCCCCCCGAAAAAATACGGTGGGGGGGTACCCTCAAGCGACCGCCTGCCAGTCGCTTTTTTGTGTGTACGGCGCGAGAAATTCACTGTGACCAGCGAAAAGGTGACGCGGAAAACGACTACGCGTCGGAGAAGCATCCCTCGAACTGCTGGGCAGCGGTTGACTCAGGAGTTGAGCCGGTCCAGCGACCCGTTCTCGATTCGGTTGCTGATCGAGCGGGCGGCGCACACCGCGGACTGGTTGGAACAGTGCACGGAGCTGCTCAACGGCAAGCCTGAGCGGTTACGAACGGCCTTGTCAGTTTCCCAGTGCGTAGTCCCTGTGGTGGCTGTCCGCGGTGTGGCTGCGCGGCCGGCCGGGTTTGCGCGTCCAGTTGTCGGCGAACTTGCGCACTGCGGCGGCGTCCCAGACCGCGCCGCCGCGCAGCTCTGCAAGCGGCGCCGGGAACGCGGCAAGGTGACGTAGCTGGTGCACACGCTGCCGGCGTACCCCGAGCTCGTCGGCGATCTCCGCAGCGCTCATCAACTCTGGCAGCGTCGGTTCCTCAGCGCGGCGCGCAAATTCAGCCTCAGTCAACGTCTCAATCTCGATCGGGCGCCGGCCAACGTGATCCACCACCGCGTCGTATGCCACACACGTAGCTTTCATCGCGTCAGGGGCCGACAGATGCAGGTGGACCGTCACTTCGCCATCGCGTGGCCGCGCCACCGACGCGTCGAAACCCTGCAGCTCTTCTTCCCACCCGATCATCATTTCGGGCGTGACCTCATCGTCGGGAACCCCGATCGTCACCGTCCAGTCCGTCATGACTCTGTCTCCTTGCGTTTGGCGCGCTGTTCCTTCTTGCTTGGTGGCGGGATCTGCAGCCCGGCTGCTTTCAGGTCGGTCTCCAAGTCCTTCATCCGCCGGTATGGGTTACTTGGGGTCGCTGGGTAGTAGGCACGGTGATCACCGTTGGGGTCGTAAAAGTGGGTGTATCCCTTGGTGTCGTCGCTGACGGTCCAGCCTTGGGACTGGGCCCACTTGGCGATTTTCTTGATGTCACTGTTCATGATCCTCGTTTCCCTTGCGACCTGTCAAGGGTAACCAGAAACACGAACCATCGTCAAGAGTTTGGGCCACTCACGCTGACGTGAGTAGCTCAGCATCTACGCCGCTTGGTCTCTACCGTTTGAGGCGAGGCGATTGGGCCTTGGATCTCGAAGGGGCGGTGAGCTGTGTCGGTCTATTTGGACGTGGGTCTCCGGGCCGATGAGCGCGCCGCCGTCGCGGCGTCTCGCCGCCTGATCGACCTGTTCGCCCACACCGGTAGCCAGATCAACCGGGATCTGAGTTCACAGCTGGGTAAAGCGCTCGCCACGATTGATGGAAGTGCTGCTCGGCGTGAGCTTTTGGCGTTGCAGCAGGAGTTCCGCCGCACCGCGGATGTGGAGGCTGACGCTGCGGCCCGCATGATCCGGGATCAGCGCCGGCTAGCTGAGGCGACCGCGAAGTACGGCGAGGACAGCAGCCGGGCGGCGACGGCGAATGCGATGCTGGCCCGCTCGCAGCGTGAACATGTCGACGCGATGGTCGCCGCGGAGGCCGCGCACGTCCGCTTGACGAAAGCCAGTGGGGACACCGCGAATTCGGTCAGCCGGATGCAGCAACTCGGCGCGAATCCGATCTTCAACGCGGCCGGAATCGGCTCCGTCGCCGCGATGGGCATCGGGCTGACCGAATTCGCCAGGAAAGCGGGCGACTTTCAACAGTCGATCATCAAACTTGGTGCGGCAGCCGATGTTCCGGTTGGCCAACTGAAGGCTGTCTCGGACGGGTTGCTCAAGCTCACCGGTCAGGTGCCGTACTCGGCCCAGGAGCTCGCCGACGCGTTCTACGACGTGGCCAAGGCCGGGTACAAAGGCGCTGACGGCCTGAAGGTGATCGAGGTCGGCGCACAGCTCGCCAGCGTTGAAGGCGCCGACCTCAAGGAAGTCATCAACGGTCTGACCACCACGGTGAACGACTTTCACATTCCAGCCGAGAAACTGGCCGAGACAGCCTCGAAGATCAATGTTGCTGTGGGAGATGCCAAGACGAATTTGCAGGCATTCTCCGGGTCGCTGCACAACATCGAACCTGTTGCGTCCATTGCCAACAACCAGATGGAGCAGGTTTACGCCGCGATGGCGCGGTTCAGCCAGTCCGGGTTTTCAATGGACCAGGGAACCCAGAATCTTGCACAGGTCTACCGCAACTTCCTTGGCCCCAATCAGCAAATGCGTGACGCTGTAGGGAAACTCGGGCTCAGCATGAATGATCTGCAAGCCAAAATCGCCGACCCGAACGTCGGGGTGATCGGCGTCTTGCAGATCCTCAGCGACACGATCCGCAGCAAGACCGCCCCCGATGGCCAGGTCGCGATCGACACCTTCTACAAGAACGCTGATGCTAGCAACGCGCTGCGTGAGGCATACGGGGCCCTGACCGGCAGATCCAAGGAGATGGCCGACGCCATCAACAGCGGTGTCGTGCCGAACATGCGCCAACTTCATCAACAGATGGAGCTGGATCCGAAACTGGCGCAATGGGACACCGCGCGCCACAAGGTTGACGGGCTGAGCTCAAACCTGAGGAAGCTGCAAGGTGACCTCGAGCCGGTGCAGCAGCTGTGGAAAGAAGTCACGGGCACCGCTGAGGGATTCAACATGGCCGCAACCCTCGTCGGCTCCCCGGAGGCCCTGCAGGCGACCATCGATGAATGGAAGAAACTTCAAGGTGTCGTCGCCGGCGCCAACGATCCGGTCAAGGGATTTACCGACACCAACAAGGGCCTGAACGCGCAGCTGAAAGAGGCCAAGGACAAGTTCGGTGCGGCGGCGATTGAGATCGGCACCGCGTTCGTCCCGGCGATCACCGAAGCAGCTCATGGCGCCAAGTGGATCGGCGACGAACTCGCTAAGCACCCGGGCATCGCTGAAGCTGCCGCCGTCGCCGTCGGCGGCGTTGGTGCGGCGTGGCTGGCGATCAAGGGCTACAACGTTGTGTCGACGGTCCTCTCACCGATAGCGTCTGGGCTTGGGACGCTGACCACTAGACTCGGCGAAACCCGTGCTGCAGCGTTGCTTTTCAACGAGAGTCTGGCCGCTGCGGGCCCGGCGGCGCAGGCCGGCGCCGCAGGGGTCGAGGTCGCCGCCGCCGGGGAGATCGCGGCGGAGAACCGCGTGCGTGACGCCGCGTTGGAGGCGGATGCGGCCCTCGACGCCGGCGGAGGCGGACTTCCCGGAGGCAACGGCGGTGGCCGGGTTGCCCGAAGCATCAAGGCCGGTGCCCGCGCGTTGCCGTTCGTCGGCACCGCGATGGCGGTTCAGGATGTGGCCACCTCGGTGAACCCGAACAACGATCCCACCAACAGGTCCGACCAGGGCTGGGGGCACCTGCTGCTGGGCCAGTCGTGGGACTGGATCACGGGGCACACTGAGGGCGGCCCGCTGCACGCGCCCGGCCCGAAAGGCCGCGACTCTGCACTGTTCTGGGGTGCTGACGGCGAGCACGTCCTGACCCATCCCGAAGTGCAGCGCATGGGCGGGCACTCGGCGGTCTACCAGTTCCGTTCGGATCTGATGAACGGCCGGATTGTGTTGGGGCGCCAGTTCGGTGGGCCGTTGGGGCGTGATGATGGTGGCGCGGTCAGCCGGTTGTATCAGGAGGCTGAGGCGCTGAACGGCGGCCCGTACGTGTGGGGTTCGACGGACTGCTCCGGTGCGGTGTCGATGCTGGTGAACGCCGCGTTGGGCACCTCGGGGCGGATGTCGACGGCGACGGCGGCGCAGTGGTTGTCCGAACGTGGTTTTCAGCCGGGGTACGGTCCTCCGGGATCTTTGCAGATCGGCTGGTACAACGGCGGTCCGGGTGGCGGGCATATGGCGGCCACGTTGCCCGACGGGACCCATTTCGAGTCCGGCGGCCAGCACGGCGGCATCATGCTCGGAGGGCAGGCCGCTGGCGCGGAGAGCAGTCAGTTCACCCATCACATGTATCTGCCGTTGCAAGGCTTTTACCCGGACGGCCCGGCGGCCGCTGGTGGCGCGGGGATGCCCGGCATGGGCTTCGGCATGGGCACCGGCATGGGTGGCGGGGGCGGTATTCCGCCGGGTGCGCGCGCCGGCACCGGGCCGGGTGGGCAGCCGGGCTACTACACGGCCAACCCGCAGCGCGTCGCGGCCGCCGAGGAACGGCTGCGGCACCTCGACGCCGAGATCGACAACGCCGAGAAACGCAAAGCCGAGCTCAAGGCCACCGCCAAGCAGTCCGAGCGGGACCGCCTCGACGAAGAAATCCGGCACTTGAAGCAGGAACGCGCCCAGGCGCAGCAGCGGCTCACCGAAGCCGAGCAGGGCACGTTCCACGCGATGCACGGCCGGCGCGGAGCTGGTGGCGGCAGCCCGTTTCTGCCGGTGCCGCTGGCCGACCAGTTCGGCCTCTCGAAGGGGCTGCCGGGGCTGGCGGAGTGGACCGTCGGGTTCCTCGAAGACCTCGTGCTGGGCCCGATGGAAACCGCGGCCTGGGCCGCGCTCGGCGGCCGACCGCCCGGCGGCGGCCTCGGCGGCGGGTTCGGGCCGGCTGGTCTGGGATTCCCCAACCCAGCGCCGTTCGGGGCGCCCGGCGCTTCCGGCGCGGTCGGCGCCGGCGGCGACGCGGCCGCGGGCCTGGGCGGCCCGGCGCGCGGCAATGAAATGGCCGCTGCCCGTGGCGGTTCCGCGGCCGCGCTCAGCACGCCTGGTTCATGGAATGAGCCGTACTGGACGAAGAAGCCAACGAGCCCGACCGGTGCGCCCGCATCGCCAAGCGGTCCACGTTCGGCTGGCCCGGGTATCCACACTCAAAACGATTACCGACTCTTCCAGGCGGGTGTCCTCGACGCCGATGGCAACGTGATTTCAGGACCGGTCGGCCCCGGCTTGTCCGCTCTTTTGAATCCCTCGGGGTTCAGCTCGGGCGCAGGCACATCGCCGATGCTGGCCCCCGGTGATCCAGGGTTGCTCGGAGGCGGCTCCGACCGTGGCCCTCAGGGGCTGCAAGGCCAACCGCCAGCGATCGTTCAGGGCCCTGCTTCGCATGCGCCGAGCAATACGTTGCTGCCACCGCTGTATCGCGCCACCGGCGGCCCGTCGGGCACCGACACCATCCCCGCCTGGCTGTCCCCCGGCGAGCAGGTCGAACAGAAGTCCGCGGTCGACAAGTACGGCTCCCGGTTCATGACCGCGTTGAACCAGGGACTCGTCGACCCGGCGATCGTGCAGTACTTCGACGAAGGCAGCAACGGCCCCGTCGAACCGCCCGGACAACAGCAACAGCCATCGCCGCCCCAGCAGCCGCCGCAGATGCTGAAGGCCCCCGGCGGACCGGGTGGGCCGCAGCAGCCCAAACCGCCCGGCGGCCCGCAGCCCGGCCAGCCCGCCGGCCCGAAACCCGGCGACGTCGCCCAAACCCCCGGCTCGCAGCAAGGCCTGTCCGACACCGCCACCCCAGGCGCAGACATCCACCAGCTCGGCTCCGACCTACCCGCCCAGCCCGGGATCGGCTTCTCCGGCGGCATCATCGGCGGCCTCGAAGGCGCCGCTTCGCAGGCCGCCGCGATGGGCGCCGACATGGGCACCTTCGGCGGCGCCGGCGGCGCGGTCTCCTCGGCGATGAACATCGGCTTCCAAGAACTCAACCGCGCCGCCGCCTACGGCGCCCAAGCCGCCGGCATCGGCGTCGAAGGCATCTTGGAGGCACTCATCCCGAACTCCGACGCCACCGGCGCCGACTGGTCGAAAACCATCCCCGGCCGCCTGCTGATGGGGGTGACCGGGGTGCGGCCAGCCGGCCAGCAAAACACCGCCGGCCAAACCCAGCAGCCGTTCGCCTCCAACGCACCCGGCGACCAATACGCGCAGCCGGGCGGCAACACCACCCCGGGCGCGCCGATCCAAATCCTGGGCCCCGTACACATCCAGGCCAACGACGCCCACCAGATGCACGAAAGCCTCAACCAGCAGACCAACATGGCCGCCGCCACCGTCGGCGTCCAGCGCAGCGCATCGCAGGCCTACTGGTGAGCACCTGGCCGCAAGGCACCATCACCCCCCTACGGTGCCCACGTGCTGGAACTAGATCAGTTTCATACCAGTCGATTGAGCCGGGCCGGGCGTCGGTGTCAGGGTAAGGGTTGCGGTCTTCGCTTTCACCGCGGTGACCAGCTTCACGGCCAAGGCAGAAGGCGCAATCGGTGTGCTCCTCGTCGTACTCGTCGTCGTCGAAATCCTCGTCCTCGTCGTCATCGATGAAAATGAGGTTGTGTCCGGCGAAGGTCTTGGGGAGCTCCCGCCGCGGATTGGGTTGATCGGTGGTCATAGTTGGTCCTTGTCAGGTCGTTGATTGCGGCAGTCGCGGCGCGCTGGCTACCAGATGACGACTTCGGCGTTGTTGCCGCCGTAGCACCGCGTCGAGATCATCGTGGATCCGTCCTCGAAATAGGCGGGATACCGGCCGGCGCAAGTCATTTCGTACGCGTCGCCCGTGACGGGCGAGAACGCGGTGAAGGTGTCGGCCATGCCCGAAGCGTAGAAGGTGCGTCGGACATTCTCGGCGAACGCGCAACTGGTGTGGCCACCGACGACACCCTCGTGCCCGTCCGGGCAGATGCTGAAGACGGTCGCGCCGCCCGGCGGCGCAACCGCGGGAGCTGGCTTGACCACCGTGGGTGCCGGTGGGGGCGCCGCTTGCACAGTTACCGTCGCCGGCGGCGGGGGTGTGACGGTGACCGTCGCCGGGGGTGCGGCGGCAGGCGCCTGCACCGCGGTGACCGTTGGCAGCGCCGCGGCCGGCTCGATCGTCACGGGCCGCGCGGTGTTAGGGGCAGCGGTCGGCTTGGTCTGCTCGTGCAGCTGCATGCCGAGCCACGTCAGCAGTCCGATCACAACAGCGGCTGCCGCGCAGGCGAGCACGATGATGCTGGCGCGCTCGGCAGCGCGTCCCCACGAGTAATCACCAGGGTCGCTGTCCTCGCGGGACCAGGCCAGCTCGGCGGCGGCCGCGGTGACTTGTGCTGCCAGCTCGGTCTCATCGGCGGGCGGGCCGACCTCGGTCTCATCGCCGCCGGCAGCGCAGGGCTGTTGTTCGTCATCGTGGTTGTCGTTGGTGGGCATGTTCCGGGGGCTCCTGTGTGGTTCGTCTTGAATGTTCGCACCGGGGGGTGACAGCTGTCCGCGAAATGTCACGGACAGCTGTCCGTGGACATCGGCTTATTGCGGTAGGGAACTCAGGCGGTAGACCCGGCCGCGGCCAGTCGTGGCCGCGACCAACACGCCGTCTGCGGACAGCGCGTCGATCGCCGCGTCGATGTGGGGCCGTACGTCGGAGCGCAGGGCCTGGCTCAGCTTTGTGCGCGACATCTGCGCGCCGGGCTCGAGCCGACCAAGCACTCGCGTAATGGAGCGGTTGCAGCGCTCGAGCGCCGACGCGGCCTCGGCGTGCACCGGTTCGGAGGCCTCAGAGAGGGGAAGCGTCAATCGGTCGATCGCTTCGGCGCGTTTGCCGTCGACTACCTGGACATAGACCGCCGTGGTGTTGAGGTTGGCGTGGCGCATGAGCCCCTGGACGGTGCGTAGATCAGCGCCGTCGGCGACGAGTTTCGTTCCGTACCAGTGGCGTAACCGGTGCGCGGTGCCGCCGGGGATGCCCGCCCGCTCCATTGCCATCTGGATGATTTCTGAGACTGATCGCCGCGCGATCGGTTGACCGGGGCGCTTCGAGTTGCCCATGAACCACCAGCCGCGCCGCGGCATCACCCGAGCAACCTCGACCAATAATGGATGTAGCGGCAACGTCTCGGTGCGATTGCCCTTCCCGGTGACCCGCAGTGTTCGCGCCTCGATGTCGACGTCCTCACCGCGGACCTGGGCTATCTCATGGACCCGCAGGCCGGCGAGCGCCGCCAACATGATCATGACCCGTGTCTTGGGTCGCATGTTGGTCGCCAACAATTCCCGCAGCTGGGCATCAGAGATCGGTCGCGGAGTTGATTTCGGCATCTTCGGTCGCGGTAACCGTGCAGTGATATCGACACCACCATTGACCCCATACCAGCGGTAAAACGATGCGATCGACCCAAAGTAGGACGCCTTGCTCCACGCATTCAGCGTTGGCCGCGCGAGGAATTGAGAAACGTCCAGAGGTGTCATCGTCGCAACGGTCTTGCCGGTGAAGCGTTCCATGTGCTCGATGCGCAGCCGTCCGTCGCGGATCGTGCGTTCGGAGCGGCCCGCGCCGCGCATGTGGATTTCCCAGGCATCCAAGGGCGGCATCTCGTTGAAGCCGCCGTCTTGAACCAGCTTCAGCACCGCGGTCATATCGCCGTGATCCTGACGGCATCGTCGAGGCTGTCGAATTCGTGCCCGCAATGAGCGCAGCGGGGATTGCCTTCCTGCGCTCGCATTTCCCGCACCCAGGCGCTTTTATGCTGACCACACATGTTGACTTGTTCGCATCCATGCAGATCGACACGCCAGCGCGCATCGCGCCGACACGTGTCTGCCGATAGCGTGCGCATCTCGCAGCGGAGCCGCGCACCGATCGTGGCCACGATCGCGCCGAAAGCGGCATCGATCGGTTCAACTGTCCCGTCCGGGGCGACCTGCTCGGGCGGCAACTGGTCGATCAAATCCCGACCTGACGCCGCGTTGCGGTCGCATGCGGCGCTCACGATCGGCTCTCGTCCCACGCGGTGGCCGCCGCCGCGCGGATCTCATCATCAGCCACCTCGGTATACCGCTGCGTTGACGCCACCGAGGCGTGACCCAAAAGCGTTTGCACCGCAAGCAGATTCCGGCTGCCGCGATACGCACGGGTGGCGAACCGATGCCGCAGACTGTGCATCGAATACCCTCCCGGCAGCGCACGAGCCACCACCGCGCCGACCCGCGCCGCACTCAGATGGGAGCCCTCGCCGTCGGGGAACAGCCACCCGCTGCTACCCCAGTCGTAGGCCGCCAGCGCCGGGGTGTGCCCGGCCGCGCCGCGGCGGATCAACCGCGCAAGATCCTCGCTGATCGGCACAATGCGGCGCCGGCCGCCCTTGCCCTGCACCAACAGCTGGGGGCCGCCGCTGCCCATGAACACATCACGGGTAGACACCTGCGCAACCTCAGCGCGCCGCAGCCCAGCCTCAGCCGCTAACCGCATCATCAACGCTGTCCGCGTGTCGGCCATCGCCAGCGCGTACACCCACACATCATCCGGGACCGGGCGCGGAACCATCTTCGCTTGCGGCAACTTGGGCAGCACATCACCGAGGTACACCTGCACCCGACCCGACTTGTGCGCCCATGAGAAAAAACCCCGCACCGCACTGCGGTTGCTACGGCGATGCTCAGCACTCCAATGCGTCTGCTTGCCGAACCACTCAATGAGCCGCTCCGCCGTCACTTCATCCGGCGCACACCCAAGGCATCGCGCCATGTGCTGCAGCTGATCCCGCCGCAACCTGAGCGTGGCCTGGCGCTGCCCCTCAGCGGCGATCGCGTGCAAATAGTCATCGATCGCCCACGCCCACGCTTCCGGCACCGGCTTACGCGCCGGCCCTTTCCGGCTCATCGCGCACCGCCAGCGGACAGCGCCTCGACCTCATTCGCGGCAGCCACGAGCGCCGCGGCCAGCTGCCGCACCGCCTCCGGCTCCAACGGTGCACCGATCGACGACACGGTCTCGACAGTCACCCAACGCCTGCAGATGCGATTGCTGCGCTGCAGACCGCCGACCCGGAGCGTGAAACCCGCTGCCTCGCGAGTATTCCCGGCAAACACCCGCGTCGACAGGCCACCACCGAGCCGCGACCAGTCATGCACTTCGGTCGCGTCCGGCGGTGCAGCGACGCCGCAGAATGCGCGGCCAGGGTCATCAGGTGGGGCGGTGGTCGCGTTGGCGTGGGCAGTGGACATTGTGTTGCGCTCCTCTCAGAAGATCGGGCGAGAATTCGCCCGATAACACTGCGCACAACACGACTTCCAGATCTGCGTTTCTACTGCTCAGCACAGCGTTTAACCGGGCGGCACCCCGAAAATGCCCGGCGAACCCAAACGCATTCAGCCCAGCCGGGATACGGAGCACAAGAAGAAGAATTGACCCCGCGCCGCGACGCTCAACCGATGCTGGTGAAGGGCGTGCAATCGATGGTGACCGGCGTGGTGCAGGCCGAGGTTGTGATGGCGGTGGCGGCAAGAACAATGCCGAGAACGAGTTTGTACTTCAAACGAGACATCACCACTCCGTTCGTCGAGAAGGAATGCTTCGCCCGAGAAGGCTTATCATACGTGAGTTGAATACGGAATACCTAGGGATTCGGGTAAATAGCAACGGTTTACGTCACCTGATTGATCTCGCAATGCCTTCCGGAACGACACAATGGGCGATAGCATGGAGCGCACGCGAATGGACCTACATTTCTGACAATGCAGGGCGATGCAAAACGTGTTCGGGGGAACCGAAATACGGCTTCGCCGTTGGCCGCTCGGTTGTTTCCCGCGATGTTCGCGTTACTGATGCTGGCGATCGCCGGGACCGGCTCCGCCGCCGCGCAGCCGTCGTCTTCGACGGCACGGCCATTCGGCGACCGGCTGGTGGGCTGGGACACCTACCGCCGGCTGGACCTGTTGCCGTATTTGAGTGCGGATACGCAGAGCCTGCAGCTGTCGAGCTTTGACCGCAGTGGCGGTGATTTCGACATCTCCACCGGCAACAAGAACGGCACCGGCGGCTGCCTGGCGCCCGGCGGTGCCGGCTGCGTCATCGCCGAGGATCACGGTGCGGGAGAGGTTGATTCGATCTGGCTGACCCGTGACGGCGGCAATCTCCGGACGATCGGGAACATCCGCGTCGAGCTGGATGGGCAGACCGTGCTGGACACGCCGGTGCAATCGTTGGTCGACGGACAGCTGGGCGCCCCGTTCGTGTGGCCGTTGGTGGCCAACGCCGGTGAGTCGCCGGGAGGCGACTACATCAAGGTGCAGATGCCTTACCGGCGGTCGATGCGAATCAGTGTCGAATCCCATTTGGAGTACTACCATGTCGATTATCGACAGTTTCCGACCGCCGAGGGAGTGAGCACGTTCTCACCCGCCGACCCCGCGGTCGATGTGCTGGACAGGTTTCGCGCCGCCGGCACCGTAGACCCCAAACCGGCCGCACCCGGCGAGGTGCACAGCAACCGGGTGATCGAGTTGCCCGGCGGTGCCGAGCAGACGATCGCCGAATCGACTGGCCCGGCCAGCATCTCGGCACTGCGGCTGTACCTGCCTGCCCCGGCCGATCAACCGCTGACCGGGTTGCGGCTGCGGATCGAGTTCGACGGCCGCACCACGGTCGACTCCCCGCTGGGCGAGTTCTTCGGCGCGGGGCTCGGCCCCACCCCGGTGCGATCGCTGATGTTCGCCGCCTTCCCGCAACCCGACGGATCGATGGCGCTGTGGTGTTGGTGGCCAATGCCTTTCGCGCGCTCGGCGCGGGTGAGCCTGGCCAACACCGGCGCCGGCCCGGTCTCCGCGATAGCCGCGGAGGTGACGACGACTCCCGACGCCCGGTGGGCGGGCGCGCTGGCGAGCGGCCGGGCCGGCTACTTCACCGCGCGCTCCCACGCCGGCCCGACGATCCTCGGGCAGGACTGGCTGTTCGCCGACGAACAGGGCCGCGGCAAGTTCGTCGGCGTCAGCCAGACCATCCGTGGCCAACGGACCCGAACGGCGTTCAGCGACAACGCCCCCTACTTCCTGGAAGGGGCCGAGCGGGTCTACACCGACGGCGCCGCCTCCCCGCAGTGGTACGGCACCGGAACCGAGGACCTCTACGAGGGCGGCTGGTACTTCAAGGACGGCACGCATTTCAGCGATCCGCTCAACGGCCAACCCGACCAACGCACGGCCACCGCCGGGTGCGCCGACTACTGCGTCGCCGTGTACCGGATCATGCCGGCCGAGGCGATCGGCTATCACTCGGCGCTCCGATTCGGCATCGAGCACGGCAAACGCAACATGGTCGAACCGGATTACAGCTCAACCGCATTCCTCTACACCCAGCCGGACGCCGAGCTGACCGGCACCGACGACGTCAACCCGACCGATCCGCTCAGCCGGGCCCTGCACGGCTACACCGACACCGACGCGATCGACCAGCTGCTGGTCAGCGAGTACGAGGGCACCGAAGACACCCGCCCGGTCGCCGGCACCGTGCGCAGCGCCCAGGGGGCGATCACCTTTCATGTGCAGGTCGATCCGGACAACCACGGCGTCCTGCTGCGCCGCAGCGGCGACCAGGTCAACGGGTTCCAATCGGCCGACGTCGCGATCGACGGCGCCCCCGTCGGCAACTGGTTTCAGCCGCGCGCCAACCCTTTTCACCGCTGGCTGGACGACACCTATCCGGTCCCGGGATCGGTCACCGCGGGCAAGGCGGAACTGACGGTCACGCTGACGCCCACCGCCGGCTCACCGCCCTGGACGGCCAGCCGCTACCAGGTCGACGCGCTCGTCGGGCCGTCCGGCTAGCGGGCGGCGCGCCAGCACACCGATGAACGCGCCCGCCAGCCCGCCGATCGGCGCCATCGACGCCGCCCCGGCCAGCAGCAGATAGCCGAACGTGGCACCGACGCACAGCAACGCCAGGTGGACGGGCGTCCAGCTGGCCGTGGACCGCAGCCGGAACGACAGGCCGATGCCGAGCAGCAGCGCCACCACGTGGCCGACGGCGGTGAAGTCCGCACCCACCGTCGCCACCACCGCCGTGCCCAACCACCAACCGGCCCACACGCCGCGCCAGCGCACCGGCAGCGCCGCGGTGATGGCGCCGAGCACGCACATCGCGCCGTAGCTGATCCCCACGTCGCTGGCGCGGGCCACCGAGGCCGGGAGCATGCCGGACTCGATGGCGGCGACCAGCCCGACCGCCACGATCATCGTGGCGCCGATGTGGCCGACCGCGAAGGTGACCAGCAGCCCCTTGCCGCGCCACAGCAGCTCGCCCAGCGCCAACAAGCAGACCAGGCCGGGCAGCCAGAAGAACAGCTGACCGCCGTCGTCGACGAACGCGCTGCCGATCAAGGTGCCCAGCTGGCCCCGCCCGAGGTTGTGCACGTTGGTGCTCATCCGGCTGACGGCGACCTGGCGGGCGTGCGGTCCCAGCGCCGCCAGGACCAGATAGACCACCAGCAGCGCGGCCGCGTACGCGGCGGTGACGCGCACCGAACCCGGGCCGGGTAGCGTGGACCGGCGCGGCAGCGCACCCCGCGGCGCGGCGCCGCCGGTGAACTCGACGACCGTCATGCCTGTTACGGTGCCGGTCCGGGCCGGCCGGTGCCTCGTTCTTAACGAAGCCTTCACACCGATGCCGCAAATCTTCACAGATCGACGCCCGCCCGCGGCGTCTTGACGGACTCGACGCGATGCTGCTAGACATGGCCTGCGGCACAAATTTGGGCGATCGCCCAACATCCGATCGGTGGAGGTTGGCATGGGCCGGCTGGACGGCAAGGTCAATAAGGACATGCATCGATGACCGTCGCGAACGACACGGCCGTGTACTACGACCCCTACGACATCGGCATCATCACCGACCCCTACCCGACGTACGCGCGGCTGCGCGAAGAGGCACCGATCTACTACAACGAGCGGTACGACTTCTGGGCGCTGTCACGGCATTCCGATGTGGAACGGGCGCTGGCGAACTGGCAGGTGTTCTCCAACCGCCGCAGCGACATCCTGGAGCTGATCCAGTCGAAGTTCGACATGCCCGGCGGCGTCATGATGTTCCAGGACCCGCCCGAGCACACCGTGCTGCGCGGCCTGATGTCGCGGGTGTTCACCCCGCGCCGGATGGCCGCGCTGGAAGACCAGATCCGGCAATACTGCATTCGGTGCCTGGATCCGCTGGTCGGCTCCTCGAGCTTCGACATCATCGCCGAGCTGGCGTCGATGATGCCGATGCGGGTGATCGGGATGTTGTTGGGAATCCCTGAGTCCGAACAGGTTTCGGTGCGCGACGCCAACGACGCCAACCTGCGCACCAAGCCGGGTGCGCCGCTGCGGGTCGCCGACGCCGACTCCATCGCCGACGGCCGGATCTATGCCGACTACGTCGAATGGCGATCCAAGAATCCCTCCGACGACCTGATGACGACACTGCTCAACGTCGAGTTCGACGACGAGGACGGGGTGCGGCGCAAGCTGACCCGCAAGGAGGTGCTGCACTACACCCAGGTGGTCGCCGGCGCGGGCAACGAGACCACCGGGCGGCTGATCGGCTGGCTGGCAAAGGTTCTCGCCGAACACCCCGACCAGCGCCGCGAGGTGTACCGGGATCGGTCCCTGCTGACCCGCACCGTCGACGAGACGCTGCGCTTCGAACCCACCGGGCCGCACGTCGCCCGCTGGATGGCGGCCGATTTCGAGTGCTACGGCACCACCGTGCCGGCCGGCAGCGCCATGCTGCTGCTGTTCGGCGCCGCCAACCGTGACCCGCGCCGCTACACCGACCCGGACACCTTCAACATCCACCGGGACAACATCTCGCACATCACCTTCGGCAAGGGCGTGCACTACTGCCTGGGGGCCAACCTGGCCCGGCTGGAGGGGCGGGTGGCGCTGGACGAGCTGCTGAACCGGTGGCCCGAATGGGACATCGATTACGACACAGCGCAATTGGCGTCGACGTCGACGGTGCGGGGCTGGGAGCGGCTGCGGATCGTGGTGCCCTGAACCGTCAGGGCAACTCGAACCGGTCGATGAACCGGTTGACCAGTGCGACGGCCTCGTCGTGTCCGGCGGTGGCGCCGAGGGCATCTTCGAGGATCAGCATGCGCCCGATCGCGGCCAGGATGACCGCGATGCCGGCCGGCGGAAATTCGCCGGCGTCCATGTCGTGTTCGCGGACAATGGAATTCAGCGCGGTGATCTGGGTATCGCGCCAGCGCCCGAACCAGGCCGCCAACTCGGCGCGAATCGCCTTGCGGTGGTTGGCGAGTCCCATGAACTCCAGCAGCAGCCGGGTGTCCTTCGGCTCGATCAGGGTGTCCCAGAGGGCGTGCAGCGGGCGGTCGGAGGTCAACGCCCGGGTCTGGCGTTCCTGGTAGGCGGCCGCGCCGCGCCGGAAGACGTCCAGATACAGCTCGTCCATGGTGGGGAAGTAGTAGTGCACCAGCGCCGGTTTCACCCCGGCCTCGCCGGCCACCCGGCGCGAGGTCGCCGCGGCGTACCCGTCCTCGACCATCACCTTGATGGTCGCGTCGATGAGCAGGTCACGGGTGGTGGAGTCGCCCGGGTGGGGCCGTCGGGTCATGAGGTGGCGGAAAGGGCCGCGAAGGTGTCGGCCAGGGTCTGCCGGGGATCCCGATAGGTGATGCCGAGTTCCCGTTCGCTCGGCGAGTCGTCCGATGCCGGCATCTGGGTGTAGTACTGCATGCCCGCCCAGGTGAACGGGGTCTCGAACGGCAGGAAACGGCCGGCCCGATCCAGCACCGCGCCCGCGACGCGCAGCGCGGTGTCCGGAATCGGGACGGCGACCATCGGCGTGCCGGCCACCTCGCCGAGCAGGGCGGCGAGGTCGCTCGCGGGAACCCGGTGCCCGCCGGCGGTGTAGCGGCGCGGCCCGCGGCCGGGCTCCAGCAGCGCCGCATGCAGCGCCGCCAGATCGCGGACGTCGACGATCAGCCACGCCGCGCTGCGGCCCGGGATCGCGTGCATCTGCAGGGCGGCCCGCACGCCCTCACCCGCCTCGCCGAACTGGTCGCCGACCGGCGGGCCGAGCACCATGCCCGGGTAGGTGATGTTCACCGGCGCGCCCGCATCCTGCAACCCTCGGGCATAGATCTCCACCTGCGCCTTGGACGTGCCGTAGCCGTCGGCCCCACCGACCACCGGCAACTCCGCCGTCAGCGTCTCCAGGTCCGGATGGAACAGCGCGGTGAAGCTCGACACGTGGACGATGGGATCCAGGCCCAGCTCGACGGACTGGCCCAGCACGTTCTGGGCGCCCTGCATGTTGGTGGCGAGCATCTCGGCCGTCTGGCGCGGGTCGGTGGCGACCAGGGCGGCGCTGTGCACCACGGCGTCGCAGCCCTGCAACGCCTCGCGCACCGCGACGCGATCGGTGATGTCGGCGACGGCGAAGTCCGACACGTCGACGCCCAGTTTGGCGACCGAGGTGTGCAGCTTGCCCGGGTTTCGCACCAGGAACCGGATCGAAT
This sequence comes from Mycobacterium timonense, assembly GCF_025821985.1. Lineage (NCBI taxonomy): Bacteria > Bacillati > Actinomycetota > Actinomycetes > Mycobacteriales > Mycobacteriaceae > Mycobacterium > Mycobacterium timonense. Next base: position 101,998 of record NZ_JACKSY010000066.1, on the reverse strand, counting down.
GCCCGGCATCGGAGATGGCCTTGGCGGTCCACCCGCCGACGAATCCGGTACCGCCCGTGATGAGAACCCGCATGGCCCGCATTCTCCCAGGGCCGCTACAGGTGGCTAAAGACGTATTGGGCGGCCTGGTTCGTCATGCCGTTCACCGGATACGACGTGTGCGCGGCCAGGTCGTTGCCGCCGCCGGTGCCGCAGATCGGGTCGCCGACGGCGCACAGCTGCAGCGTCTTGGGCTGATACAGCGGGCCGATGGCCAACGGCGGCGCGTGATACTTCTGCAGGAACTGGCCCGACGGCGTGCCGAACAGCGTGACCGCGGCGACGTGCTTGGCGACCTCGGGCGGCATCGGCGGGGGCACCGCGGAGGCGGGCACGCCCGGGGGCACGACCGCCGACGTGGTGTAGCCGGCCACCGCGGCGCCCTGCGAGTAGCCGCCCAGCACCTCCCGGGTGTTGGGGCAACTGGCCACCATCGACTCGAGATGCGAACTGGCGTCGCGGATTCCGTCGATCACGGTGGCCGGGAAATCGGGATTCGAAAAGTCAGTGCTGGCAGGGTATTTCACCGCGTACACGGCCAGCGATCGCGAGCCGATCTGCGAGCGCAACGCGTCCACGAAGGGCTGACCGATGCCGCCGATGCCGGGTGGCTCCCCGGAGCCGCGGGCGAACACCACTTCCACGTCCGGGCACGGATCGGCGCCGGCCGCCGGCGCGCCCGGCATCGGCGCGACGCAGAGTGCCGCCGCGGCCGTCAGGACCGTCAACGCCGCCCGCACCTGGAAGCTCATGGCCTGCTTTCTACCCGGCAAACGCGGATTCGCAAACCCGGCCCTGCCATCATGGATCCCGTGAGCACCGCGATCGTGGTGGCAGTGGTGGCGGGGCTGATGCTGCTGGGCATCGGCATCGTCGTCAATCAGCTGTTGCGGCTGCGGCGCTATCTCAACGAGTCGCCGCCCGATCGGTCCGGTGATCCCGAGCCGCCGGAGCGCGCCGACTGATTGCTACCGGGGGCGCTATGGCTGGCCGGCGACGTGCGCGTTGCCGCGGGGCAGTGTCAGCGGAAGGTCGGCGTAGCTGGCGATGCCGGGCGCCGCGGCGACCACGGCCGGGATCGCGTTGATGGCCGGCATCGCCGTCATGATGTGACCGAGGTCCATGAACTCCTCGATCGTGGTGGCCTCGAAGTACGGCGGCGGCAGGAAGCCCACCTTGGTGGTCACGGTGGGCTGCCCGTCGATCTGGATGACCCAGCCGTCCTGCTCGATCTTCCAGTCCGGGTCCAGCGTCTGTCCCTTGCGCCACCGCACGTTCAAGTCGATCAGCACCTGGTCGCCGACGATGCCCTGCCAGCTGATGTAGGTGCCCGCGACGTGCCCCGCGGGAATGGTCCAGGACGCCATCACCAGGTCCTCGGTGGTCTGGGCGAACTCGGCCACGCAGCGCACGTCGTCGAGCTCCACGCCGAGTGCGTCGCCCACCAGCCGGACGGCCTCGCCGAAGATGGCCGTGCCCTTGGCCGCCATCGCCGGCAGGTCCGGGTGGTCGATGGGCTGGCCGAAGCCGACCGGCTTCTCGGTCTCCGGCGAGTCGTAGAAGGTGGTGTCGGCGGCCTCGTTGACGGTGACCTTGTCGATCCGGTTGCACACCATCGCCGACACGATGGCCAGCAGCTCGGCGAAACCCGGGCTGACGCCGGAGCCGAAGATGGTGGCGCCGCCCTGCTGGCAGGCATGCAGGATCCGGTCCCGGCCGTCGCCGAGGTTTCCGCCGGTGATGAACGACGCCGTGGTCACCACGTTGACGCCGGCGGACAGGATGCGGACCAGTTCGTCGACGTCGATCCACATCGGGTTGTAGACCACGCAGTCCGGCTTGAGGGCCAGCAGCTCGTCGACGTCGTTGGTGGCCGCGACCCCCAGCGGCGGGATGCCGACCAGCTCACCGGCGTCGCGGCCGACCTTCTCCGCCGACCAGGCATAGCAGCCCACCAGTTCCAGCGTGGGGTTGGTGACGATCGACTTCAGCGAGCTCTTGCCGACGTTGCCGGTGTTCCACTGAACCACTCGATAGGTGTTTGGCACTCGCTCAGCATAGGGAATCGGCGGGGTTCTTAGTAGGCCTAATAGGCAGATTCGGCGGCCAATCTTTCGGCCAGGAAGGCGTCCCGGGGCGGCGACTCCAGCCGTGCCCGCGCCCACCGGCGCACCCGCTCGCGGGTGTGCGGCGACTCGGTCGACACCGCGGCGCCGACGTGCACCTCGGTCGCCGACCAGTCGTGGCCCCAGGCCGCCGACTCGGTCAGTGCCCCGCGGGCGCCGGTCAGCGGGAAGGTCGCGCGGCCGGCGGCGTCCAGGGGGCCCGCACCCTCGACGGCGGCCGAGCGCAGCCGCACCGCGATCCCGGTGGCCGGGTCCGGTCCGATGACGTCGGCCTGCACGACGGCGACGACGGCCGAACCGTCGACCCGGATGCTCCAGCCGACGGTGTCCTCGGCCGCATCGAAGACACCGGGCGGCACCCCCGACCAGGCGACGGATGCGACGCCGCGGGCGATGGCCGCCGCGCGGGGCCCGGCTCCGGCGCCGGCGGCCAGCGCGTAGTCGTCGCGCCGATCGCTCGGCGGCGCCACGACCAGACTCGAATCATCAAGCGCGGCAAGCAGTTCCGGCCATCGCCCGGCGTCCACGCCGATGCCGTCGGCCAGGCCGGCGCTCGCGCGCACCAGGTCCGCCACCCGCGGATCGGGGCTGACGAGATGGCCCAGCAGCGCGGTGGCGTGCGGCGCCAGCAGCCCGGCCACGTCGGAGTCCAGGGTGTCGTCGGGGAAGAAGTGCTGCGCACCCGCGGTCAGCAGCGCGAGCTCGGCGTCCAGTAGGGCACGGTCCAGGCCCGCGATGCCGTCCTGCCTGCTGGCCGGCCACCAGCGGCGCAACCAGTGACCGGTGGCCAGCCTGCGCAGCGGGGCCAGCGCGCTCGGCGCGACGTCGACGCCGGCAAGTTCGATGCCGCCCGCTGGGACGGCCGCGTCCCGCACCGCCGACACCAGCGCCACATGCCCGGCTTCGCCGAGCACCCGCCACAACCAGTCCGCCCGCGACACGTCGGTGAAGGTGAGCCGGGGCGGCGCGTCGTCCGGATCGTCCAGGGTCCACGACAGCACCGCGCCGCTGACCTCCAGCAGGGCCACCAGCGGCGGCTCCTCGGTGACGTCTGCCCGGCCGGTGGTCCAAAGCCCGGAATCGGCTACCAATCTCATCCGGCCACCTGCAATTCCAGCATCGCCTTGATCCGCTGCCGGTGGTCGAGGCTCACCGAGCGGGCCACCCCGTCGAGCAGCGCACGCACGTCGTCGACGTCGTCGCAGGGCTCCTGCCACACGTCGCGCCCGTGCAGCCGCGCCCACAGCCGATTCAGGTAGGGCTGCGCGAATGCGGCGAGGTCGTCGACCACCTGCTGCTGGCGGGGATGGATCGGGCCGTTGGCGGCAAGGTAGCGTCGGGCGTGCAAGACGTAGGCTTCCTTGCGCAGCCGCGCCTGGATCTGCGCCGCCAGGTCGTCGCGGCAGCAGGCGGACGGGTCCAGCGGGGCCAGCTGCACGGCGACCTCGATGCCGGCCACCAGCGTGGCCTGCTTGTCCTCGGCCAGCAATCCCCAGGGCGCGCAGGCCCGGTCGACCTCCTCCTCGCACAGCAACGGGATGTCGGGCAGCGCGTCGCGGTCCAGGGCGCGCCGCAGGGTGGCGCGCACCCGGTCCAGCACGCTGCGATCCAGCGGGCGCTCCCCCTCGGAGGCCGCCGCGACCTCCGGGATACGTTGCGGCTCAACGGAAGTCAACCCAACCTCGACGATGGACCAGGGCAGCGAGGCGCAATCGATGTGGGCCAGCGCCCCGAGATTGTAGGGAGTGGCGTCGGTGATCATCGCCGACCAGACGCGTTGGCGGGCCGCCGCGCCGCGATGGCCTCCGGCCATCCCCAGCACGGTGGCGAGCTCGGCGAGAAACGGGCCGGTGTCGACGGGCCCGGCCCGCACGTCGCGCCAGCTGCGCTGCAGCTGATCGGCCAGCGCGGCAACGACATCGGGGTTGCCGGCGTATCGGTGCAGAACCTCGATCGCGGTGCGGTCGCGATCCCGGTGGATGTCGGCGAGCACGGCGGCCGCCGTCTCGTTATCGTGCGGCGCCGGCGCGCCCTTGGTCACCGCCAGTTCGAAGCAGACCGGGAAGTAGAGTTCCTGCGCGTTGCCGGTGCGGATCCGCTGTCGGCGTCGTTCCAGCTTGAGCGCCTCGAACCATGCTGCGGCAGCGCGTAATTCGGGTCCGCTGCCGACGATCAGCTCGTGCATGGCCGCGGCCGTCTCGGGCGTGACGACCGGGGCCGAATACGCCGGGTTGGACCGCAGCCGCAACACCAACGGGTCGATGATGCGTTTGATGGTGCGGCTCAACGGGCCGCCGTCGTCGGCGCTGAGCACCTCCACGCCGGGCCCGATCGCCCGCCACGCCGCCTCGATCACCGACCGGCGGGGGTGCCCCGCCGCCGCTCCCGCCGGCACGGTCGGCGGCTGCGGTTCGGCGCTCATCAGCACAGAATAGGGCCGGCGCAACGGTTGCGGCAGCCGCGAAGTTGGGTTTGGTAGCCGATCGGCCGCGTCACCCTGAGCGGATGAACACACTGCTGCGGCTGGCCGACTGGCTCAAATCCCGCCGCCGCCGGGACGTCGGCAACCGCACCGTCGGAGTCGGCACCGTGCGCAAGGTCAAGCGTCAGGTCTTCATCGAGGTGGTGGCCGTGTCGGGGGAGACGTTCATCGGCAAGCTGGCGCGCTGTGATGCCGACCTGGACCTGTCCGTGCTGCGGCCCGGGCTCGTTGTGCTGGTCGCCTTCGATCCCGCTGCCCGCGAGGAACTTTCGCTGCCCGACGACGTGCTGGCCGTGCATGCGGCATGGGTGGCGGCGCTGTAGCACTAGCGCGCACCATCGACGGTGAAGGTGGCCAGTGCGGCCCAATACAGCGGGCTGGCAACACGATCCCCGTCGCGCCAGCGTCGCATCTGGGCGCGCTGCCACCGGTTCAGCGCGCACCCGGCGTCTGCGGGAGCGTCGTGCGCGGTGTCGACGGCGGACACCAGATCGGCCATCGGGTCGACGGATTCGGGGGATCCGCGGGCCGGCATCGCGAATTGCCGGTAGGCGGCGGTCGTCGGCAGCGACCACAGCGTCGCGGTCACCAGCTGCGCCCCGTTCAGGATCATCGCCGCCACCAGACCGGTCGCCTCGTCGAACTGATAGTCGCCGCCCGACCCGCAGGCCAGCAGCGCCACCCGCGGCGGCATCGGCAACCGCAGCGCCATCAAATCCGAGGCGGTCAGCGGCCGGTGATCGCCGATGGCGTTGGCGTCGCCGGGCACCGCCGCCGGGTCGGCCAGATGCAGGGCCGCCCGATCGGCGCGGCCGCCGTGCCGGTGATCGTCGTCCGCCGAACTGGCGTGCCCGACATAGAGCAGCCGGCACGGGGATCGGGCCAGCAGCCCGGCCAGCCAGCGGCGGTCGGCGTCGCGCCGGCGGAACAGGTCGACCACCGCGTCGACCCGCGGCAGCACGGGTCGCCGCCGCACCAGCTCGGCGAAGTGCCGGCCGACCGGCGTGTCCGGCGACGGCCTGCCCAGCACGGACCCGAGCGCGGAGTCCGGCCGCTGCCCGGGCACCCGCGGGTCGAGCACCAGCAGCGGCGGCCCGTCGCGCCGGGCGTCCCATTCGGTGGCCGTCCGCGGCGCGTGCACAATGTTGGGGGGTACCGCCATCAGCACCTCGACCAGTTCCATCAGCCGATGCCCGTCGGTCAGTGCGGCCAAATCCCCTAGACGCCAAGGGATTTGGGCCGCGGCGCGCCCGGCGGCGGTGATCGCGTCCTGGCGGGCGCGCACCAGCTCCTCCTTGCTGGGCCCCGATTTCGGGATCGCCAGCAGCCCCCAGGGCACCCGGGCCAGCCGCGCGCTGGGCGAGACGAACAGCACCGCCCGCGGCGACGACACACATTCGGTCAACAGCTGCCAGCCCGCGCTGCCGATCAGCAGCACGCCCAGGATGTAGGCGAGCGTGAGTTCGGTGTCCGGTGCGGCGAAGGCCCCGGTGCTCAGCGCGCGGCCGATGGCGGCACGCCGATTCTCGGCGTCGTGCGGCTCGGGCAACGCTGCGGCGAGCTCTTGCAGGGCGGCCAGCAGCAGCGGTTCCTCCACCACCCAGGCGACGGTCCGCTCGGGCTGCCCGACGATCTGCAGGCTGGCGTAGGTGGCGATGCCGAGGTCGGCGTAGCGCAGTACCAGTGTCAGCCGGCCGGATTCGGTCACGGCCACGTCGACCAGGCCGGCTCGTCGGCGGTGACGGCGCGCCCGTAGCGTTGCACGGCCAGCGTGCGGTAGTGGTCCAGGATCGGCGCCTCGCCCGGGTGCATCCGCAACGGCGGCAACGGCCCCAGCCGGGTCAGCGACACACCGCCGGCCACCGGCGGCCCGGCGGCGGCCAGCGCGGCGGGCTCGGCGCCGGTGTCCAGCGAAACCGATGCGACGGCCGTGGACGCCCATTCGCCGGTCTGCGGGCGCTGCAGGGCCTCGAAAGTCCCGCGCGCGCTGTGGTATTCCACCAGCTCACTGATGAGCGCGGTGTTCTCCCACTCCCAGGCCACCGCGAAGGCGCCGGCCAGGATGGGCGCCGCGATGGTGGTGGCCCAGCGTGCTCGCGCGTCGGCGTCAGCGATCGAATACCGCACCGAGTCGACCGCCAGCGCGGCGGGCACTTTCAACTCCGCCGCCTGCTGCAGCTTGCTCATGCCGCGCCGGTATTCCGGTGTGCCGACCTCGCCGCGCAGGATGCCGAGGCCCTCGGCCTGGCGCGCCTCGGTCTCCTGCAGCGACTCCTCGGGGTCGCCGGAGCTGTCGAAACCCAGGTCCGCCAGGGCGTCGGCGCGCCACACCGTTCCGAGATGACTGTCCAGTTGCGCGTACTGCAGCCAGCTGCTGCGCGGTGAGGAGTCCAGCAGTTCCCGGGCCTGGGCGATCAGCTCGACGGCGTCGGCGAAGCGACTCCAGAAGATCGCTATCCAGCTGCGCTGCAACAGAATACGGTGAAGGTGCAGCGGCTTTCCCAACTCGCGCCAGTGCCGCTCGGCGTGTTCCCAGCATTCGTCGGCGGCTTCCAGGGCGCCCGACCCAAGCCGGGTGAGTCCCAGGTACAGCCAGCAGCGTGCGACGTCGTGCGCGCGGGCATGCCGGGCGATGACGGGATAGGCCTGCGACACCAGCTGTTCGGTGCCGGCATGGTCGTTGGCCGCCCAGCGCGCCGTGGCCCGCTCCAATTGTGCTCTGGCCCTGGCTAATTCCCAGCCGTGGGCGTCGGCCCGCGCCTCGGCGCGGCGTAACCACGGCTCGGCTTCGGCCAACCGCCCCGTTTCGACGCAGAACCTGCCGTATCCGGTGGCCGCGGTGACCCACAGGTGATCGGCGTTCTCGTCGTCGCCGCCGCTGTCGCCGATGTGCTCAAGTATTTTGTCCCACAACGGAACCGATTGCACGTGGAGGTCGTCGTCGCACAGCGCGGTGGCGCACAGCACCCGCGCGCGAGCGCACAGCTGCGCGTGTTCGGCGGCGAGCTCGGGGAATTCGCCGCCGGTGTCGCTCAACAGGTCCAGGGCCGCCGCGGCGCCTTCGTGGTCGCCGCGTGCGGCGGCCAAGCCCGTTTGCAGGAACCTGGCCCGCCGCGAGTAGCGGCAGATCATGCGCGCGTTCTCGGCGTCGGCGGGCATGCTCGCATAGGCGGCCAGGCAGTCTTGGATGCGCCGGATCGATTCCTCGACGCCGTCGTCGGCGCCGCGCGCCAGGTAGATCTCGCCAAGCTGGGCAAGCACTTCCAGCATGAGATCGTCTCGGTCGTCCCGTTCGATGCGCGGTATCAGGGACAGCAGCAGATGGCGGGCGCCGGCCTCGTCGGCCGCTAACGCCATGCGGCGGGCCCGCTGCAGCCCGTCCGGGATCGACACGGCTGCATCATAAGACCGCGGCGGTGCTCTGGTCGGCCGAACCGCGAGCGGCGGACGCGTGAGTGAGGCACGTCCGCCGCTCGCGGGCCGCAACCAATCAGCCGCAGGACACCTTGATGCTGAAGTCCTTGGTGATCATCCCGGCCATCGGGTTCTTCATGTCGGCGCCCTGCGCCTGGCCGGTGATGGTGTAGGTCTTGCCGTCGACCGCGACGTCGGCCGACCCCACCTTGGCGCCCATGTTGTTGCTGACCGCCAGCGCGTTGCCGTCGACGACCAGCGCCAGCGACTCGACCTTCGGGGTGGCCTCGTCGGTCAGCACCACGGCCAGCGCCTGCTGGGCGCCGCCGGTGGAGCCGCTGCCGATGTCGATCTTGCCGCCGGTGCGCACGCAGGTGACCGAGGCGGGGTTGACGCCCGGCAGGTCGGCGCCGCCCACCTTGACCTGTGCGTTGGTGCCGGTGGAGGCGCTGGGCGCGGTGCTCGATGCCGGAGCGGCCGAGTGGCCGCCGCTCGAGCAGCCGACCAGCGTCACCGCGGCCGCAGCGCAGCCCAAGGTCCCCGTCGCAGCTGCGAGTAGACGTTTCACGTGTGGTTCCTTCCTTCGTGCGCCGCCCCGATGGCGTCGTCCTGGCGTCAGTACAGACCGCCCGGATCGCTACCGATCCCAAATTTCGGGGCGCCCAGGCGGTAGGCTGCCTCGGTGTCGGCGCGGGTGACGGGAGGCACGCGATGCTCAGCGTGAAATGGCTGGAAGCCCCTGAGGCCCATGACTTTCCGGCGGCAGCCGATTACCTGAGCATGCTCGCGGACGCGCAGACCGTGAAGAAGGTGATCAAGAAGCTCAAGCGCGCCACGGTGATGCAGCGCAAGGCGAAGGACATTCTGCGGGCGGCGCGGCTGGACCTGCTGCCGGTGGACAACCCGCACGTCGCCGCGGACCTCACCAAGATCGAGAAGGGCCTACCGCTGTCGCCGATCCTGTTGGTGCGCGGCGACTTCCTGGCCGGTGTCCCGTTGCAGATCGCCGACGGCTATCACCGGGTGTGCGCGAGTTATCACACCGACGAGAACACGCCGATTCCGGTGCTGCTGGCGGTGGCGCGCTAGTCCTCGTCGGCGTCGTCGCCGGACTGCTCGGCGGTTTGGTCGACCGCGACGCCGGCCCGGGTGCGCCGGCGCCGCATCCGGTGCGTGCCCTTGCCCGTCGGGCGGCGGTTGCGCAGCTTGGCCCGCGATTCGTCGCTGTCCTCGGCCACGGGCGTCTCGGCTTCGGGCTCGGTTGCGGCGGGTTTCTCGGCCTCGGCGGTGTCTTCGGCTGCTTCGGTTGCTTCGGCTGCTTCGGTTTCGGCCGTGACGGTCTGCGCCGCTTCGGTCTCGTCGGCCTCTTCCGCTTCGGCCTCTTCCGCTTCAGCCGTTTCGGCCGTCTCCACCTCTTCGCCGGCCTTCTTGCGACGCAGCCGGCGCTTCTTGGGCTTCTTGGCCTTGATCGGTTTGGGCGGCGGCGGTGGCAGTTCCGCGACGAACGAGAGGTAGAACGCGAAAATGCCGAGCAGCGCGATCGCGGCGGCCGCGCCGTAAATCCCGAACAACCACCGGCCGGCGGCATCCAGGCTCAGCCAGATCTCGCTGACCGCCGTCCCGATGATCAACAACCCGGCCAGCACGTGCGCCACGATCGAGGCGACCCGCAGCGACAACGCCAGCTGCGGCGTGCCCAGCTCGGGCTTGCGGGTGCGCAACAGGGTGAACACCACCGGCAGCGCCGCCAGCGCGACCAGCACACCCGCCACGATCCGCAGCGCCGTCCCCAGCGAATGCGTCGTGTCACCCATCAGTTCGGGCCAGCGGGGCAACACGAAGAAGAAGTAGAGGACGCCGGCAGCGATCGAAAATGACGCGTGCCACGGGATGGCGACCTTGCGCCCCATAAGCCTCCTCATGCAAGACCGGCTGGAGCCGGCCCACGTTGTGCGCGTCCGCTGGGCGGACCAATGGCGGAGGATGCGGGATTTGAACCCGCGAGGGCTATTAACCCAACCCGCGTTCCAGGCGAGCGCCATAGGCCACTAGGCGAATCCTCCGTGGCCATGGTAACCGAGCGCCTGACCGCCGCCGCCAGTTGCTCCGGGTCGGGTATTAGACTCTGGGTGGACCCCGCGCGGCGTCTATCCTGTGAACTCCCCCAGGGCCGGAAGGCAGCAAGGGTCAACGGGCTCTGTCGGGTGCGCGGGGTCCCCTACCTTCGATGAGTGGCGACCCGCTTCGCCCGGCTCCGCCGCGCTTGCGATCGCCACTGGATTCGATGAGTGGCGACCCGCTACGCCCGGCTCCGCCGCGCTTGCGATCGCCACGGATTCCACCCGGTCGGACGGCGAAAGGGCCCGCAATAGCCATGGTGTCGCTGGAGTCCCTCACCCCTGCCGAACTCGCCGAAGTGCACGCCCGCCACCAGCAGGGCTACGCGGACCTGCAGGCCAAGAAGCTGTCGCTGGACCTGACCCGCGGCAAACCGGCGCCCGCGCAGCTCGACCTGTCCAACGCCCTGCTGTCCCTGCCCGGCGACGACTACCGCGACAGCGAGGGCACCGACACCCGCAACTACGGCGGGCTGCACGGCCTGCCGGAACTGCGGGCGATCTTCGGCGAGCTGCTCGGCATCCCGGTGCAGAACCTGATCGCGGGCAACAACTCCAGCCTGGAGCTGATGCACGACCTGGTCGCCTTCTCCATGCTCTACGGCGGCGTCGACTCGCAGCGGCCCTGGAAGGACGAACCGAGCGTCAAGTTCCTGTGCCCGGTCCCCGGCTACGACCGGCACTTCGCCATCACCGAGACGATGGGCATCGAGATGATCCCCGTCCCGATGCTGTCCGACGGGCCCGACGTCGGCCTGATCGAGGAACTGGTCGCCGCCGACCCCGCCATCAAGGGCATGTGGACGGTGCCGGTGTTCGGCAACCCCACCGGGGTCACCTACTCCTGGGACACGGTGCTGCGGCTGGTCCAGATGCGCACCGCGGCGCCCGACTTCCGGCTGTTCTGGGACAACGCGTACGCGGTGCACACGCTCACGCACGACTTCATCCGGCAGGTCGACGTGCTGGGGCTGGCAGCCGCGGCCGGCAACCCGAACCGGCCCTACGTGTTCGCGTCCACCTCCAAGATCACCTTCGCCGGCGCCGGGGTGAGCTTCTTCGGCGGATCGCTGGGCAACATCGCCTGGTACCTGCAATACGCGGGCAAGAAGTCGATCGGGCCGGACAAGGTCAACCAGCTGCGGCACCTGCGCTTCTTCCGCGACGCCGACGGGGTGCGGCTGCACATGCTGCGCCACCAGCAGATCCTGGCGCCGAAATTCGCGCTGGCGCTCGAGATCCTCGACCAGCGGCTCAGCGACTCCAAGATCGCCTCGTGGACCGAGCCCAAGGGCGGCTACTTCATCAGCCTCGACGTGCTGCCCGGCACGGCCAAGCGGACCGTCGCGCTGGCCAAGGACGCCGGCATCGCGGTCACCGAGGCGGGTGCGTCGTTCCCGTATCGGAAAGACCCCAACGACACGAACATCCGGATCGCGCCTACCTTCCCGTCGCTGCCCGATCTGCGCGACGCGGTCGACGGCCTGGCCACCTGCGCGCTGCTGGCGGCCTCGGAGTCGTTGCTGGCTCGCGATCGGGTGTGAGCTGACGGCTTCGACTGTTGCATGACGGCGACGACACGCCGGGCGGGCCCGCCGTAGATTCACACTGGAAGCCGCTGCCGCACACTCGATGCCCGCAGACCCTGGCGGGCCCGCATCGTCGTCGGACGCTGCCCGATTGTCCGACTCCTCAGCAGACCCTGGCGGGCCCGCATCGTCGTCGGCCGGCCCCGGTAGCCTGCTGACCGTGGCCCTCTACCGCAAGTACCGTCCGGCAACCTTCGCCGAAGTGGTGGGGCAGGAGCACGTCACCGAACCCCTGTCGATCGCGCTGGAAGCCGGCCGGATCAACCACGCCTACCTGTTCTCGGGTCCGCGCGGCTGCGGGAAGACCTCCTCGGCGCGCATCCTGGCCCGCTCGCTGAACTGCGTGCAGGGGCCGACGGCCACGCCGTGCGGGGTGTGCGACTCGTGCCTGGCGCTGGCGCCCAACGCGCCCGGCAGCATCGACGTGGTCGAGCTGGACGCGGCCAGCCACGGCGGCGTGGACGACACCCGCGAGCTGCGCGACCGGGCGTTCTACGCGCCGGCGCAGTCGCGCTACCGGGTGTTCATCGTCGACGAGGCGCACATGGTGACCACCGCGGGGTTCAACGCACTGCTCAAGATCGTCGAGGAGCCGCCCGAGCACCTCATCTTCATCTTCGCCACCACCGAACCGGAGAAGGTGCTGCCGACGATCCGGTCGCGCACCCATCACTACCCGTTCCGGCTGCTGCCGCCCAAGACCATGCGGGCGCTGATCGGGCGGATCTGCGAACAAGAGGGCGTCGTCGTCGACGACGCGGTGTACCCGCTGGTGATCCGCGCCGGCGGCGGCTCGCCACGCGACACGCTCTCGGTGCTGGACCAGCTGGTCGCGGGTGCCGAGGGCGGGCACGTCACCTACCAGCGGGCGCTGGGTCTGCTCGGGGCCACCGACCTGGCGCTGATCGATGACGCCGTGGACGCCCTGGCGGCCGGCGACGCCGCGGCGCTGTTCGGCGCGGTGGAGTCGGTGATCGACGCCGGGCATGATCCGCGGCGCTTCGCCACCGACCTGCTCGAGCGGTTCCGCGACCTGATCCTGCTGCAGGCCGTCCCCGATGCGGCCAGCCGCGGCGTGGTGGACGCTCCCGAGGACGTGCTGGAGCGGATGCGTGACCAGGCCACCCGGATCGGCCCGGCGACCCTGACCCGTTACGCCGAGGTGGTGCAGGCGGGGCTCGGCGAGATGCGGGGTGCGACGGCGCCGCGGCTGCTGCTCGAGGTGGTGTGCGCCCGGCTGCTGTTGCCCTCGGCCAGCGACACCGAATCGGCGCTGCTGCAACGGGTCGAGCGGATCGAGACCCGGCTGGACATGTCCATTCCCGCGGGGTCGACGCCGGCCGAGCCGGTCGAGCAGCCGGTGCGGTTCACCCGGCCGTCCGCGGCGCCCAAGCCGGCGTCCAAGCCCGAGCCGGCGGCGGCCAAGCCCGAGCACGAGCCGGAACCCCAGCCCGAGGCCAGGCCGGAGCCGAGGCCCAAACCCACGCCGGAGCCCAAGCCGGCGCCGGAGCCGGCGCGGGCCTCCGAAACCCCGTCCGCGCCAGGGGAACTCAATGCCGCCGCGGTGCGAAGCATGTGGTCGACGGTGCGCGACAAGGTCCGTCAGCGCAGCCGCACCACCGAGGTGATGCTGGCCGGCGCCACCGTTCGGGCGATCGAGGACAACACGCTGGTGCTCACGCATGAATCGGCACCCCTGGCCAAGCGGCTCTGCGAACAGCGCAACGCCGACGTCATCGCCGAGGCGCTCAAGGATGCGCTGGGCGTCAACTGGCGGGTGCGCTGTGAGGCCGGCTCACCGGCGCCGGCCACGGCCGGCCCGCCGCACCCCAAGCCGGAACAGCCCGTCCCCGAACCGGATTCGGCCCGGCGTGACGAGGAAGAGCACATGCTGGCCGAGGCGGTGCGCGACGAGCCGGCGGCGCGCCGCGACCCGGAAGAGGCCGCGCTGGAGCTGCTGCAGAACGAGTTGGGCGCCCGCCGCATCGACGGGGGCTGAGCATCGGAGTTAGGGCGACCACCACGGCCGCAGCGGCAGGTCGTCGTCGCCGCGCGCGTCGACGTTGGCCGCCAGCACATGATGCAGCTGAAGGTTGTTCTGCTCGAAGGCAACTCGCGAGGCCGCCATGTACAGACCCCACACCTTCGCGGTCGGCAACCCGACCTCGTCGACGGCGGCGTCCCAGTGCTCGACCAGATTGCGGCACCAGTCGCGCAGCGTCATCGCGTAGTGGTGCCGGAAGTTCTCGCCGTGCAGCACCTCGAAGCCGACGTCCTGGATCGCGCAGGTGATGCGGCCCGACCCGGTCAGCTCGCCGTCCGGGAACACGTAGCGATCGGTGAACCCGCCGGCGAACGACGTCGAGGTGTTGTCGTGCCGGGTGATGCAGTGGTTGAGCAGCAGACCGCCGGTGCGCAGCTTGCTCTTCAGGAACCCGAAGTAGGCGGGGTAGTTCTTGACGCCGATGTGCTCGGTCAACCCGATCGAGGACACCGCGTCGAAACCGGTTTCCGCGACGTCGCGGTAGTCGGAGTGGCGCACCTGCGCCAGGTCGCCGAGCCCCTCGTCGTCGATGCGGCGCTGCGCCCACTTCGCCTGCTCGGCCGACAGGGTGGCGCCGATCGCCCGCACCCCGCGGCGCGCCGCGTAGCGCACCATGCCGCCCCAGCCGCAGCCGACGTCGAGCAGCCGGTCGCCCGGGGCCAACCGCAACTTGTCGAAGATCAGCCGGTACTTGTTCTCCTGCGCCTCTTCCAGCGTCGCGTCGGGGTGCGGGTACACCGCGCAGGTGTAGGTCATCGACGGGCCCAGCACCAATTCGTAGAACCGGTTGGAGACGTCGTAGTGGTGGTGGATGGCCTCGGCGTCGCGGGCCTTGGTGTGCATCAGCCCGTCGGCGATCCGGCGCCACCGGGGGCGCGTCTCCTGCGGCGGCGGGGCCACCGGCAACAACCGCTCGAACCCGATCGAGCGGACGACGTTGGCCAGCACCCGGGCCGGCGGCCGCTTGAACTGCACCCGATCGGTGAGCGTCTTGAGCAGCCGGTACGGATCACCCGGATGCACGCCGTAGGCCTGCAGGTCGCCGGCCACGTAGGCGCGGGCCAGGCCGAGCTCGCCCGGCGCCGTCGCCAGATACGTGGCCCCGCGCGGACTGCGCAGATCCAGGCCCAGCTCGGCGTCTTCGCTGCCGGCGGTGCTGCCGTCGTACGCGGTGAACTTCAGCGGGTGGCGGCCGGTCGCGGCGAAGACCTCCAGAATCTCGGCCATGCTGAGCTTGCCGGTCCGCGACCGGTGCGGTTGTTTGGTGGTCGTCATCGCCGTTGTACCGCCTTCGCGTAGAGGTCGAGTAAACGAGAATCGGGGTCGTAGGTCTTCTTGACGGTGTTGTACGCCTCGCCGCCGTAGAGCTCGTCGAACTCCTCGCGGGTGTAGAAGGAGTCGGAGTACAGCGACTTGTGCCCGTCCAGCTCGCTCACCTTGGCTTCGATCAGCCGGTTGGTGGCGCCCTCGGTCGCACCGGCGGGCACCGACGACCAGAAGCCGACGTTGACATAGGTGTGATCCGGGCGCATCGGGTACAGCGGCCAGCCGTCGTGGTCGCGTAACCGCAAGGGGCACAACCAGATCGGGGTGATCGGCACCGTTTCGAGGAACCACTCCAGGAATTCGAGGGTCCGTTCCACCGGCAGTTCGACGTCCTGCACCACCCGCTCGCGGGGTGGACGGCCGTTGCGGGCCTCGATGCGGTCCGAGATGCGCAAGCGCCGGTCCAGCGAGACCAGCTTGGAGTAGACGCTGCTGCGCCGATAGCGGCGCGGCCACCAGCGCCGCACCCGCGGGTTCTGCACGCCGAACGCACGCGAGCACCAGAACCAGTCGGTGTCCCAGCGCCAGAAGTAGTCGTGCATGGTCAGCCGGTCGTCCTTGGTGGGCTCGTCGCCCGGGGAGTCGTGCCGGATCGACTGGTAGTAGATGTGTTGCCCGGTGTAGTCGCTGACCGGGCCGGGGGTGGTGGTCCGCCGGCCCACGCACAGGTAGCTCTCGTCGGCGCTGAACACCACGCCGTCGAGATAGTCCACCGGCGTGCCGGCGTGGCCGCCGGTGTCGATGATGCGTTCGGCCGCCGCGATCAGGTCAGCCAGCGCGTGAAACCTGATGTGGCGCAAGGTCACAAACGGCGCGACCGGCTCCAGCTCGATCCGCAGCCGGGTCGAATACCCAAGCGTGCCATAGGAATTCGGGAAGGCGCGGAACAGGTCGGCGTGCTGGGTGCGCGACGCGGTGAGCAATTCGCCGGCGCCGGTGAGGATGTCCATCTCCAGCACCGACTCGTGCGGCAGACCGTTGCGGAACGACGCCGATTCGATGCCCAGGCCGCTGACCGCGCCGCCGAGGGTGATCGTCTTGAGCTGGGGCACCACCAGCGGCGACAGCCCGTACGGCAGGGTCGCGGCCACCAGGTCCTCGTAGGTGCACATGCCCGCCACGTCGGCGGTGCGGGTCTCCGGATCCACCCCCAGCACCCCGGTCAGCCCGGAGGTGTCCAGTCCGGGCGCGTCGCGTTTGGTGCGGGCGCGGAACAGGTTTGACGACGGCTTGGCCAGCCGGACGGCCGACGTTGCCGGGATGGACCGATAACTTTCCAGCAACCGGTCGACGCCGGCCTGGTGGGCCGAGAGTGCGGATCCAAGGACTGGCACCAGATATACCCTAGTCTTCGACAACAGCCCGTGCACCCGTCGTGAGCGGCGGTATCGGGGAAACCATCAGCAGGAGGGGCCGCCGTGGGACAGGTGAGCGCAGACAGCACCATCTTGATCAACGCCGACCCGGCGGCAACCCTTGCCGCCGTCGCGGACTACCAGACCGTCCGCCCGAAAATCCTCTCCCCGCAATACAGCGACTACCAGGTGCTGCAGGGCGGGCAGGGGGCCGGCACGGTCGCCAAGTGGAAGCTGCAAGCCACCAAGTCGCGGGTCCGCGACGTGCAGGTCGACGTCGACGTGGCCGGGCACACCGTGATCGAGAAGGACGCCAATTCGTCCATGGTGACCAACTGGACGGTGGCACCGGCCGGGCCCGGCTCCAGCGTCACCGTCAAGACCACCTGGACCGGCGCCGGCGGCGTCAAGGGCTTCTTCGAGAAAACCTTTGCGCCGTTGGGGCTGAAGAAGATTCAGGGCGAGGTGCTGGCCAACCTGAAGAGGGAGCTGGAGAGCTAGCGGGCCTGGCCCTGGGAGCCCAGGAAGCCCGCGACGCCGCGGACCATCGCGTCGGCGTACTTCTGCCGGCCCTCGGCCGACTCCATCAGCGCCGAATCCGCGGGGTTCTTCATGTTGCCACACTCGACCAGGATCGACGGGTACTGCGCCAGGTTCAGGCCGGTCAGGTCCGAGCGCCCGTACAGCCCGTTCTGGCCGATGTAGTTGGCCGGCGGGATGCCCGAGGCCTGCATCTGGTCGCGCATGATCCGGGCGTATTGCACCGACGGCCCGGCCTGCACCTGGTTGAGCGGCGGGGCCGAATAGTTGACGTGGAAGCCGCGGCCCGACGGCGGTCCGCCATCGGCGTGGATGGACAGAATCGCGTTGGGGTGCAACGCGTTGGCCATGTTGGCGCGCTCATCGACGCAGGGGCCCAGCCCGGTGTCGTTGGCCCGGGCCAGGGCCGTGCGCACCCCCAGCGCGGTCAGCTCGGCGCGCACCCGAAGCGCGGTGTCCCAGGTGAAGGTGTGCTCCTGGTAGCCGGTGTTGGTCGCCGTCCCACTGGCCTGACAGTCCTTGGTGCCGCCGCGCCCGGTGGGCACCTGGCGGTTGATGGACGCGTCGTTGGAGCCGTTGTGGCCCGGGTCGATGAACACCACCATGCCGGCGATGTTGGACGGCACCCCCCACGCGGCCGGGGCCGCGGTCGGAATGATCGCCGTCGACGCAGCAACCAGCGCACCGACCGCCACTTTGATCCCGACACGTCTGCTCAGTCGTAGGTCCACGGCGCCAAGGTAACGTCGCGCGGTCTACGCTGGGTGTTCCGAATCGCCGGAGACTCACGAGCGAAACCAAGTCGAGACCAAGACGCGAGGGGACTGTCATGCAACCCGGACCCGGAGGCGATATGTCCGCGCTGCTGGCCCAGGCGCAGCAGATGCAGCAAAAGCTCATGGAGGCCCAGCAGCAACTGGCCAACGCCGAGGTGCACGGTCAGGCCGGCGGGGGTCTGGTCAAGGTCGTCGTCAAGGGCAGCGGCGAGGTGGTCGCGGTCAAGATCGATCCCTCCGTCGTCGACCCGTCGGACGTCGAGACCCTGCAGGACCTGGTCGTCGGCGCCATGGCCGACGCGTCCAAGCAGGTCACCCGGATGGCCCAGGAGCGGCTCGGGTCCCTGGCCGGCGGGTTCGGCGCGCCGCCCGGGCAGCCTCCGGCGCCGGCGCCGGGCGTTTAGCGTCCGGGTAGATTCCAGGGCCGACATGTTTGAGGGACCCGTCCAGGACCTGATCGACGAGCTGGGCAAGCTGCCGGGTATCGGGCCCAAAAGCGCCCAGCGCATCGCCTTTCATCTGCTGTCGGTCGAACCGCCCGACATCGACCGGCTGACCGCGGTGCTGGCCAGGGTCCGCGACGGGGTGCGGTTCTGCGCGGTGTGCGGCAACGTCTCCGACGACGAGCGCTGCCGGATTTGCTCCGACCCCCGCCGCGACGCGTCGGTGGTGTGCGTGGTCGAGGAGCCCAAAGACGTGCAGGCCGTCGAGCGCACCCGCGAATTCCGCGGCCGCTACCACGTTTTGGGCGGTGCGCTCGATCCGCTGTCCGGGGTGGGCCCCGATCAGCTGCGGATCCGCGAGCTGCTCAGCCGGATCGGGGAGCGGGTCGACGACGTCGACATCACCGAGGTGATCATCGCCACCGACCCGAACACCGAGGGCGAGGCGACGGCCACCTACCTGGTGCGGATGCTGCGCGACATTCCCGGCCTGACCGTGACCCGCATCGCCTCCGGGCTGCCGATGGGCGGCGATCTGGAGTTCGCCGACGAGTTGACGCTGGGCCGCGCGCTGGCCGGCCGCCGCGCCATGGTCTGAGGGTTTTCGGCCGCTCAGCGGGCGGCCAGCCGCTCCCGGCGCAGCAACTCCACCTCGGGCATCTGCAGCTCGGGCAGCCCGCCGACCACCTTGCCCAGCAGCAGGTCGGCCAGCTGCGGGTTGCGGGCCAGGCACGGCCCGTGCATGTAGGTGGCGACCACCGACCCCTGCACCACCCCGTCGAAACCGTCTCCGGCGCGGTTGCCCGCACCCTTGACCACCGCGCCCAGGGGAGCGGCGGCGGGGCCCAAAACCGTTCCGCCCCTGTGGTTTTCGAAACCGGTCAACGGCTCGGTCAAGCCGGCCAGCAGCGGCTTGGTGACCAGCTCGCCGATGTGGCGGGCGTCCTGCGGGGAGGTCGTCGCGTCCAGCATGCCCACGCCGTCGACCCGCTCCCCGGCCGACGTCTCATACCAGTGCCCGAGCACCTGGACGGCCGCGCAGATCGCCAGCACCGGCGCGCCGCGTTCGGCGGCGCGCTGCAGGCCCGGGTAGCGCAGCAGATGCCGGGTGGCCAGCCGCTGCGCGTAGTCCTCGGCCCCGCCCAGCGTGTAGAGGTCCAACGACTCGGGCACCGGGTCGGCCAGCGTGAGCTCGACGATCTCCGCGTCGATGCCGCGCAGCCGCAGTCGCTGCCGCAGCACCAGCGCGTTGCCTCCGTCGCCGTAGGTGCCCATCACGTCGGGCAGCACCAGCCCGATCCGCACGACCGAATCAGCCATGGCGCGCCAACGCTCGTTGCAGCGCCAGGAACGCGGTGTAGTTGGCGACGACCTCCACCCGCCCGGGCGGGCAGGACTCGATGGCGGCGACGGTGTCGTGCACCAGGGTGTGCTCGACACCCGCGTACCCGAGCCGCACCGCCAGGTCGGTGCCGCGCTCCCCGGCGGCCACCACCGGGGTGGTCTGGAACGCGTCGTTGAAGTGCTCGAAGCGCACGTCCCACAGCCAGGACAGGTCCTCGCCGTCGGGTACCCGGCCGTTGACCGAGATGACCACCCCGTCGGCGTGCGGGTCCACCATCGACAGCGCTTCCTGCCAGCCCGCCGGATTCTTGGCCAGCAGCATGCGGACGTCGTGCCCGCCGACCCGCACCGTGCGATACCGGCCGGCGACCTCATCGACCGTCGACACGGCCGTCACCGCCGCCGCCGGATCGGCGCCCAACGCGACCGCGGCCGCCACGGCCTGGGCGGCGTTGCCCCGGTTCACCGCGCCCGGTAGCGCCAACCGCATCGGCAGCGCCACACCGCCGGGGCCGTACAGGTTGCCGCCGTCCTGTGGGTCGAACCACCAGTGCGGGCTGGGCCGCTTGAAGTCGGCGCCGGTGGAATACCAATGCCCCTGCTCGCGGACGATCACCTCGCCGCTGCGCGGGCAGCTCACCGAATCGTTCGCCCAGGAGCCGCCGGCGGCCACCCACACCACGTGGGGGCTGTCGTAGGCCGCCGAGGTCATCAGCACGTCGTCGCAGTTGGCCACGACGACCGCGTCCGGGTGCCGGGCCAGGCCGGCGCGCAGGGTCCGCTCGATGACGTTGATCTCGCCGACCCGGTCCAGCTGGTCGCGGGACAGGTTGAGCAGCACGACGACGCCCGGGCGGACGGCGTCGGACACGTGCGGCACGTGCATCTCGTCGACCTCCAGGGCGGCCAGCCGGGCGCCGCGGTTGGCGGCCAGCGCCGCGACCAGGCCGGCGTCCATGTTGGCGCCCTCGGCGTTGGTGGCCACCGATCCCATGGTGGCCAGCGCGGCGGCGGTCATCCGGGTGGTCGTCGACTTGCCGTTGGTGCCGGTGACGACGACGGTGCGCCGGCCGGTGGCCAGTTGCCGCAGCACGGAGCGGTCCAGCGTCATCGCGACCAGCCCGCCGATCATGGCGCCGGCGCCGCGGCCGGTCACCCGGGACGCCCAGCGCGCGCTCGCCCCCGCGGCCAGGGCCAGGCGGGCACGGGTGGTCAGCACCCGGAGAGTTTAAGGGCGATCGCAAGCGCGGCGCTTGTCGCCGGGCGCAGCGGGTCGCCCTCATCGGGTTCCGTGCGATCGCAAGCGCGGCGTTGTCGCCGGGCGCAGCGGGTCGCCCTCATCGAGTTCGGCGCGATCGCAAGCGCGGCGCTTGTCGCCGGGCGCAGCGGGTCGCCCGGATCGATTCGAACGCCGACACGGCGCCGTGTGACACCGGTGATGTCGGTCGCCCGTGCCATCCTCAGTGCATGAGCGCGGTGTGCTGGGGTCGTCCGGCCAGCGAGCCGGACGCGGGATGGGCCGTCATCGACGTCGAGACCTCGGGCTTTCGCCCGGGTCAGGCTCGCATCATCAGCCTTGCGGTGCTCGGGCTGGACGCCGGCGGCAAGGTCGAGCAGTCGGTGGTGAGCCTGCTCAACCCGGGCGTGGATCCGGGCCCCACCCATGTGCACGGCCTGACCGCCGCCATGCTGGAAGACCAGCCGCAGTTCGCCGACATCGCGGGCGATGTGGTCGAGGTGCTGCGCGGCCGCACCCTGGTCGCCCACAACGTGGCCTTCGACTACGCCTTCCTCGCCGCCGAGGCCGAACTCGCCGGCATCGAACTTCCCGTCGACACCGTGATGTGCACGGTCGAGCTGGCCCGGCGGCTGGACCTGGGCATCGACAACCTGCGGCTGGAGACGCTGGCGGCGCACTGGGGCGTGACCCAGCAGCGGCCGCACGACGCCTTCGACGACGCCATGGTGCTGACCGGCGTGCTGGCCTCGGCGCTGCAGCGGGCCCGGGAACGCGACATCTGGCTGCCGGTGCATCCGGTGACCCGGCGCCGCTGGCCCAACGGCCGGGTCACCCACGACGAGCTGCGCCCGCTGAAGGTGCTGGCCTCTCGGATGCCCTGCCCCTATCTCAACCCGGGCCCCTACGTGGGCGGCCGGCCACTCGTCCAGGGCATGCGCGTCGCACTGGCCGCCGAGGTCGAGCGCACGCACGAGGAACTCGTCGAGCGGATCCTGCACGCCGGGCTGGCCTACAGCGACACCGTGGACCGGGAGACCTCGCTGGTGGTGTGCAACGACCCCGCCGCCGAGCACGGCAAAGGCTATCTGGCCCGGCAATTGGGGGTGCCGGTGATCTCCGACGCGCAGTTTTTGGACTGCGTTCGCGCCGTCATCGGCGGCACCAGCATGGACGAGTTCACCGACGCCACGCCCGATCCGCAGCTGGCGCTGTTCTGATCAGGCGCGGGCGGCGCGGTTGACCGCCGACACCACCGCGCGCAACGAGGCGGTGGTGATGGACGGGGCGATGCCGACACCCCACACCGTCCGTCCGTTGACCGACGCCTCCACATACGCGGCGGCCTGCGCGTCGTCGCCCGAACTCATGGCGTGCTCGGAGTAGTCCAGCACCGCCACGTCGAACCCGACCCCGGCGAGCGCGTGCACGAACGCGGCTAGCGGGCCGTTGCCGGTCCCGTTGATCTCGGTCTGCTCCCCGTTGATCTTGACCGTCGCGGAGATGCTGGTGACGCCGCTGTCCTCGTCGGAGGCGTCGACGCGCTGCTTGACCCGCTCCAGCGGCCACACCGGGGCCAGGTACTCCTCGAAGAACGCGTCCCACATCTCCTTGGGGCTGACCTCGCCGCCCTCGCCCTCGCTGATCTTCTGGATCACCTGGGAGAACTCGATCTGCAGCCGGCGCGGCAGGGCCAGGCCGTGATCGGCCTTCATGATGTAGGCCACCCCGCCCTTGCCGGACTGCGAGTTCACCCGGATCACCGCCTCGTAGGTGCGCCCGACGTCCTTGGGGTCGATCGGCAGATACGGCACCTGCCAGAGCATGTCCTCGACGTCGGTGTCGGCGGCGTCGGCGTCGATCTTCATCTGGTCCAGGCCCTTGTTGATGGCGTCCTGGTGGCTGCCGGAGAACGCGGTGTAGACCAGGTCGCCGCCGTAGGGGTGCCGCTCGTGCACCGGCAGCTGATTGCAGTACTCCACCGTGCGGCGGATCTCGTCGATGTTGGAGAAGTCGATCTGTGGGTCCACGCCGCGGGAGAACAGGTTCAGACCCAGCGTCACCAGGCACACGTTGCCGGTGCGTTCGCCGTTGCCGAACAGGCAGCCCTCGATCCGGTCGGCGCCGGCCGCATAGCCCAATTCCGCTGCGGCGACGGCGGTTCCGCGGTCGTTGTGCGGGTGCAGGCTCAGGATGACGGAGTCGCGGCGGGCCAGATTGCGGCTCATCCACTCGATGGAGTCGGCGTACACGTTGGGGGTGGCCATCTCCACCGTGGCGGGCAGGTTGAAGATGATCGGGTTTTCCGGTGTGGGCCTTATGATTTCGCCGACCGCGTCGCACACATGCTTGGCGTACTCCAGTTCGGTTCCGGTGTAGGACTCCGGCGAGTACTCGAACCGCCACCGCGTCTCGGGGTACTTGGCGGCCTCCTCGACGCACTTGCGGGCGCCGGCCACGGCGATCTCCTGCACCGCGGCCCGGTCGGCGCGAAATACCACGCGCCGCTGCAGGATTGACGTCGAGTTGTAGAAGTGCACGATGGCCTGCGGCGCGCCCTGGCACGCGGCGAAGGTGCGCTCGATCAGTTCCGGCCGGCACTGGGTCAGCACCTGAATGGTGACGTCGTCGGGAATGGCGCCCTCGGTGATGATCTCGCGGACGAAGTCGAAGTCGGTCTGGCTGGCCGACGGGAAGCCGACCTCGATCTCCTTGTAGCCCATGCGGACCAGCAGGTCGAACATGCGGCGCTTGCGGGCCGGGCTCATCGGGTCGATCAGCGCCTGGTTGCCGTCGCGCAGGTCCACCGCGCACCACAGCGGGGCACGGTCGATGACCTTGTCGGGCCAGGTGCGGTCGGGCAGCCGGATGGGCTCGACCTCCTCGGCGAACGGCCGGTACCGGTTGACCGGCATCGAGGAGCCGCGCTGGGGGTTCCAGGCCGGCTGTCCGGGGCCGGGCGGGCCGGCGGGTTTGACGATGCTGCGGGACGAGCTGAAGGCGTCGGGATGGGAAGTCACGGTGATTGCTCCGGGGATATCAGAAGGAACCTCAGACCGGCGCATCGCGAACACCCGCGACGGGAAGCCGGTCTGGAATCAGACCCCGTCGCGGCGTCCGAGGAGGAGCACCCGCTGCACGTCGGCAACTTTACCGCGATTGGCGCCGTGGCGAAAATGCCGCCGGGACCGCGGCGCCCGCGCAGGCCGGGCCACCCGGTATCGCGACGTAAATCACCATGCGGGGGCACGTATTCTGTTGTGGACTTATTCCCGAAATACCAGTGCGCAGGCCCGGAGAGGCAGGAAAAAGGTGGCGCTCGTCGTGCAGAAGTACGGCGGATCCTCGGTGGCCAACGCCGATCGGATCCGGCGCGTGGCCGAGCGCATCGTCGCCACCAAGAAGCAGGGCAACGACGTGGTGGTCGTCGTCTCCGCGATGGGTGACACCACCGACGACCTGATGGACCTGGCCCAGCAGGTGTGTCCGGCCCCGCCGCCGCGCGAACTGGACATGCTGCTGACCGCCGGCGAGCGGATCTCCAACGCGCTGGTGGCGATGGCGATCGAGTCGCTGGGCGCCCAGGCGCGTTCGTTCACCGGCTCGCAGGCCGGGGTGATCACCACCGGCACGCACGGCAACGCCAAGATCATCGACGTCACGCCGGGACGGCTGCAGGCCGCGCTGGACGAGGGCCGGATCGTGCTGGTGGCCGGGTTCCAGGGCGTCAGCCAGGACACCCGCGACGTCACCACGCTGGGCCGCGGCGGCTCGGACACCACGGCCGTCGCCCTGGCCGCGGCGCTGGGCGCCGACGTCTGCGAGATCTACACCGACGTCGACGGCATCTTCTCCGCGGACCCCAGGATCGTGCACAACGCCCGCAAGCTGGACACGGTGACCTTCGAGGAGATGCTCGAGATGGCGGCTTGCGGCGCCAAGGTCTTGATGCTGCGCTGCGTGGAATATGCCCGCCGCTACAACATTCCGGTGCATGTCCGATCCTCGTACTCGGACAAGGAAGGCACCGTCGTCGTCGGATCGATCAAGGACAAGCCCATGGAAGACCCCATCCTGACCGGAGTCGCGCACGACCGCAGCGAGGCCAAGGTGACCGTCGTCGGCATCCCCGACATTCCCGGCTACGCGGCGCGGGTGTTCCGGGCCGTCGCCGACGCCGACGTCAACATCGACATGGTGCTGCAGAACGTCTCCAAGGTCGAGGACGGCAAGACCGACATCACCTTCACCTGCTCGCGCGAGGCCGGGCCCACCGCGGTGGCCAAGCTGGACGCGCTGAAGGACGAGATCGGGTTCACCCAGTTGCTCTACGACGACCACATCGGCAAGGTGTCGCTGATCGGGGCCGGCATGCGCAGCCACCCGGGCGTCACCGCCACCTTCTGTGAGGCGCTGGCGCAGGTGGGCGTCAACATCGAGCTGATCTCCACCTCCGAGATCCGGATCTCGGTGCTGTGCCGCGACACGGAACTGGACAAGGCCGTGGTGGCGTTGCACGAGGCGTTCGGGCTCGGCGGCGCGGAGACCGCCACGGTGTATGCGGGGACGGGCAGATAGATGGTTGCTATTGGAGTTGTTGGCGCCACCGGCCAGGTCGGCCAGGTGATGCGCCGGTTGCTCGACGAGCGCGACTTCCCGGCGACCTCGGTGCGGTTCTTCGCGTCGTCGCGCTCGCAGGGCCGCAAGCTGGAATTCCGGGGCGCCGAGATCGAGGTCGAGGACGCCGCGACGGCCGACCCGACCGGTCTGGACATCGCGCTGTTCTCCGCCGGCAAGACGATGTCGCTGGTGCAGGCGCCGCGGTTCGCCGCGGCCGGGGTGACGGTGATCGACAACTCGTCGGCGTGGCGCAAGGACCCCGACGTGCCGCTGGTGGTGTCCGAGGTGAACTTCGAGAGGGACGCGCACCGTCGCCCCAAGGGCATCATCGCCAACCCGAACTGCACCACCATGGCCGCCATGCCGGTGCTCAAGGTGCTGCACGACGAGGCCGGGCTGCAACGCCTGGTGGTGTCCAGCTACCAGGCGGTGTCCGGCAGCGGGATCGCCGGGGTCGAGGAGCTGGCCACCCAGGCGCGCGCGGTCATCGACGGCGCCGAGCAGCTGGTGCACGACGGGCGCGCGGTGTCGTTCCCGGCGCCCCAGACCTACGTCGCGCCGATCGCCTTCAACGTGGTGCCGCTGGCCGGGTCGCTGGTCGACGACGGCTCCGGCGAGACCGACGAGGACCAGAAGCTGCGGCACGAGAGCCGCAAGATCCTGGGCATCCCCGACCTGGCGGTCAGCGGGACCTGCGTGCGGGTGCCGGTGTTCACCGGGCACTCGCTGTCGATCAACGCCGAATTCGCCCGGCCGCTGTCCCCGGAGCGGGCCCGTGAGCTGCTCGACGGCGCGCCCGGGGTCAAGGTGGTCGACGTGCCGACCCCGCTGGCGGCTGCCGGGGTCGACGAATCCCTGGTCGGCCGGATCCGGCGCGACCCGGGGGTGCCCGACGGGCGCGGCCTGGCCCTGTTCATCTCCGGTGACAACCTGCGCAAGGGCGCGGCGCTGAACACCATCCAGATCGCCGAGCTGCTGGCCGCTCAGTTGTGAGGCGCGGGTGAGCGCCGCGCACACTCGACTGGTCGCGCGGTGTTCGCTTGCATTGACTTTGCTTGCGCCGCAATGGTTTACCGCGGCGCGCGCCGACCCGCCGGCGCCCGAACCGGAACCCATCGTGGGCCCGCTGGCGCCGGGCCAGGTGCTGCGCATCGGCCCCACCGCCGGAACCGGCACTCCCACAGGCGATTACGGGATCGGCGCCACCGACCTGTGTGAGTTCGTGGAATTTCCCACCGAACTGCTGCAGGTGTGCGGCGACAGCTTCGCGGGCCAGGGCGTCGGATTCGGCGGCTGGTATGCGCCGGTGGCCCTGCGCGTCGACACCGCGTCCGTCGACGACCCGGCCGGGGTGCGCTACACCGGCGTCACCGGGATCAGCAATCCGCTGCTGGCCGACCCCGCCCCGCCTGGCGCCTCGCAGCTGCCCGCCGGGGTGGTGCAGATCAACCGGCGCAACTACCTGATGGTGACGACCACGAAAAACCTTGAGCCGCAAAGCTCCCGGCTGGTGACCGCCGAACCGGTGCGGGCGGGCTGGCAGACGATCCCGGGGTCCACGCGGCCCGCCTCGTATCAGGGCGGCTCGCAGACCCAGATCAGCGGCTATTACGACCCGATACCCACCGAGGAATCGCCGAGCGGCTGGGTGTACATCGTGGCCGACAGTTTCACCCGCCGGGATCCGGTCGTGCTGTATCGGGTGACCCCGCAGGCCTTCACCGACCGGTCCCGGTGGCAGGGCTGGGCGGCCGGACCGCAAGGCGGGTGGGGCAAGCCGCCGACCCCGCTGTGGCCGGACGCGGTGGGCGAGATGTGCATCCGGCAGATCGACGGCAAGGCCGTGCTGAGTTATTTCAATGCCACCACGGGCAACATGGAGGTCCGCGTCGCCGACGACCCGAGGATGCTGGGTGACGCGCCGGTCACCACGGTGGTGCAGCACGACGAGTGGCCCGAGCCGGCGGAAAGCCTGCCGCCGCCCTACGACAACCGGCTCGCGCAGCCCTACGGCGGCTACATCTCGCCCGGCTCCACGCTCGACGAGCTGCGGATCTTCGTGAGCCAGTGGGACACCCGCGCGCGCGTGGCCGCTCCCTACCGGGTCATCCAGTTCGCGGTGAACCCGTTCAAGCCGGGGCAACCTTGAAATTCGCACCCTAGTTTTCAAGGTTGAAGCCCTAACCTCGAAATCTCGGGGGTCGGCGATATGCCTTGTTGAGCAGGGGCTTTGGTTCACAGCTGCTACATAACCGGCGCATAGCCGCAGCTATTGTTAACGCCTTCATCATTTGTCTCATGAGTGAAACATCTGAAACCCCCACTGTGCGGACCTCCACCGCCACTGCACCGGCGCCCGCTGCCGCGGCGCCATACCGGGCCCCGCGGGTCTTCCAAGTCGCCGCGTGGGTCGCCATCGTCGCCGGCATCGTGTTCATCGTCGCGGTGATCTTCTTCACCGGCTTCATCCTCGGCCACCGCGGCGGCCATCACGGCCACCACCACCACAAGCACCACGCGATGATGCATCACCGCGGCCCCGGCGGCCCGGGTGGTCCCGGCAGCTTCGGCGGCCCGGGCGGACCCGGCGGCCAGGGCGGCCAGACCGGTCCGGGCACGTCCACCGCGCCGGCCACGCCGTCGCCGGTGCGCCCCAGCGGCCTGGCCCCGAACCAGCTGCCGGCGTCGGTCTTCCACTCCGCGGCGACGTCGCACGGCGCGCTGGGGCAGGCCCCGAGCGTCATCGTCCTGACCAACTGAAACCCGATACCCAACCCGTGGCCCGGCGCTCCGTGCGAGCGCCGGGCCACCCGTTCGTCGGGGTAACCGCCGCGTCTCGATTCGCAACAATTTGCCGCGGGGCCCTGTTGGGTGCCTGGCGCGCGCGGCAATATGGCATGGCATGAGCGAGACACCCGAACCGCAAGCTGAGCCGACCACTCCCGAGCCGACCCCAGCCGCCGCCGTCCCACCGCCCCCGCCGCCACCCGAGCGGGTGAAGCCGCCGCGGCTCTACATGGCGGCGGCCTGGGTGGTGATCGTCGCGGGCATCGTGTTCATCATCTCGTCGGTGTTCTTCGTCGGCGCCTTCATCTGGAAGCACAGCTATTACCACTGCCACCATCACCACGGCGTCTTTCATCCGGGCGGCCCCGGACCGGGCAACGGGCCCTGGCAGTACGGCGGTCCGGGACCGGGCAACGGGCCCTGGCCCGGCGGTCCCGGCGGTTCCGGGGCGTGGTACGGCGGCCCGGGTGGACCCGACAATGGGCCCTGGTCCGGCGGGCCGGGATTGATCGTCCCGATGCCCCCCGGCGGCCCGGGTGGCCCCGGCGGCCCGGTCTCCGGCCCGGGCGTCAGCGGCCCCGGGCAGCCGTCGCCGGTCAGCCCCGCTCCCAGCACGCCCGCGCCGCGCCCTTAAGCCGCTCCCTCAAGACGTGCCCTTGAGCCGGGTCCTCAAGGCCGGGGGCGCCTGGCATGATCGCTGCATGACCATGCGGATCACGCGGGTTTGCCGGGCGGTGTTGTTCGTCGGCGTCGCGGCCGCGGGCGCGGTCGCGCTTCCGGTCGCGGCCGCCCACCCGTCGGAGCCCGGCGTGGTGAACTACGCCGTGCTGGGCAAGGGGTCGGTCGGCAACATCGTCGGCGGGCCCATGGGGTGGGAGTCGGTGTTCACCCAGCCCGGGCAGGGCGACTGGGTGGACCTGCCGGAGTGCAACAACTGGGCCGACATCGGCTTGCCCGAGGTGTTCAACGACCCCGACCTGGCGTCGTTCAACGGGGCCGTCACCCAGACCTCGGCGACCGACCAGACGCATCTGGTCAAACAGGCGGTCGGGGTGTTCGCCACCAACGACGCCGCGGACCGCGCCTTTCATCGGGTGGTGGATCGAACGGTGGGCTGTTCGGGTCAGACCACCGCGATCCACCTGGACAACGGCAGCACCCAGGTGTGGTCGTTCGACGGCGGCCCGGCCGGTCCCGCCGACGAGAACTGGACCAAGCAGGAAGCCGGCACCGATCGCCGGTGCTTCAATCAGACCAGGCTGCGTGAAAACGTGGTGCTGCAGGCGAAAGTGTGCCAGTCCGGCAATGCCGGGCCCGCGGTGAACGTGCTGGCCGGGGCCATGCAAAACGCGCTGGGTCAATAGTCGACGGATCGGGTACCCGTCGTTTCCGTGCGCCCTCGACGCCGCGCCGCGAAGGCGAGCCGAAGGCGCGCGAGGGGAATATGTCGGGGGCGTCTGATAGATGAAGCACTAGACGAAGTGGTGCCGGTTATCGTTCGATTAGCTGCGCAGGGAAGCGGTCCGCAGGTGCATGTTCAGGCTTGGTCGGGCCCGAAGGGATCGTGATATGACGTTCGCCCCGAGCACTGCGGCGGCTTCGCGGCCGGCCGGTGGCGACCCGGCGGCCGAGCTGAGGATCGCCGAGCTGACCGACTCCGCGGCCGTCGCGCACTACATCGCCCGGGGCTGTCTGGCGGACGCTCCGCTGGGCCGGGTGGGTCTGGAAGTCGAAGCCCACTGCCACGACCCGCAGGACCCGTGCCGCCGGCCGGGCTGGGACGAGATCGCCGCGGTGCTCGACGCGCTGCCCGCGCTGCCCGGCGGCAGCCGGGTCACGGTGGAGCCGGGCGGGGCCGTCGAGCTGTCCGGCCCGCCGGCCGACGGCGTGCTGGCGGCCATCGACGCCATGCGCCGCGACCAGGCCGTGCTGCGGCCCGCGTTCGCCGAGGCCGGGCTGGGTCTGGTGTTTTTGGGCGCCGACCCGCTGCGGCCGCCCCAGCGGATCAACCCCGGCGCGCGCTACCGCGCCATGGAACGGTTCTTCGCCACCAGCCGCTCCGGCGAGGCGGGTGCGGCGATGATGACATCCACGGCGTCGATTCAGGTCAACGTGGACGCCGGGCCGCGGGAAGGCTGGGCGGCGCGGGTTCGGCTGGCACATGCCTTGGGCCCCACCATGATTGCGATGGCCGCCAACTCGCCGATGCTGGACGGCGATTTCACCGGCTGGGTGTCCAGCCGGCAGCGGGTGTGGGGGCGGATGGACTCGGCGCGCTGCGGCCCCATCCTGGGCGCCAGCGGCGACGACCCGGGCACCGACTGGGCGCGCTACGCGCTCAAGGCCCCGGTGATGTTGGTGCACACCCCGGACGCCGAGGCGGTCACGCGCTGGGTGCCGTTCGCCGACTGGGTGGACGGGCGGGTGCTGCTGGGCGGCCGCCGGCCCACTGTCGCCGACCTGGAGTACCACCTGACCACGCTGTTCCCGCCGGTGCGCCCGCGGCAGTGGCTGGAGATCCGCTACCTGGACAGCGTGCCGGACACCCTGTGGCCCGCCGTGGTGTTCACCCTGGTCGCGCTGCTCGACGACCCGGTCGCCGCCGGCCTGGCGGCCCGGGCCGTGGAACCGGTGGCCACCGCCTGGGACGTCGCGGCCCGGGTGGGGCTGCGGGACCGACGGCTGTACGCGGCGGCCAACGCCTGCCTGGCGATCGCCGCCGAGCGGGCGCCGGCCGAACTCGCCGAGCCGATGCGGCGGCTGGTCCGCCTCGTCGAACAGGGCCGGTGTCCCGGCGACGACTTCGCCGACCAGGTCATCGAGCACGGCATCGCGGCGTCGGTTTCCCGGGCCGCGCGCGGCCCGCAAGGGGGGCCGTGACGTCACCGGAGGCGATCGCCGACCAGCTGGCGCGGACGCGGGCGCGGACGCTGCGGCTGGTCGACTTCGACGACGACGAGCTGCGCCGGCAGTACGACCCGTTGATGAGCCCGCTGGTATGGGATCTCGCGCACATCGGCCAGCAGGAGGAGCTGTGGCTGTTGCGGGGCGGCGACCCCGCCCGGCCCGGGATGTTGCCGCCGGCCGTCGAGGGCCTCTATGACGCGTTCGTGCACTCCCGCGCCAGCCGGGTCGACCTGCCGCTGCTGTCGCCGGAGCAGGCCCGCGCCTACTGCCGCACGGTGCGCGCGGCGGTGCTCGACACCCTGGATGCGTTGCCCGACGACCCCGACGCCGCCTTCGTGTACGCGATGGTGGTCAGCCACGAGAACCAGCACGACGAAACCATGCTGCAGGCGCTGAACCTGCGCAGCGGCGCGCCGCTGCTGCGCGACACGTCGGTGCTGCCGGCCGGCCGTCCCGAACTGGCCGGCACCTCGGTGCTGGTGCCCGGCGGCGAGTTCGTCCTCGGGGTGGACGCCGCCGACGAACCCGAGTCACTGGACAACGAACGCCCGGCGCACGTGCTCGACCTGCCCGCGTTCCGGATCGGCACGGTTCCGGTGACCAACGGCGAATGGCAGCAGTTCATCGCCGACGGTGGCTACGACGAGCCGCGCTGGTGGTCGCGGCGCGGCTGGCAGCACCGCCAGGCCGCCGGGCTGACCGCGCCCCAGTTCTGGCACCCCGACGCGCGCACCCGCACCCGGTTCGGCCATGTCGAAGACATCCCCGCCGACGAACCGGTGCAGCACGTCAGCTTTTTCGAGGCCGAAGCGTACGCGGCCTGGGCCGGTGCCCGGCTGCCCACCGAAATGGAGTGGGAGAAGGCCTGCGCGTGGGATCCGTCCACCGGCACCCGGCGCCGCTACCCGTGGGGAGCGACGCCGCCGTCGCCGGCCGTGGCGAACCTGGGCGGCGCCGCGCTGCGCCCCGCCCCCGTCGGCGCCTACCCGGCCGGCGCCTCGGCGTGCGGGGCCGAACAGATGCTCGGCGACGTGTGGGAGTGGACGACGTCCCCGCTGCGGCCCTGGCCGGGCTTCGCGCCGATGCTCTACGAACGCTATTCGCAGCCGTTCTTTGATGGCGACTACCGGGTGCTGCGCGGCGGCTCGTGGGCGGTGGAGCCGGGCATCCTGCGGCCCAGCTTCCGCAACTGGGATCACCCGTACCGGCGCCAGATCTTCGCCGGTGTCCGGCTGGCCTGGGACGTGCCCGGCGCGCGGGACCACCGCTGATGTGCCGGCATCTGGGATGGCTGGGGGCCGACGCCACGGTCTCCTCGCTGATGCTCGAGCCGCCGTTCGGGCTGCGGGTGCAGTCCTACGCGCCGCGCCGGCAGAAACACGGCCTGCTCAACGCCGACGGTTGGGGCGCAGGGTTTTTCGACGGGGAGGTGCCGCGCCGCTGGCGCAGCCCGGCGCCGCTGTGGGGTGACGTGTCCTTCGAGTCCGTCGCGCCGGCGCTGCACAGCCACTGCGTGGTGGCCGCGGTGCGCTCGGCGACGGCGGGCATGCCGATCGAGATCAGCGCCACCGCACCGTTCACCGACGGCCGGTGGCTGCTGTCGCACAACGGGGTGGTCGACCGGTCCGTGCTGCCGGTGACCTCGCGGGCCGAATCCGTTTGCGACAGCGCGATATTGGCAGCGGTCATCTTCGAGCGGGGCCTGGACGCACTCGGCGAGGTGATCGCCGAGATCGGCGCGGCCGATCCGGCGGCCCGGCTTAACATACTGGCCGCCAACGGTTCTCGACTGCTGGCCACGGCCTGGGGGGACACCCTGTCCATCCTGCGCCGCGCCGACGGCGTGGTGGTGGCCAGTGAACCCTACGACGACGACTCCGACTGGGAGGACGTGCCGGACCGCCACCTGGTCGATGTCACGGCCGACGGTGTCACGCTGACACCGCTGGATCATCCGAAGGGATTTTGATGACGCTGTCGCTGTCCAACCACCTCGCCGCCGACTCGGCCCACCACGCGTTGCGCCGCGACGTGCTCGACGGGCTGCGGCGTACACCGAAGTCGTTGCCGCCCAAGTGGTTCTACGATTCGGTGGGAAGTGACCTGTTCGACCAGATCACCCGGCTGCCGGAATACTATCCGACCCGCGCCGAGGCCGAGATCCTGCGCGCGCAGGCGCCCGGCATCGCCTCGGCCAGCGAGGCCGACACCCTGGTCGAATTGGGCAGCGGCACCTCGGAGAAGACCCGGGTGCTGCTCGACGCGCTGCGCGAGCGGGGCGCGCTGCGCAGGTACGTCCCGTTCGACGTCGACGCCGGCATCCTGTCGGCATCCGCCGCCGCCATCCAGCGCGAATACGCCGGCATCGAAATCCAGGCCGTCTGCGGCGATTTCGAGGAGCACCTGACCGAGATCCCCGAAGGCGGGCGACGGCTGTTCGTGTTTCTGGGCTCGACGATCGGCAACCTGACGCCCGGGCCGCGCGCGCAGTTCCTGGCCGCGCTGTCGGCCCAGATGCGGCCCGGCGACAGCCTGTTGCTGGGCACCGACCTGGTCAAGGACACCGAGCGGCTGGTGCGCGCCTACGACGACGCCGCCGGGGTGACGGCGGCGTTCAACCGCAACGTGCTCGCGGTGATAAACCGGGAACTGGACGCGGATTTCGACGTCCACGCCTTCGAACACGTGGCCCGCTGGAACGTGGACGAGGAACGCATCGAGATGTGGCTGCACGCGACCGTGCGCCAGCGGGTGCGGGTCGGAGCACTCGGGCTGACGGTGGACTTCCGGGCGGGTGAGGAGATGCTCACCGAGGTGTCGTGCAAGTTCCGCCCGGAGCGGGTGAGCGCCGAGCTGGCCGCCGCCGGATTGCGTCGCACCCGTTGGTGGACCGACGGCGCGGACGACTTCGGGTTGTCGTTGGCCGTCAAGTGAGCGGCGGCACCCCGCTGGCCGACACGTGGCGGTCGGCCCGGCCGCCGGCGGCGGGTCTGCACCTCGACAGCGCGGCCTGTTCCCGGCAGAGCTTCGCGGTGATCGAGGCCACCGCCCAGCACGCCCGCAACGAGGCCGAGCTCGGCGGCTACGTGGCCGCCGAGGCGGCCGCAC
Organism: Mycobacterium timonense; assembly: GCF_025821985.1. Lineage (NCBI taxonomy): Bacteria > Bacillati > Actinomycetota > Actinomycetes > Mycobacteriales > Mycobacteriaceae > Mycobacterium > Mycobacterium timonense. Next base: position 67,744 of record NZ_JACKSY010000066.1, on the reverse strand, counting down.
CGGTGCTCGACGCCGGGCGGTTCGCATTCACCGCGCTGACCGGCATGACCGACGCCGAGGCGGTGTTCACCACCGGCTCGCTGCACGCCCTGGACCTGCTGCTGGGAAGCTGGCCGGCCGAGCGCCGCACCCTGGCCTGCCTGCCCGGCGAGTACGGCCCCAACCTGGCCGTGATGGCCGCCCACGGATTCGACCGTTGGCTGCTGCCGACCCTAGCCGACGGCCGGGTGGCGCTGGACGACGCGGCGCTGGCCCTGCAGACCGACCCGCCGGACCTGGTCCACCTGACCACGATTGGCAGCCACAGCGGTGTGGTGCAACCGGTTTCGATGATCGCCCGGCTCTGCCGGGAGCTGGGGCTGCCGCTGGTCGTCGACGCCGCGCAGGCGCTGGGTCAGGTGGACTGCACGGCCGGCGCCGACGTGACCTACTCGTCGTCGCGGAAGTGGATCGCCGGGCCGCGCGGAGTCGGGATGCTCGCGGTGCGCCGGGAGCTGATGGAAAACCTGCACCCGAGGCTGGCGGCGCCGGACTGGGCGCCGGGCTCCACGGTGGCTCAGCAACTCGAGTTCGGTGAGGCCAATGTCGCTGCGCGAGTGGGGTTTTCGCTGGCGCTGGGCGAATACCTGGGGTACGGGCCGGCCGCCGTCTGCGCGCGCCTGGCCGAGCTGGGCGGCCTGAGCCGCGGTGTGCTGACCGACGTGACCGGCTGGGCGGTCGTCGAAGAGGCCGAAGAGCCCAGTGCCATCACCACTTTGGCGCCCACCGACGGCGCAGACCCGCGGGCGGTGCGGGACTGGTTGCTCGCCGAGCGGCGGATCCTGACCACCTTCGTCGGCGTGCAGCGGGCGCCGTTGCGGCTCACCGCGCCGGTGTTGCGGATCTCGCCGCACCTGGACACCACCGCCGAGGACCTGGAGACCTTCGCCGAAGCGCTCATCGCCGCGACGGCGGCGACCTCGGCCTGAGGGCTACTGGGCCTTGTGCGCGGTCAGCAGGTACGCGGGCATCTTCATCCGGCCCCGCTCGTCGCGCTCATGCGCCGGGAATTCGAAAGGCGCATCGGCGATTTGGGGCACGTTCGAGACGATGAAGGACGGGCGGATCTCGTCGATCGCCCAGTATTTGCCCACCGCGGCGCGCAGCTCGTCCTCGTCGACCTCGTTGGGCTTGGGTTGCATCTCGGCGGGGAAGGCGCCCTTGGCGAACACCAGGATGAACAAGCTGGCGCCGGCTGCCGCCGCCCGGTGGATCGAGCGCAGGTAGCCGTCGCGGCCCTCGACCGGCAGCGAGTGAAACAGCGTGCTGTCGACCACCGTGGCGAACCGTCCGTCATAGCCGGTGAACGACGTGATGTCGGCCTGCACGAAGCTGGCCGTGGTCAGCCCGCGCTCGGCCGCCGCGCGGGTGGCCGCCGCGACGGCGGTGGGGGTCAGGTCGATGCCGACCACCGTGTAGCCGCGGGCGGCCAGCGCCAGGGACAGCTCGGCGAATCCGCAGCCGGCGTCCAGCACGTCGCTGCGGAACTTGCCCTGCTCGATCAGGGCGGCCAGTTCCGGTTGCGGCTCACCGATGTTCCACGGCGGCGGGCCCTCGAAGTGGGCCTGTTCGCGATAGGCGCTGTCCCAGTCCATCACTTGATCAGACGACATGGTTCCCAAGCTACTCCCAGGTGTGCACCGGCTCGTTGGCGTGCATGTGCTCGCAGTACCGGCGCAGCATCTCGGCCAGCGCCGCCCGCCTGCTCAGGCCGCCGTCCTGCAGCGCCCGCACGGTGGCGACCTGCCAGCTGGCGCCGTTGCGCCCGGCGCGGGCGCGGCCGTCGATCACGCCCAGGAACCGGTCGCGCACCTCGGCATCCACCCCCCAGCGGCGCAGTCCCTCGTCGGCGATCGGCAGCAGCGTGTCCAGCACCAGCTCGCGCGCGCTCACCTCACCGATCCCGGGCCAGCGCAGCCGGGCGTCGATGCCGTGCCGCGCCGCGGTGAGGAAATTGGCTTCTGCCACAGCGAAATCCATGCGCTCCCACAGCGGGTCGTCGGCCTCGGACAGGCTGCGCAGCATACCGTAGAAGAAGGCCGAGTTCGCCAGCATGTCGATGACGGTCGGCCCGGCCGGCAACACCCGGTTCTCCAGCCGCAGATGCGGGCGCCCGTCGGCGACGTCGTACACCGGGCGGTTCCACCGGTAGACGGTGCCGTTGTGCAGCCGCAACTCGGAAAGCTGCGGCGTGCGGCCGGCGGCCAGCTCGGCGACCGGGTCTTCGTCGGACACCTCGGGCAGCAGCGATCCGAAGTAGCGGATGTTCTCCGCGAACAGGTCGAGGACCGAATCGATCCAGCGCTCGCCGAACCACACTCTCGGCCGTACGCCTTGGGTTTTCAGCTCCTCCGGCCTGGTGTCGGTGGACTGGGCGAACAGCTCGATGCGGGTCTCGGCCCACAGCTGGTGCCCGAAGAAGAACGGCGAGTTGGCGCCCAGCGCCAACTGCGGGCCGGCGACGATCTGCGCCGCGTTCCAGTTGGCCGCGAACGTCTCGGCGGCCACCTGCAGATGCAGTTGCGTACTGGTGCAAGCGGATTCGGGCGCGATGGTCGCGGTGTGCCAGCTCAACGGCTCGGGACCGGAGATGTCGATCGGGATGTCCTCGCCGCGGGCGGTGAAGATCGAGTCGTTGAGCGCGGCATAGCGCGTCGATTCGCTCATCCAGTCGTGGTCCAGGTGTTCGGGCATCAGGGTGGGCAGGATGCCGATCATGACGATGTGCGCACCGCCGGCCGCGCCGGCCTTGGTCTCGGCCTCGTTCAGGCTGGCCCGCACCTCGGCCTCGAGATCCAGGCCGGTGTGCCCGGGCAGCGCGTGCGGCGGAACGTTGAACTCGATGTTGTAGGCGCCCAATTCGACCTGATATGCCGGATCGCCGATGGCGTCCAGCACGTGCCGGTTGGACATGGCCGGCTGGTAGTCGGCGTCGACCAGGTTGCACTCGATCTCCATGCCGGTCAGCGGCTGCTCGGACTCGAAGCACGACCGGGCGAGCATCGCCTCGAAGACGTCCAGACACAGCGCCACCTTGCGCCGGAATTCCCGCCGGTGTGCGCTGTCGTACGTGGCGCGCTTGACCTCTTCGCCCACACCGCAGATGCAACAGGGTTACCGCCGGTAACGCAAGCTTGGTCGGCGGCGAGCGGGTAGACCATGATGGACTTCTGCCGCCGACGTGTCACCGAACAGGAGAGCTGTGGCCGAATTCGCCGAATTCATCGCCGCCATCGACCAGGGCACCACCAGCACGCGCTGCATGATCTTCGATCACCAGGGTGCCGAGGTGGCCCGCCATCAGCTCGAGCACGAGCAGATCCTGCCCCGGGCGGGCTGGGTCGAGCACGACCCGATCGAGATCTGGGAGCGCACCTCCTCGGTGTTGACGTCGGTGCTCAACCGGGCCAACCTGTCCGCGGAAAACCTTGCCGCGCTGGGCATCACGAATCAGCGCGAGACCACCCTGGTGTGGAACCGCAAGACTGGTCGGCCCTATTACAACGCGATCGTCTGGCAGGACACCCGGACCGACCGGATCGCGTCGGCGCTCGACCGCGACGGGCGCGGGCAGGTGATCCGCCGCAAGGCGGGCCTGCCCCCGGCGACCTACTTCTCCGGGGCGAAGCTGCAATGGATCCTGGACAACGTCGACGGGGTGCGCGAGGCGGCCGAGCGCGGCGACGCGTTGTTCGGCACCGCCGACAGCTGGGTGTTGTGGCAGCTCACCGGGGGGCCGCGGGGCGGGGTGCACGCCACCGACGTGACCAACGCCAGCCGGACCATGCTGATGGACTTGGAGACGCTGGACTGGGACGACGAGCTGCTGTCGTTCTTCACCATCCCGCGCGCCATGCTGCCCGAGATCGGGCCGTCGTCGTCGCCGCGGCCGTTCGGGGTGACCTCGGACACCGGGCCGGCCGGCGGCCGGATACCGATCACCGCCGTGCTGGGGGATCAGCACGCGGCGATGGTGGGCCAGGTCTGCCTGGCCGAGGGCGAAGCCAAAAACACCTACGGCACCGGGAATTTCCTGCTGCTCAACACCGGTGAGAGCATCGTGCGGTCCGAGCACGGATTGCTCACCACCGTGTGCTACCAGTTCGGCGACGCCAAACCCGTTTACGCACTTGAAGGTTCGATCGCGGTCACCGGCGCCGCCGTGCAGTGGCTGCGCGACCAGTTGGGCATCATCAGCGGCGCCGCGCAGAGCGAATCGCTGGCGCGGCAGGTCGACGACAACGGCGGCGTCTATTTCGTCCCCGCCTTTTCCGGGCTGTTCGCGCCCTACTGGCGTTCGGATGCGCGCGGCGCGATCGTCGGGCTGTCACGGTTCAACACCAATGCCCACCTGGCGCGGGCGACGCTGGAGGCGATCTGCTATCAGAGCCGTGACGTGGTGGACGCGATGGCAGCGGATTCCGATGTGCGCCTTGAGGTTTTGAAGGTCGACGGCGGCATCACCGGAAACGACCTGTGCATGCAGATCCAGGCCGATGTGTTGGGCGTGGACGTGGTGCGGCCGGTGGTGGCCGAGACCACCGCGCTGGGCGCGGCGTACGCGGCGGGCCTGGCGGTGGGGTTCTGGGCCGACCCGGGCGAGCTGCGGGCCAACTGGCGCGAAGACAAGCGCTGGACGCCGGCCTGGAGCGACGAGCAGCGCGCCGCGGGTTACGCGGGCTGGCGCAAGGCGGTGCAGCGGACCCTGGATTGGGCCGACGTCACGTGACGTGACCCGATCCAGGGCCCGCTCAAGGCAACTCAGTCCTCGCCGAGAATGCCGTAGATCTCGCGCCGCGCATTGTTGAGGATGTCGACGATGCGCTGCTGTTGCTCGGGGCTCGCGGTGTGGGCGGACTGCCCGACCGCGCCGAACAACTGACCGATGGCCGCCCGCAGGTTCATGTGACCGGGGTCGGCGCCCTCGGCGATCTCGTCCCACGGCGGGGTCTCGATTTTCTCCGCGGCCGCGCGCCCGTCGTCGGTCAGCTCGAAAAGCTTTTTGCTGCCGTCGGTTTCGGTCGCGGTGATCAGGCCCTCGTCGGCGAGCAGCTGCAGCGTCGGGTACACCGAGCCGGGGCTGGGCTTCCACAGCCCGTTGCTGCGTTCGGCGATCAGCTGGATCATCTCGTAGCCGTGCATCGGGCGCTCGGCCAGCAGTGCCAACACGGCGGCGCGCACGTCACCGCGCTTGCCGCGACCCGGGCCGCCACGGCGCCATGCGCCGCGCGGGCCGCCCGGACCGAAGCCGAAGCCCGGTCCGAACCCGGGGCCGAAGCCAGGCCCGAATCCGGGACCGAAGCCCAGCGGTCCGTCGTGGCCGCCGGCGTGCTCGCGCAGATGTTCGCGGAAATCCCGCCGCGCCTGGCGGCGCGCCTCGTGCAGGGCGCGGCGGTCAACCCGGCCGGGCCCGAAGCCGAAGCCGAAGCCGGGGCGGGCGCCGAAGGGTCCGTCGGGGGGAGTGAAGGGGTTGCTCATGGTTTTCGTCCTTACGTTCGTGGGTTTGCGCACCGGACGTGCGCTTCGAAACATCACGATATATCGCAAACTAACGCGATGCAACGGGATATGTTGATCGGATTTGGCTGCAGCCCCCTGACCTGCATAAACGGTCCACACCCCGGGATCTCCTCGGCCGCCCGACGCGGTTTGCACCCGGCCGACGGCGGGTAGGAACTGACAGATGGACGCAAACGACAAGCTCACGGTCGACGGCGGAGCTGCGGGTGCGGTCGCGTCCGGGCGGCCCGGCCGCCCCGGGGGCCGCAACGTGTGGCCGTGGGTCAACTGGGGACTGGCGCTGGCGACGGTGCCCGCCGCCGCGATCGTGATGCTGTTCGCGCTCGGTGCGGTGATGAGCACCGACGGGTGCAGCGAGCGCAGTTGCCCCAACCTGGGCCACGGCGGGATCGATTTCGGCGTCGCGTTCTACGGCGCACCGGCGGTGGCCGTCGTCGTCATCATCGTCTCGTTCTTGACCGCCAAACGCCGCGGCGGCATCGCGGTCCCGCTGTGCGGGTGGGCGTTGCTGATCGCCGACGTCGCCCTGATGGCCGCCAGCGTGTCCAGCTAGCGCGGCGGCGTGAAGCCTGCCGAAAACCCTTCCGGCGGACCGGGATTCGCTGGCCCCGGGGCCGGCCACTGCGGTGCGGGCCCGGAGCCGGGCCAGGCCGGCGGATAGCCGGGTGCGGGCCAGGGTGCGGGCGGGCGCAGCCGGGCCAGCTCGCGGCGGTGCCGTTCGGCGAGCACGGCGGCCAGCACCAATTCCGGTGGGGCGCCGGGCGGCGGCGGCGGAGCGATGCGGGCCACCACGTCGCCGGCGATCCGGTAGGCCATCTGCAGGCGCAGCCCGGGATCGAGTTGTGCTGCCCTGGAAAGGAATTGGCGGGCGACCTCGGCCTGGCCGCTGGACAGTCCGGACAGCTGCAGCGACGACGCCCACCAGGCCAGCGACGGCGGCATCGCCGGCGGGGGCCCCAGCCGGGGTCCGCGTTCGTTGACCACCACGGTGCCGGCGAAGATGTCGCCGATCCGTTTCGCCTTGGGCGACAGGATGCTGCAGATGACGGCCGGGCTGCCGAACAGCATCCAGATCTCCACCAGCGAGGCCAGCGCCCGAAACAGCGCTTGGCGGAAGCGTTCCGGGCCGCCGTCGTCGGACACCACGCGCAGCCCCAGCGCGATCTTGCCCACCGAGCGTCCCCGCGTTGCGGTTTCGAGGATCAGCGGGTAGCCGACGATCACCAGCACCGTGAAGATCAGCAGGATGGCGTTGCTCAGCGCGGTGTCGAATTGGGTCAGGGTGGCGGCCCACAGCATCAGCCCCAGCAGGTAGCCGACGACGATCACGGCGATGTCGATCAGCGCGCTGAGCGCCCGCACCGGCAGCTGGGCGATCTGCACGTCGAGCACCACGGCGTCCCCGGTCACCACCTCCGACATAACTGGAACGGTACAGGCTGGGCGGTGAGCCGGGGCCGGGCGGACTTTGCCCGGACCGCGCGGCGATTAGGCTGCCCAGGGTGGACGTCGATGCCTTCGTGCTGGCCCATCGCCCGACCTGGGACCGCCTGGACCGCTTGGTCGGGCGGCGCCGGTCGCTGTCCGGCGCCGAGATCGATGAGCTGGTCGAGCTTTACCAGCGGGTGTCCACCCACCTGTCGATGCTGCGCTCGGCGTCCTCGGATTCGATGCTGGTCGGCCGGTTGTCCAGTCTGGTGGCGCGGGCCCGCTCGGCGGTGACCGCCGCCCACGCCCCGCTGAGCAGCACCTTCGTCCGGTTCTGGACGGTGTCGTTCCCCGTCGTCGCCTACCGGTCCTGGCGGTGGTGGGTGGCCACCGGGGCGGCGTTCTTCGCGGTGGTGGTGATCGTCGCGCTGTGGGTGGCCGGCAACCCCGAGGTGCAGTCGGCGCTCGGAACCCCAAGCGACATCGACCAATTGGTCAATCACGACGTCGAGTCGTACTACAGCGAACATCCCGCCGCCGCGTTCGCGCTGCAGATCTGGGTCAACAATTCCTGGGTTTCGGCCCAGTGCATCGCGCTGTCGGTGGTGCTGGGATTGCCGATTCCTTTGGTGCTGTTCGAGAACGCCGCCAACCTGGGGGTGATCGCCGGGCTGATGTTCCCGGCCGGCAAGGGCGGGCTGCTGCTGGGTCTGCTTGCCCCGCACGGGTTGCTGGAGCTCACGGCGGTATTCCTTGCCGGGGCAACGGGAATGCGGCTGGGCTGGTCGGTGATCTCGCCGGGCGACCGTCCCCGCGGGCAGGTGCTCGCCGAACAGGGCCGCGCCGTCGTGTCGGTGGCGGTGGGCCTGGTGGCGGTGCTGCTGGTGTCCGGGTTGATCGAAGCGCTGGTGACGCCGTCGCCGCTGCCGACGTTCGTGCGGGTCGGCATCGGCGTCGTCGCCGAGGCGGCGTTCCTGTGCTACATCGGCTACTTCGGCCGCCGCGGCGTCAAAGCCGGGGAAAGCGGTGACATCGAGGAAGCGCCCGACGTCGTCCCGACCGGCTGACCGGGGCGGGCGCTACAGCCGGCCGGTCGCCTTCATCGCCAGGTAGTGATCGGCGAGCGCGGGCGCCAGTTCGGCCGGTGCGGCGTCAACCACCTCCACCCCGCCGTGGCGCAGCCGGGCGGCGATCGCGGCGCGCTCGTTGCGGGACCGCTCGGCGGCGGCCGCGTCGTACACCGCCGCCGCATCCGAGCGACCGGCGGCCATCTGGTCCACCCGTGGGTCGGCGACCGCGGCCACCAGCAGGTGATGTTTCGCCGACAGCTGCGGCAGTACCGGCAGCAGGCCCTCGTCCAGGGCCGCCGCGTTGAGGTCGGTCAGCAACACCACCAGCGACCGCCGGCGGGCCCGCAGTGCGATCGCGGAAACCATTGCCCGCCAGTCTGTTTCGACCAGGGTAGGCTGCAGTGGGGCCATCGCGTCGACCAGCTGGGCGAGCAGCTCGGTGCGCGAGGCGCCGAAGACGCCGGCCCGGCCGACCCGGTCGTGCGCCAGGAAGTCGACGTGGTCGCCGGCTCGCGACGCCAGCGCGGCCAGCAGCAGCGCGGCGTCCATCGACCAATCCAGCCGCGGCCAGCCGGCGGGATCGGCGGCGGTCGGGTCGACACCGACCCGGCCCGCCGCGGTGCGCCCGGTGTCGAGCACGATCACCACCCGCCGGTCGCGCTCGGGTCGCCAGGTGCGCACCACCACGTCGGCGCGCCGCGCGGTGGCGCGCCAGTCGATGGAGCGCACGTCGTCGCCGACGACATACTCTCGCAGCGAATCGAATTCGGTGCCCTGCCCGCGCACCAGGGTGGGCAGCAGCCCGTCGATCTCGCGCAGCCGGGCCAGCCGCGACGGCAGGTGCTTGCGGGACAGGAACGGCGGCAGCACCCGCAACTGGCCGGGCACCGATTGCGACCCCTGCCGTCCGGCCAGGCCCAGCGGCCCGATGGAGCGGGCGGTGACCACCGTGGCCCGCTGGTCGCCCCGGCGCACCGGTTCCAGCCGGGTCGCGATGTGCTGGTGTTGACCGGCGGGGATGTCCACCCGGTGCAGGCGCGGCCGGGCCCGCGCGCTGGGCGGCCAGGCGTCGCGGATCTGGCCGCGGAACCGGCGCGGGCCGTCGTTGTGGATCAACAGCGCCGCGTCGGCGTGCTGGCCGAGCCGGGCCGAGCGGTCGGGGGAGCGGATGCAGCGCAGCCGCGCGGGGCTGGCCGCCAGCGCGGCGTCGACGGCCACCGCGACCGCCAGGGCCGCCAGCAGTGCCGTGAAAACCATTGCGGGCCAAGGGGACAGGGCGATCGGCAGGACGCAGATCAGCGCGACCAGCCCGGTGCGTCCGGTCAGGATCACCGGGGCACCGGGACCGACGCCAGAATCCCGTCGAGCACACCGTCACAGGTGGCGCCCTCGAGTTCGGCCTCCGGGCGCAGCATCACCCGGTGCCGCAGCGTCGGGCGGGCCATGGCCTTGACGTCGTCGGGCGTGACGTAATTGCGGCCCGACAGCCACGACCAGGACCGGGCGGTGGCCAGCAGCGCGGTCGCCCCGCGCGGTGACACCCCCAGCTGCAGCGCCGGCGAGGAGCGGGTGGCGCCGACGATGTCGACGATGTAGCCCAGCACCTCGTCGGCGACCCGGACCTGCTGCACCGCGTCGCGGCCGGCCGCCAGGTCCGCGGGCCCGGCCACCGGCTGGACGACGGACAGGTCGCGCGGATCGAAGCCGTGCGCGTGCCGGTGCAGGATGGCGATCTCGGCCTCCCGCGGCGGCAGCGTCACATTCAGCTTGAGCAGAAAGCGGTCCAGCTGGGCCTCGGGCAGCTGGTAGGTGCCTTCGTATTCCACCGGGTTCTGGGTCGCGGCGACGATGAACGGTTCGGGCAGCGGCTGGGCCTCGCCCTCGACGCTGACCTGACGCTCTTCCATCGCCTCCAGCAGCGCGGCCTGCGTCTTGGGCGGGGTGCGGTTGATCTCGTCGGCCAGCAGCAGGTTGGTGAACACCGGCCCGGGCCGGAACACGAACGCGGCGGTGCGCGCGTCGTACACCAACGAGCCCGTCACGTCGCCGGGCATCAGGTCCGGGGTGAACTGCACCCGCTTGAACTCCAGCTGCAGCGCCGCGGCCAGCGCCCGCACCAGCAGCGTCTTCGCCACTCCCGGAACGCCTTCCAGCAGCACGTGGCCGCGGCACAGCAGCGCGATGACCAGGCCGCTGACCACGCCCTCCTGTCCGACGACCGCCTTGGCGAGCTCGGCGCGCAACGCCAGCAGCGCCTCTCGTGCCGATTCAGCGGTGGGGCTGGCGGTGACCGGTTGCGTCGGTTGCGTCACGGGTGTGCGACCTGCCTTTCGATGTCGTCGAGCGCACGGGCAAGTTGTAACAGGTCGTGGTCGGTCGTCGGCGGCGGGCCGAACAGGTGGTAGGAGACCCAGCCCGGATCGGAGCCGGTGCGCTGGGCGGCGGTGGACACCACCGCCTCCGGGGTGGCGCCGCCGGCCAGGCCGAGCTTGGGGGTCAGCCGCTGCAGCGCGGCGGTGCGCAAGGCCGCGGCGGCGCGATCGCGCGCCCGCCGGGACCGATACAGCCGGCCGCGGCCCTCGACGGTCTCCGAGGCGCGCACCACCACCGGCAACTCCTCGGCCACCAGCGGTCCGGGCCGGCGGCCCCGCCACACCGCGACCAGCAGCACCACCACCGCCAGCTGGCCGACGACCCAGTACACGTTGGCCGGGATCAAATCCAAAACCGTTGCCTTCGACGAGGATTCGCCCTCGACGAAGTGAGGCGCGTACCAGATCAGCCGGGGCCGGCCCCCGGCCAGGTTCATGGCCAGCGCCGCGTTGCCGGCCTGCAGCAGGCTGCCGTTGGTCATGAAGTCAGTGCTGCCCACCGCCGTGATGGCGCGTCCGCCGTCGCGGAACCGGATCAGCGCGCCGTCGTAGCAGCGGGTCATCGCCCGGCCGTCTTCGGATTCAAAGGTGGTGGCACGCCCGAACCGCACCGACCCGGCCCGAACCGCTTCGCGCAGAGTGCAATTCGGGTCGCTGTCGAAGCCGTTGGTCCCCGAGATCCGCACGCCGGGCAGCAGCGCCTTGCGGGCCTCGGTGGTCGGTTCCACCAGCAGCAGATCGGACCGGATCCGGGCCAGCCGGTCCAGCACCGAGTCAGCCAGGTACTGGCTCTGGGCCACCAGGATCAGGGCGTCCGGGCGCGCCGCGGATTCGACGTCGGCGATATGGTCGGCGACCACGACGTCGACTCCGCCGTCGCGCAGCAGCGCCACCAGCGCGTGGGCGCCGTCGGGATCGGTTGACGCCGCGTCCATCCGGGTGCCGGGCCGCGGCGCGCTCAGGTAGGCGTCCACCCCGGCGATGACGGCCAGCACCAGCAGCGTGACCAGCACCCAGCGCCAGGAGCGCCGGCGCCGCGGCGCGGTGTCGGTGGCGGTGGTCGTCGCCATCAGCGCACCTGGGCCCAGGACTCGGCGACGACGGGTTGGCCGGGCAGCGGTGTGACACCCTGCCAGCGGGAGCGCAGGCGCTCGTCCAGGTCGGCGATCAGCTGGTAGGCGGCCTGGGTTCCGGGCTGCTCACCGTAGGTGACGTCGTTGAAAGCCGTTGCGGCTTGCGCTAATTCGCCGGCCAGATGCGGCAAGGCGGCGCCGGCGTCGCGGGCCAGCTCGTTGGCGGTCCGGCCCGGGGCGGCGGTGAGCACGCCGGTCTCCTCGAGCTGGCGGGCCACGGCGCGCAGCCGGTGCCGGATCGCGGCGGCCCAATCACGTTCGGCGGCGCAGCTTTCGGCCGTCGCGCGGTGCTGGGCGGCGGTCAGCGGGGCGGCTTCGAACAACAGGTGGTCACCGCCGCGGCGGGTGCGCATGGTGCGGCGCAGGATGTGCACGGCGACCACCGCCGCGATCGCGAGCAGGAGGAAAAGCACGGTGGCGGTGAGCCATCCACCCGGAACGGTGGAGATCTTCTGCAGCATCCGGTAGATCGCGTCGTTGAGCCAGGCGACGAGCTGGCTGGGCGTGGAGCCCTTGGAGTAGATCGGCTTGTGCAGTTCGTCCGCGGCGGCGCGGTGCGCGGCATCGCGGTCGATGTCGATGGAAGGCATCCTGCGCTAGTCCTCGCTCCGCCGTTACCGGGGCCGCGTCAGCCAGAGGTTGTCGGTGGACGCGGCCGCATAGCTTCCCTGGGCGGCGCCGCTCTGCAGCACCAGGTCGAACGCCTCGGCGCGCATCCGGCGGTCGGTGTAGAGCAGCACGATCACCCCGGCGTTGAACGGTGCGGTGATGATCTCGCCGATCGCCGCCCCGACCGACAGGATCGCCGTGCTGATCAGGAAGGCCGTGCCGGACGAGCTGATCTGGAAGACCTGGCCGACGATGCTGAACGGCACCGCGACGGCGTTGGCGACCACCGCCGTCACCAGGAAGGCGAGCGCCCGGATGCCCAGCACCCGCCAGAAGCCGCGCCGCACCAGCCGGAACGAGCGGGTGATCGCGTCGAGGACGGGCAGCCGCTCCAGCACGATGAGCACCGGGGCGAACAGCACCACGGTGTAGAGGTACACGAGCACCGCGATGACGGTGAGCACCAGCGGAATGCCCAGCACCACGGCGGCCGCGGCGTTGCCGATCGCGGCCAGGATCGCGATGACCACCACCACCAGTCCGGCGATGGCGGCCACCACGACGGCCTCCAGCAGCGCCAGGCCGAGCAGGGCGGGCAGCCGCCCCCGGATCTTGGTCCAGGTTTCCCCGACGGTGATCGACGATCCGAACACCGCCCGCCCGACGATGACGGTCAGCATGCCGGACAGCAGCATGCCGCCCAGCCAGCCGACCAGGACGCCGGCGCCCACCGACACCGACCAGGCGCCCAGCACGCCCGCGGTCAACTCGTCGGATCGGTCGCCGGTGAATCTGCCGTAGGCCGCCAGCGGGCCCAGCACGGCGGCCTTGGTGATGATCTGCATGGCGATGACGACGATCGCGGTCAGTCCCAGCGTCGCCTTCGGATTGGCCCGGATGTAGCCGACGGCCCCGTTGAAGATGTCGCCGAGGGTCAACGGCCGCAGCGGGATGATGCCGGGTTTGAGCACCCCGTAGCCCGGCGGCGGGCCGAACGCCGGTGCGGGGGGATACCCGGGCGGCGGGTACGTCGGGGGCGGCCCGTAGTGGGCGCCGTACTGGCCGGGGAAGTGGGCGCCGTATTGGGTGCCGTATTGGGATTGTGAGCCGTATGCCGGTGGCGGACCAACCGGATAACCGGGCGGCGGCGCGCTCACCGAGCCCCGCGGCTCGTGCACCGGTGGTTCGTCATGGGCTCCATCCTGTCGGCGGCCGGACCATTTCACAACGTTGACCCGGGCTCCGGCGCGTAGCGTCGCACACATGGCGGAACTCAAATCCCGGCTGCGGGCCGACCTGACCGCGGCGATGAAAGCCCAGGACAAGCTGCGCACGGCCACCCTGCGCATGCTGCTGGCGGCGATCCAGACCGAGGAAGTCTCCGGTAAGCAGGCCAAAGACCTCACCGACGACGAGGTGATCAAGGTGCTGGCCAAGGAATCCCGCAAACGCGCCGAATCGGCCGAGATCTACACCCAGAACGGGCGCGGGGACCTGGCCGCCAACGAGCACGCCGAGGCGCGGATCATCGACGAATATCTGCCCACCCCGCTCACCGAGGCGGAGGTGGCCGACGTCGTCGACACCGCGATCGCCCAGGTCGCCGAGGAGATCGGCGAGCGGCCGTCCATGAAGCAGATGGGCATGGTGATGAAGGCCGCCACCGCGATCGCGGCCGGCAAGGCCGACGGCGCCCGGTTGTCGGCCGCCGTCAAGGAGCGGCTCTAGTCCGCGGCCTCAATCCGCGATCAGCACCCGGGTGCCGTCGCTGGCGCGGCGCGTCACCCGCCGGGCGTCGAGCTGCTCCAGCAGCGGCACCGCGACCCGTCGGGTGGTGCCCAGCGCGCGGCGCGCCTCGCTGACGGTGAACGGCTGTGGCAGCCCGGCCAGCACGCCGGCGGCGCGGGCCAGCGCGTCGGGCCCCAGCACCACCCCGTCGGCGATCCGGGTCAGCCGTCCGGCCCGCACCGCCGCGGCCAGCTCGCGCGGGCCCAGGCCCAGCCCGGCGAGTTCGTCGGCCTCCGGGGCGCGAAAGGGCTCGGCGGCCAGCCACGCCTCGACCTCGCGCACCGCCTTGTCGACGCGGGCCGGCAGCCCCGCGCCGGGGGCGCGGACCAGCCCATCGGCCACCTCGAAACCGGTGCCCTGCAACAACTTCGGCACCAGCTCGGCGGCGGGCAGGCCGACCTGCCGGCGCAGCGTCTCCAGCGGCATGCCGGCCGCGATGTCGTGCTCACCCGCCCAGCGCCGCACCTGTGCGGCGGCCTCGTCGCGCCGCTCCGCCCACCACTGCGGGTCCACCACCCAGTCGCCCACCCGCTGCCCGCGCGCCGGCACACCCATGGCGCGCAGGTCGTCGGCCCGGACGATGTGCGGCGCGGGCGCCGAGCCGGTGGCCAGCTCGGCGGCGCGCAACCGGGCGGCGCCGCGCCGGCGCAACTCCGGCGGGCGCACGTCGAGCACCTCGACCCCGGCGGCGATCCGGTGCTGCCCGGGGTCGCGCAGCAGCCCGACGTCGGCCACCCGCAGCGGCAGCGGCCGGGCCAGCCGCAGCCGCGCCGCCGCCGGGCCCAGCCGGCGCACCCGCACCGGCACCGCCGCCGACCCGACGTGCAGCACGAGTTGGCTGTGCAGCGTGTCCTCGGCCGTGCCCGGGCCGCGCAGGGCGACGTCGATCTCCGCGGTGTCGCGCCACGCGCCCGGGGTGCGAACGGTGTCGCCGCGGCCGATGTCGCGCCGGTCGACACCGCGCAGGTTCAGCGCTACCCGGGCCACCGCGCCGACCCGAATCTCGTTGCGGCCCAAGGACTGTAGCCCGCGCACCGTGACGCGTCGCCCGGCGTGTTCGAGTTCGTCGCCCACCCGCACGGTGCCGGCCGCCAGCGTGCCGGTGACCACGGTGCCCGCGCCGCGCACGGTGAAGCTGCGGTCCACCCACAGCCGGACGTCGGCGTGCGGATCGGGTGGCGGCAGCCGGTCGGTCAGCGCGACCAGTTCGGCGCGCACCCGCTCGAGGTCGGTGCCGATCGCGACGGGAACCCCGGCCAGCGAGGTGGCGGCGAACCGTTCCGTCGCCTGCGCGACGGCCGGGCCCGGATCGGCGAGATCGGCCTTGCTGATCACCAGCAGCCCGTGCCGCACCCGCAGCGCGTCCAGCGCCGCCAGGTGCTCCTCGGACTGCGGCATCCAGCCCTCGGTGGCCGCCACGACGAACACCACGGCAGGCACCGGCCCTACGCCGGCCAGCATGTTGGCCACGAAACGCTCGTGGCCCGGGACGTCGACGAAGGCGAGCCGACGGCCGGCGAGCTCGGTCCACACGAAGCCCAAATCGATGGTCAGGCCGCGGCGCTGCTCTTCGGCCAGCCGGTCCGGCCACATGCCGGTAAGCCGGTGCAGCAGAGTCGATTTGCCGTGATCGACGTGCCCGGCGGTGGCTAGGACGAACACGCCCGTACCGCCGCGGCCAGCAGCTCGTCGTCCTCGGGGGAGACCGTGCGCAGGTCGAGCAGGCACCGGCCGCCCTCCAACCGGCCGACGACGGGCGGCCGGCCGGCGCGCAGCGCGGCGGCGTAGCGCTCGGGCAGACTCACTGCGGCGCTGGGCAATTCGACGCTGGGCGCGCCGCCGCCGCCGACCGCCGCGACGCAATCCAGCGCCAGCGCGTCGGCGTCCGCAGGCAGCGCGGCGGCCAGGGACTGCGCCCGGGCCCGCAGCCGCCCGACGTCGGCGTCCAACGCGGCGGCCACCGGCGGCGGCGGGCCCGTCAGGGTCGCCTCCAGCGCCGCCAGGGTCAGTTTGTCCACCCGCAGCGCGCGGGCCGCGGGATGGCGGCGCAGCCGCTCGACGAGATCGCCGCGGCCGAACAGCAGCCCCGCCTGCGGGCCGCCGAGCAGCTTGTCCCCGCTCGCGGTGACCAGGTCGGCGCCGTCGGCCAGCGTCGAGGTGGCGTCCGGCTCGTCGGGCAGCACCGGATGCGGCGCCAGCAGGCCCGAGCCGATGTCGACCACCAGCGGGATGTCCCGGGTGCGCAACTCGGTGGCCAATGCCGCCACGCCGACCGCCGAGGTGAACCCGGTGACGTGGAAATTGGACGGGTGCACCTTGAGCACGAAGCCGGTCTGCGGCCCCAGCGCCTCGGTGTAGTCGCGCAGGCCGGTGCGGTTGGTGGTGCCGACCTCGCGCAGCCGTGCACCGGTGGACTCCAGCAGCTCCGGGATGCGGAAGCCGTCGCCGATCTCGACGAGTTCGCCTCGGCTGAGCACGATTTCGCGGCCCGGCGCCAGGGTCAGGGCGACCAGCAGCAGCGCGGCCGCGTTGTTGTTGACGACGTGCACGCCGCCGGCCGCGGGTACCGCCCGGGCGAGCGCGGCCAGCGCGCCCCGGCCGCGGCGGGCCCGGCGCCCGGTGGCCAGGTCGAACTCCACGTCGGTGGCCCCGCCCGCGGCGACGACCGCGTCCAGCGCCGCCCGCGACAGCGGCGCCCGGCCCAGATTGGTGTGCACCACCACGCCCGTGGCGTTGATCACCGGCCGCAGGCTCGACGCGGTGGCGGGCAGCGCGGCGAGCGCGTGCTCGGCGACCTGCTCGGGGGAGATCTCCCCGGCCCGGGCCCGCTGCTGGGCCTGCGTGATCACCGACTTCACCAGCGCGCGGCCCAGCACCCGCTGCGCGGCGGCCAGCCGCGGGTCGGCCAGCAGCGTGTCGGTGCCCGGCACCCGCCGGCGGGGATCACTCATGGCAGGCCCGACGGAGTATGGCGGAGGCGGACGGGAATCGAACCCGCCAGCGGCAGCGTCTGCCGTTCCACGGTTTTGAAGACCGCGCCGGTCACCAGACCGGACACGCCTCCCTGGACCATGGGGTCAATTATGGACGGGTGACCTACCGACTGACGCAATACGCTCACGGCGGCGGCTGCGCCTGCAAGATCCCGCCCGGTGAGCTCGAGGACGTGGTGCGCGGGCTGGGCGCGGCCAGTCCGCGCGACCCGCTGGGGGAGCTGCTGGTGGGCCTCGACAGCGGCGACGACGCGGCGGTGGTGCGCATCCAGCAGGGCACCGCGCTGATCGCGACGACGGACTTCTTCACCCCGGTGGTGGACGACGCCTACGACTGGGGCCGGATCGCGGCCACCAACGCGCTGTCCGACGTGTACGCGATGGGTGGGCGCCCGGTGGTCGCGGTGAACCTGCTGGGCTGGCCGCGCGAGGTGCTGCCGTTCGAGTTGGCCGCCGAGACGCTGCGCGGCGGGCTGGACGTGTGCGGCCTGGCCGGCTGCCATTTGGCCGGCGGGCACAGCGTCGATGACCCGGAACCCAAGTACGGGCTGGCGGTGACCGGGATCGCGGACCCGAATCGATTGCTGCGCAACGACTCCGGCAAGCCGGGCCTGCCGCTGTCGCTGACCAAGCCGCTCGGCATCGGCGTGCTCAACAACCGGCACAAGGCGACCGGGGAGCGGTTCGAGGAGGCCATCGCCGTGATGACCACGCTCAACGCCGAGGCGGCCGGCGCGGCGCTGGCCGCCGGCGTCGAATGCGCCACCGACGTCACCGGTTTCGGGTTGCTCGGCCACCTGCACAAGCTGGCCCGGGCCAGCGGGGTGACGGCGGTGCTCGACGCGGCGGCGGTGCCGTACCTGGACGGCGCCCGCGAGGCGCTGGCGGCCGGCTACCTGTCCGGGGGCACCCGGCGCAACCTCGACTGGGTGGCCCCGCACGTCGACCTGTCGGGTGTCGGCGAGGACGAGGCGCTGTTGCTGGCCGACGCGCAGACATCCGGCGGGCTGCTGATCGCCGGCGAGATCCCGGGGGCGCCCGTCATCGGTGAGCTGGTGCCGCGCGGCGAGCACACCATCGTGGTGCGCTGAGCGGGCCGATGATGGCGACCCGCTGCGCCCGGCTTCGCCGCGCTTGCGATCGCCATTAGGGTGAGGGGATGGCCCCGAAAAAAGCCCTGAGCAAGGTGTTTCTGGAATGGCCCGTGCTGCGCCAGGTGCGCTCGACGGACAAACTCGGCCGCGGCTCGGCGGTGACGTCCAAACACACCCGCTCGTTGGTGCCGCGCACCGCCACGGCCGACCGGGTGGTGCAGAGCGTGTGCCCGTACTGCGCCGTCGGCTGCGGCCAGCGGGTGTACGTCAAGGATGAGCGGGTCGTGGCGATCGAGGGCGACCCCGATTCGCCGATCTCGCGAGGACGCTTGTGCCCCAAGGGATCTGCGAGCGAGCAGTTGGTGAACTCGCCGGGGCGGCAGCTGCAGGTGCTCTACCGCGCGCCGCGCGCCACCGAATGGCAGCCGCTGCAGCTGGACACCGCGATCGACATGATCGCCGACCGCTTCGTGGAATCGCGCCGCAACAGCTGGCAGGACATCGACAAGAAGGGCAACCTGCTGCGCCGCACCATGGGCATCGCCGCGCTGGGCGGCGCGACCCTGGACAACGAAGAGAACTACCTCATCAAGAAGCTCTTCACCGCCGCGGGCGCCATTCAGATCGAGAACCAAGCCCGTATTTGACACAGCGCCACGGTTCCCGGTCTGGGAGCCTCCTTCGGGCGCGGCGGCGCCACCCAATCACTGCAAGACATGGCCAATGCCGACTGCATCGTCATCCAGGGCTCCAACATGGCCGAGTGTCACCCGGTCGGCTTCCAATGGGTGGAAGAGGCCCGGGCCCGCGGCGCGCGGGTGATCCACGTCGACCCGCGATTCACCCGCACCTCGGCGGTCTCCGACCGGCACATCCCGATCCGGGCCGGTTCGGACGTGGTGCTGCTCGGCGCGCTGATCAACCACGTGCTCACCAACGACCTGTGGTTCTCCGAGTACGTCGTCGCGTACACCAACGCCGCCACCATCATCAACGAAAACTTCCGCGACACCGAGGATCTCGGCGGCCTGTTCTCCGGGTTCGATCCCGAGACCGGGCAGTACGACACGTCGAGTTGGGCCTACGAAGAGGAGGACGACGGCCGGTCCGGAGGCGAAATCGAGTCCCCCGGCGGCGGTCACACCCACGGCGCCACCGCCACCCACAGCGCCGCCGGTGACGAGCACGGCAGCGGCGGCCCGCCGCTGGCGCACGCCAGGGTGCGCCGCGACGAGACCCTGCAGCACCCGCGGACCGTCTTCCAGATCCTCAAGCGGCACTACGCCCGCTACACGCCGGAGATGGTCAAAGACGTGTGCGGGATCAGCCGGGAGGACTTCGACTACCTGGCCCGCTCCATCGTGGAGAACTCCGGGCGCGAGCGCACCACCTGCTTCGCCTACGCCGTCGGCTGGACGCAGCACACCCTGGGCGCCCAATTCATCCGCACCGCAACGATTTTGCAGCTGCTGATGGGAAACGTCGGGCGCCCGGGCAGCGGCATCATGGCGCTGCGCGGCCACGCCACCATCCAGGGCTCCACCGACATCCCCACGCTGTTCAACCTGCTGCCCGGCTATCTGCCGATGCCCAAGGCGGGCGTGCACGACACCCTGGCCGACTACCTGGACGCGGTGGGATCCAAGAAACAGAAGGGCTTCTGGGCCAACGCCGACGCCTACACCGTCAGCCTGCTCAAGGCGTGGTGGGGCGAGGCGGCCACCGCGGACAACGACTGGGCCTACGACTACCTGCCCCGACTGACCGGCCCGCACGGCACCTACCAGACCGTGATGGGCATGCTGGCCGACGAGGTCGAGGGCTACTTCCTGCTCGGCCAGAACCCCGCGGTCGGTTCGGCGCACGGCCGGATGCAACGGCTGGGCATGTCGCATCTCAAGTGGCTGGTGGTGCGCGACTTCAACCTGATCGAATCGGCCACCTGGTGGAAGGACGGGCCCGAAATCGCCTCCGGGGAACTGAAAACCGAGGAGATCGAGACCGAGGTGTTCTTCCTGCCCGCCGCCACGCACGTGGAGAAGGCCGGATCCTTCACGCAGACACAACGATTGGTGCAGTGGCGGCACCAGGCCGTCGAGCCGCCGGGACAGTGCCAGAGCGAACTGCAGTTCTTCTACGAACTCGGCAAGCGGATCCGGCAACGGCTGGCCGGCTCGACCGACGAGCGGGACCGGCCGCTGCTGGATCTGACCTGGGACTACCCCACCGACGAGCACGGCGACCCGGACGGGGAGACGGTGCTGGCCGAGATCAACGGATACCGGGTCGGCGAGCCCGCGGACCCGTTGGCGTCCTACACCGAGCTGCGCGCCGACGGGTCGACCGCCGCCGGCTGCTGGATCTACACCGGGGTGTACGCCAACGCCGTCAACCAGGCCGCGCGCCGGGTGCCCAACGGCGGTGCATCGCCCAGCCAATCGCAGTGGGGCTGGGCGTGGCCCGCCGACCGGCGGGTGCTCTACAACCGCGCGTCGGCCGACCCGGACGGCAAACCGTGGAGCGAACGCAAGCGCTACATCTGGTGGGATCCCGACCAGCGACGCTGGGTCGGCTACGACGTGCCGGACTTCGTGGTCGACCGGGCCCCGGGCGCCCGGCCCGACCCCGAGCTGGGCGGCCCCGACGCGCTGGCCGGCGACGACCCGTTCATCATGCAGGCCGACGGCAAGGGCTGGCTGTTCGCGCCCAAGGGTGTGGTCGACGGGCCGCTGCCCACGCACTACGAGCCGCAGGAATCGCCGGTGGCCAACGCGCTGTATCCCCAGCAGCGCAACCCGGCGCGAATCACCTTCGCGCGCAAGGACAATCTCAGCGCACCCAGCGCCGGCGAGCCCGGCTCCGACGTCTACCCGTACGTGTTCACCACCTACCGGCTCACCGAGCATCACACCGCCGGCGGCATGAGCCGGTGGCTGCCCTACCTCTCGGAGCTGCAACCGGAGATGTTCTGCGAGGTCTCACCCGAGCTGGCCGCCGAACGCGGCCTGCAGCCGTACGGGTGGGCCACCATCATCTCGCCGCGCGCCGCCATCGAGGCGCGGGTGCTGGTCACCAAACGTGTTGCGCCGCTGGTCATCAACGGCCACACCGTGCACCAGATCGGGCTGCCCTACCACTGGGGTGTGGGCGGCGACGCGGTGGTCAGCGGGGACGCGGCCAACGACCTGCTCGGTGTCACACTGGATCCCAACGTGCAGATCCAGGAATCCAAGGCCGGGTCGTGCGACATCCGCCCGGGCCGCCGCCCGCGCGGCGAGGAGCTGCTCCGGCTGATCGCCGACTACCAGTCGCGCTCGGGCGTCACCACCGAGACCGGCAACGTGCGGGTGGACGATGCCGTGTGGGAAAGGGGGAGCTGATGGGCCAGCTGACCGGACCGACCGACCCGGCCGCCGACGCCGGCTGGGCGGTCCGCAAGCCGCGCAAGGGGTTTTTCACCGACACCTCGATCTGCATCGGGTGCAAGGCCTGCGAGGTCGCCTGCAAGGAATGGAACCGCAACCCGCAGGACGGCGACCTCGAGCTGCTGGGCTCGTCCTACGACAACACCGGCGCGCTGGGCGCCAGCACCTGGCGGCACGTGGCCTTCGTCGAACAGGGTCGCGAACGCATCGAGCAGGCACGCGAATCCGGCCGGGCGCTCATCGATTTGGGCATGCCGACCCTCCCCGGCGCGGCCTCCGGGCCGACCGAGCCGGCGGTGCCGCACACCCCGGAGTTCCGCTGGCTGATGTCCTCGGACGTCTGCAAGCACTGCACGCACGCCGGCTGCCTGGACGTCTGCCCGACCGGCGCGCTGTTTCGCACCGAATTCGGCACGGTGGTGGTGCAGCACGACGTCTGCAACGGATGCGGCACCTGCGTGGCGGGCTGCCCGTTCGGGGTCGTCGAGCGGCGCAACGACGGGACCTACGCGACACCGGCGCAACGGCCGGACCGCCCCAGCGAGGAGATCGTCACCGGCGTCGCGCAGAAGTGCACGCTGTGTTACGACCGGCTGCTCGAGGACGAGATCCCGGCCTGCGCCAAGACCTGCCCCACCACCTCGATCAAGTTCGGCGACCACGACGACCTGGTGGCCATGGCGCGCCGGCGGGTGGCCGCCCTGCACGCCCAGGGGCTCACCGAGGCCCGGCTGTACGGGGCCAACGAGCACGACGGCGTCGGCGGCACCGGCTCCATCTTCTTGCTGCTCGACGAACCCGAGGTCTACGGTCTGCCGCCCGACCCGCGGGTGTGCACCGCCGACCTGATGACCATGTTCAAGCGGGCCGGGCTGGCCGCGGCCGGCATGGTCGGGGCGGCCGTGCTGGCGTTTTGGAGGAGCCGGTGAGCACCTCGGAATTCGACAGTTTCCGGCCGCCTGAACCGGCGGGCGGCAAGCGCCGCAAAGGCAAGCGCGGCGGCCGGCGCGGGGCGGGCGACGGCTCCCGCGAGATGCCGATGGTGCCCGAGGCCGAGTTCAGCTCGTACTACGGGCGCCCGGTGGTCAAGCCGGCGCCGTGGGGCCAGGAGGTGGGGGCGTATCTGTTCCTGGGCGGCGTCGCCGGCGGCTCCGGGCTGCTGGCGGCCGGCGCCCAGCTGACCGGCCGGGACACGCTGCGCCGCAACACCCGGCTGACCGCCCTGGCCGCGGTGCTGCTCAGCCTGGTCGCGCTGGTGAAGGACCTGGGCCGGCCCGAGCGGTTCCTGAACATGTTGCGCACCGTCAAGCTGACCTCGCCGATGAACCTGGGCTCGTGGATTCTCAGCGCGTTCAGCGCCGGGATCTCGGTGGCCGCCGCCGCCGAGGTGGACCGGATGACGGGGCAGCGGCTCCCGCTGGGCCCGCTGCGCCCGGTGCTGCGCGCCGCCGAGGGGCCGGCCGGCCTTCAGGCGGCGGTGCTGGCGCCGCCGCTGGCCGTCTACACCGCCGTGCTGCTGGCCGACACCGCCACCCCGACCTGGAACGCGGCCCACGAGGACCTGCCGTTCGTGTTCGTCAGCTCGGCGAGCCTGGCCGCGTCGGGACTGGCGATGGTGACCACGCCCGTGCACCAGGCCGGCCCGGCCCGCACGCTGGCGGTGCTCGGTGCGCTGGGCGACCTGGCGGCCAGCAAGGTCATGGAGCGCCGGATGGACCCGGTCGCCGCCGAACCCCTGCACACCGGCGGGCCCGGCCGGATGCTGCGGGCCAGCGAACGCCTGGTGATCGCCGGCGGGCTGGGCACGCTGCTGGCCGGGCGGCACCGGGCGGTCGCGGTGGTCAGCGGCCTGGCGTTGGCGACGGCCTCGGCGCTGACGCGGTTCGGGGTGTTCGAGGCCGGGCTGGAGTCCGCCCGCCACCCCCGCTACACCATCGAGCCGCAGCAGCGCCGGCTGGCCGCCCGCCGCGCGGCCGGGATCACGTCGGACTCCATCACCACCGCGGGCTGAGCACGCCCGCGTCGTTTGCCCTCGGTGCAGCCGGGTATCCCGGTGCGCATGACGAATTTTGGCTACACTTTGATGACCGAGCAGAGTGGACCCAAAGAGCTTGTCCGGTACGCGATTTCGGCCGAAGAGCGCGGTTTCGACTTCCACGTGTGCAGTGACCACTTCTCACCGTGGCTCACCTCGCAGGGACACGCGCCCAACGCCTGGGCGGTGCTGGGCGCGGTGGCGCAGGCCACCGAGCGGGTCGACCTGTACACCTACGTGACGTGCCCGACGATGCGCTATCACCCGGCCATCGTCGCCCAGCAGGCGGCCACCGTGCAGATCCTGTCCGACGGCCGGTTCACCCTGGGCCTGGGCAGCGGCGAAAACCTCAACGAGCATGTCGTCGGCAAGGGCTGGCCGACCATCACCCGCCGGCAGGACATGCTGCGCGAGGCCATCAAGATCATCCGGGAGCTGTTCGGCGGGCAGCTGGTGGACTTCACCGGCGACTATTTCCGGGTCGACTCCGCGCGGCTGTGGGACGTGCCCGACGTGCCGGTCGGCATCGGGGTGGCCATCGGCGGCACCCGGGCGGTCGACAAGTTCGCCAAGCTGGCCGACCACCTGATCGCCACCGAACCCAACGCCGACCTGGTCGACGCCTGGCACGGCGCCCGTCAGGCCGCCAACCTCGCCGGCGGCGGACGGGTGGTCGGGCAGATCCCGGTGTCGTGGGATCCCGACCCCGACACCGCCGTCAAACGCGCGCACGACCAGTTCCGCTGGTTCGCCGGCGGCTGGAAGGTGAACGCGGACCTGCCCACCCCGGCCGGGTTTGCCGGCGCCACCCAGTTCGTGCGCCCCGAGGACGTCGCCGACGCCATTCCCTGCGGTCCCGACCTGGACGCGATCGTCGAGGGGGTCCGGCCGTACTGGGAGGCCGGGTTCACCGACATCGCGCTGGTCCAGATCGGCGGGGACACCCAGGAGAGATTCCTCAAGGAAGCCGCCGAACCGCTGCTGGCGGCGCTGCGCGATGCGGCGAAGTAGCGGCGAACGAGAAAGGGGAACCGAGATGTCAAATGAGTTGCAAGGCAAGAAGATAGCGATCCTGGCGGCCGACGGGGTGGAAAAGGTGGAGCTGGAGCAGCCGGCGGCGGCGCTGCGCGAGGCCGGCGCCGGCGTCGAGGTGGTCTCGCTGCAGGACGGCGAGATCCAGGCGCGCAACCACGACCTGGAGCCGGCCGGCACCTTCACCGTCGACCGCAAGGTGGCCGACGCGTCGGTCGACGACTTCGACGGCCTGGTGCTGCCGGGCGGCACCGTCAACCCCGACAAGCTGCGCCTGGACGACACCGCGGTCTCCTTCGTGCGGGACTTCGTCGGATCCGGCAAGCCGGTGGCCGCCATCTGCCACGGACCCTGGACGCTGGTGGAAGCCGGTGTGGCAGCGGGCCGGACGCTGACCTCCTATCCCAGCATCCGCACCGATCTGCGCAACGCGGGCGCCCACGTGGTGGACGAGGAGGTGGTGGTGGACGGCAACCTGATCACCAGCCGCTCGCCGAAGGACCTGCCGGCGTTCTGCTCGACCATCCTGGCGCAATTCGCGGGCGCCACCACCGGTTAGCCGTCAACACTTTTCGGCTGGTCCGTTTGAATGCGGTGGTTTGCGGGCATTATCCACGCCAAGCCGTGAGATCAGCGGCGCTCCTTGTAAGGGTTCTCGAAAGGCCAACAGTGACAACCACCTACCCCGAGCCCGCTGTGTTGCCCGTCCACAATGTCTATCAGCCGCAAGAGGATTCCCGGTTGCTGGTGGACGTGATGCACGGCACCGGTCTGATCCCGGGACGGCGCGTGCTGGACCTGTGCACCGGCAGCGGCTTCGTCGCGATCGCCGCGGCGGAGATGGGCTGCGCCAGCGTCACGGCGTTCGACAAATGCCCGCACGCCGTGCGGTGCGCCCGGGAGAACGCCGCGGTGGCCGGGGTGGACGTCGACGTCCGGGAGGGGTCGTGGCTCGCCGCGGTGGATTGCGCGCCGTTCGACGTCGTGGTGTCCAATCCGCCCTACGTGCCCACCCCGCCCGGCGCCGTGCTGGACGAGCTCGGCCCGGTGACCGGGCCGTCGTGGGCGTGGAACGCCGGCCGGGACGGCCGGCTGGTCCTGGATCCGTTGTGCGAGTCGGCGCCGAAGCTGTTGCGCGACGGCGGATCGCTGCTGCTGGTGCACTCGGCGCTGGCCGGTGTGCAGCAGTCGCTGGATTCCCTGAAGTGGGCCGGAATGGATGCGAAAGTCATTGCCTCCAAATGGATCCCGTTCGGTCCGGTGATGTTGTCTCGGGCGCACTGGCTGGAGGACGTCGGCCTGATCCCGCGCGGGCGCCGCGAAGAGGAGCTGATCGTGATCCGGGCGGAAAAGCGATGAGCCCCACCAGGGTTCAGGTGGTGCCCAACGGACCGGTGCTGGTCTCGGGACCGGTGCGCATCGAGACGCCCGGCGGCGAGGTGGTCGAGTCGGACCGTTTCATGGTGGCGATCTGCACCTGCCGGCGCAGCCGCCGATATCCGTTGTGCGACACCAGCCATCGCCGATGCCGCCAGCTCAAGGACTCGGCCGGTCCAGCGGCCGCCGCAACGACGACCGACCCTGCTGCCACGACGCCATGATCGTGTCCGCCAGGCGGTCCTCGACCGCCGCGTGCGCGCGGATCCCGAAGACGACGTCGCGCTGCAGCTCCGGTTCGCGCGCCACCAGATCGCCGACCACATCGAGGCGCACCACCTGCTCGTGCACCGCATCCGCTTCCACGTGCTCGCTGTAGAACGTGATGCAGGCCGGCGGCGCCTGCATGCGTTGCAGGGCGCGCACCATGCGCGCCGATCCCGGCGGGGAGGTGATCTCGGTGGCGGCGAAGTGCCCGATCGCGGCGCCGCGCCGCGCGCGGTGCAACCCGAACAGCGACATGAGGTTGACCACCGCCAGCGACTCGGCGGGCACCGCGTCGATGTAACCCCAGTAGGTGGTGTCCAGGCCGGCGGCCGCCAGCAGATCGGCGAACAGCTGCTGGTGCAGGCGCGGGCCCTGGCCGGCGCCGTACTCGTCGAACTCGACCGCCACGAACGCCGCCTTGGCGGTGCCCGTCAGCCGGGGGATGGCCCAGGCGTGCGGATCGCCCTCCTTGA
The DNA here is from genome assembly GCF_025821985.1 of Mycobacterium timonense. NCBI lineage: Bacteria > Bacillati > Actinomycetota > Actinomycetes > Mycobacteriales > Mycobacteriaceae > Mycobacterium > Mycobacterium timonense. The sequence continues at coordinate 41,089 of NZ_JACKSY010000066.1, read as the reverse complement.
GGTGATACAGCGAGCGGTGCACGAAGTACTCGCACATCTGCTGCCAGCTGCCGCGGTCGTGCAGGTGATACGACGGGCCGGTGCCCTCGACGGGCTCGGCCGCGATCGCGTCCATCTCGTCGGCCGCCGTCCGGTCGGGGTCGATGGGTCCGACGTCGCGACGCACACCGGCCAAAAACACCCGTTCCAGCTCGGCGCGCAGCGCCAGCAGCGCCGGATTCCACTCCCATGCGGGGTCGACGCCGGTGAAGCCGCGGTAGTGCAGCTCGTAGCACATGGCCAGGGCCAGCTGCAGATCCAGCCCGTACGGGTCGGAGTCACGCACCGACGCGCCGATGCGCGCCAGGTGGTCGACGGACGGGGGCCCGGTCAGCGCGCAGCGGACGGCCGTCGACAGCGGCCCGTGCGCGGACGGCAGGACGGGTTGCGTCGGGATCGATGTGCGGGTCACGCCGGTGACTACCCGTTTCGGAAGCCGGTTAATCGAATCCGGTCATTCGGCGGGCCGCCGGAACGTGATGTCGGCGACGGTGCCGGTGGCGCTGGTCCGCAGTTCCATGGCCTGGCTGAGCGCCTTCATCAGCGGCAACCCCCGCCCGCTGTTGACCGGATTGGCCGCCGGCGTCTTCCACGAACCGTAATCGGTGATGCGGGTGTGCACTTCGCCCTCGCCCAGGCGGGCGTCGAGCACCATGGTGCCGGCGACGAAACCCCGGTAGGCGTGCTCGACGCAGTTGGTGCAGGCCTCGTTGACCACCAGCACGATGTCGGCGGCCAACTCGCCGGTGATGCCGGCGGCGCCCAGCCAGTCCGCCAGTCGGTGCCGGATGCGGACCAATTGGTCTGCGGTGGCGGCGGTTTCGATGCGCAACGGTGACTGCTGATGCCGGTAGATCACCATCGCCACGTCGTCGTCGTAGCCAGCGGCCGGGGCCAGCTCGCGCAGCACCTCGTCGGCGACGGTGTCCAGGGGCAGCGTCATCGTCTGCGCCAAAACCTCTGCCGCACAGCCGATTCCGTCGTCGATCGGCTCGTGCTTGCGTTCCACCAGCCCGTCGGTGAACAGCATCAGGGTCGACCCGGGTGGCAGCAACCGGGTGGCCTGGGGGCGGGGGTCCTCGCGGCGCACGGCCAGCGGCACCGAGGCGGCGTCGGTCAACAGGGTCGTCGTCCCGGGCTCCGGTCCGGCCAGCACGGCCGGCATGTGCCCGGCGTTGCTGTACTGCAGCACGCCCGTCTCGGTGTCCAGGATCGCGAGAAACACGGTGGTGCAGTAGGCATTCGGGATCAGCGACGCCGCCGAGTCGAGCTGATCGAGCAGCACCGCGGGCTCGGCGCCGTTGATCAGCAGCGCCCGCGCGGAACTGCGCAGCTGTCCCATGATCGCCGCCGCCGGCAGGCCGCGGCCGACGCAGTCGCCGACGACGATGCCGATCCGGTGGTCGCCGATCGGCAGCACGTCATACCAGTCGCCGCCGATCTCGAGCGGCGGCACCGCGGGCTCGTAGCGCACCGCGAATCCGGGTGGGGGCTGCACCGGAGGCAGCATGGCGCGCTGCAACGTCAGCGACGTCTCGCGCGCGTTCTCGAACTGGCGGACGTGCTGCAGTGCCAGGCTGAGGTGCCCGATCAGCACGGTGACCAGCAGCCGGTCCTCCCCGCTGACCCAGCGCGGGGTGCGCAACTCCAGCCACAATGCCAGGTCCCCGGCCCCGGAGAGCACCGCGACCAATCCCCGTGATTTGCCCGGATTATCCGGGTGATCAACGGTTTTCGCTGTCAACGGCAGCTGATGGCGCGCCTCGGCGAAGGTGTCGCGCAGCCACGGATCCAGCTCGCGCCACGACGACGCCGCCGGCCGGCCGGCCACCTGGACCGCCGGGTCGCCGTCGCCGCTGGGCCAGGACACCGCGACCACCCGCTGCACGTCGATGGCCGTGCTGCACTCGTCGAGGGTGATGGACAGCAGCTCGTCGACGCTCTTGGCCACCGCCACCGCGGTGGCCAGCCGCAGCACCGCGCTCTCCCGGGCGGCGAAGGCGCGCTCGGCCGTGACGTCGCGGATGGTGCCGACGTAGGCGTCGCGGTCGCTGCCGGAATCCTTGACCGCGTTGATGCTCACCTTCACCCAGGCCAGATGCCCGTCGGCATGGCGAATCGGTGTCTCGTACTCGGCGCTGCCGGTACGCAGCACGACGCCGATCTGTTCGCTCGCGGTCTTGGGGTCGACCAGCCACGGGTGCGGCCACCGGTAGGGCAGGCCCTCGGCGGGGAACCCGAGGATCTCGATGAAGGCGTTGTTCACCTCGATCACCGAACCCTCGTGGTCGGCGACGAAGAACCCTTCCTGCAACGAATTCACCAGTGCGTTGCGGAATTTGTCGCGGTCGGCCAGCCCCTCGGCGCGGGCCCGCTGCTCGGCATAGCGCCGGTTGCCGTCGATGAATCCCCGGGTCGCGACGTCCAGCGGGACCAGCAGCTGCAGCAGGAACTCCAGCGCGATCGGCGCGTCGATGCGCACGTCCTGCGAGATCTCGAAGACCAGCCGGACGTGCTGCTCGATGATCTCGAGCAGGCTGATCTGCTCCTGCAGGGCGCGGCGGCCCAGCTCGTGCCCGACCGCCAGGCTGGCCTCGTCGCGGCTCGCCAGATAGGCACGCAGCGCACGGGCGTACTGATCGTGAAAGTCGTTGTCATCACTCATGTCGAGGCTCCCCGGTGCCGGGCGGCCAGCACCATGGCGTCGTCGGTCTCCTTGGCGTCCTTGCCCAGCAGGCCTTCGGCGATGGCGAGGGCGGGGGCGGCGAAGTCGATGTGGTCAAGGTAGTCGTCGATGATCCCGTCGGTGCGCATCACCAGCAGGTCGCCGGGCCGTATCGAAACAACTTGCGCTGGGCGGATTTCCGGTATCCGGTAGCCGACGATGCCCCCGGCCAGGCGTGCGCTGGACCGGACTTCGGTGCCGGTGGGCGCCTTGGCCACCAGATGCGCGGTGACGTTGCCGACCCCGGCCCAGGTCAGCGTGTTGGCCGCAAAGTCGATCCGCGCCAACGTCATTGCCACGCCCCGGGTGCCTTCCAACGCGCGATGGCAGAGCTGGATCAAGACTTCGATGGGTTCGGCGCCCGCGGCGGTCACCGTGTCGACGGCGCGCAGCGCGGCTTCCGCCGCGGGCGGCCCGTGACCGAGACCGTCCACCAGTGCGAACAGCGCCGCCTCGCCGTCGATGTCGACGGCGATACCGCGGTCGCCTGAGGTGTATTCGCTGGGCAAAGGCCTTCCGGCCCTTGCCCATTCGATGGGTCCGAACCGGCCGCTGTCACGCACGAGGGGGGACCCATTTCCACATTTCGATGACCGTTCCCTGGCCCAGGGTGGACTCGACCACCAGCCGGTCCATCAGGCGGCGGGCGCCCGGCAGGCCCATGCCCAGCCCGCGGCCCGTCGAGTAGCCGTCCTCCATCGCGCGTTCGATGTCGGCGATGCCGGGACCCTCGTCCTCGGCGCGCACCACCAGCGCCTTGCGGCCTTCCCGGTCGGCGACGGCGACCCGGACGGCGCCGCGGCCGGCGTAACTGGTGATGTTGCGGGCGATTTCGGAGATCGCCGTGGCGATCATCGTGACGTCGGTCAGGGAGAATCCTAAGTCAAGTGCGAGCTGGTGTCCGGCTTTGCGGGCTTCGACGATGTCGTCCGGGTTGTCGATGGCGACGACGATATCAGCCGCCACCGTCGCGCCCGATCGTCGGTTTCCGTTGCGCCAGTTGGCGATTCAGTAGCGCGATGCCCTCTTCCAGGTCCAGCGCGGTGTTCATGTCGTCGAAGGCCAGGCCCAGCTGGACCATCGCGAAGGCGACCTCGGGCTGCAGCCCGACGATCACCGTGTCCGCGCCGCGCAGCCGGGTCATGTGCGCGATGGTGCGCAGCGACCGGGCCGCGAACGAATCCATCACGTCGATGGCGGTGACGTCGACGATGATGCCCTGCGCGCGGAACCGGCTGACCCGCTCCATCAGGTCATAGCGCAGCCGTTCGGCGTCGGAGTCGGACAGCGCCGCCTGCACCGAGGCGATGAGGATCGCACCCTGTTTCAGGATCGGTACGGGCATGGGGCGCTCGGGTTCCTAACCGTCACCCGGTTTGCTCGCCGGTACGAGTCACCTCGTAGCCCAGGAGCCGCTCGGCCTCCTCGATGCCGCCCTGCAGGTCACCGACGGCGTTCATCTTGGACAGATCCAGACCGATCGTCACCAGCGTCAGCGCGATCTCCGAGGACAGGCCGGTGATGATCACGCTGGCGCCCATCAGCCCCGATGCGTCCACCGTCTGCACCAGGTGGTTGGCCACCGTGGAGTCGATCGTCGGCACACCGGTGATGTCGATGACCACCACCTTGGCCCGGTTGGCGCGGATGGCCCGCAACAGCTGTTCGGTGACCTGGCGGGCGCGCTGCGAATCCAGCACGCCGATGATCGGCAGAATCAGCAGCTGCTCGCGCACCTGCAGCACCGGCGTGGACAGCTCGCGGATCGCCTCCTGCTGCTGGCGGATGATGCGCTCGCGTTCCTGCACGAAGGACACGGCCACGGTGTTGGCGATCCGGTTGGCCGCCGGCTCGTAGGCGTCGAGCACCCGGTTCAGCATCTCGAACTCGGTCTGGTACTTCTCGAACAGCGAGCGGGCCAGCACGTCGCGCAGCAGCAGCACGATCCCGACCACCTCGTCGGTCTCCACGCCCCGCGGGATGATGCGTTCGGACAGGTCGCGCGCGTAGGCCTGCAGCGCCTCGACGCTACCGGTCTCGAGCACCTCGACGTAGTTGTCGTAGACGGCCGTCGCCTCGGAGAAGAGCTCCTCGGGCGTCATCGCGGTGAGCAACTCGGCCTCGGTGATGCGGCGGGCCCACTCCTCGCGCAGGATGGTCCGATTCTGCCGCAGGTGTTGAACCAGCTGCGGGAGCAGCCCCTCGCTGGAGATACCGACGGTCTGCGCTGCGGTGCCGGTACTGTTGAAATCCGACGGCGAATCTGACATATGGCCTCCCAAGGCCTTCCGAGCCGAGTCGCGCCCCGCGGTGCGCAGTTGCCTTTTGCGAGACTAGCCTGGCTTGTCGCGGGGCACGTGTAGAGGGCATATTCTTCTCGCAGTTCGCCAATCCAGGCTAGGGTTGAACCACGCCACGGTCCCGGGACAAAGGATTGCCATTGTCAGCTCCTGATTCGATTACCACGTTGGTTGAGGACCACGACGGGGTTTCCGTGGTCAGCGTCAGCGGAGAAATCGATTTGGTCACGGCTCCGGCCCTGGAACAGGCCATCGGCGCGGTCGTCGCGGACAGCCCCCCGGCGCTGGTCATCGACCTGTCCGCGGTGGAGTTCCTGGGCTCGGTCGGGCTGAAGATCCTGGCCGCCACCTACGAGAAGCTGGGCAAGGAAACCGGGTTCGGCGTGGTCGCCCGCGGCCCGGCCACCCGCAGGCCGATCCACTTGACCGGCCTGGACAAGACCTTCCCGCTGTATCCGACGCTCGACGACGCGTTGACGGCGGTGCGGGACGGCAAACTCAACGGCTGACCCCCCGGCGTCGGTTGGCTGCTATGGATTCGGTTGGCTGACAACGTGTCTGGCGGAGACGTCGACGATCCGCAGGAAGACCAGCGGTGGGACCGCCGCGAACGCGGCGAGACCGAAGTGCAACGGCTGGACCGCAATTGGAACAGCCTGCTGCAGGAGCTGCGGGTGGTCCAGACCGGGGTGCAGCTGCTGACCGGCTTTTTGCTGACGCTGCCGTTCCAGCAGCGTTTCGACGTGCTGGGCCCGCCGATGCGGGTCGCCTACCTGGCCACCGTGGTGTTCTCGGTGTGCGCGACCGTGTTGCTGATCGCGCCGGTGGCCATGCACCGGATCCTGTTCCGCCGCCACCGGCTGCAGGTGCTGGTCTCGGCGGCGCACCGATGCGCCTACGCCGGGCTGGGCGCGCTCGGCCTGGCGCTGATCGGCGTGACCACCATCATCTTCGCCGCGGTGGCCGGGCGGAACGTGGGCCTGGTCGCCGGGGCGTGTGCGCTGCCGCTGTTCGTGCTGTTCTGGTTCGTGCTGCCGCTGCTGCTGCGCACCCGCGGCATGTGACGGCGGGGGCTCAGCCGCCGCGCGCCAGCGCGGCGATCCGGGTGGACTCCAGGTGATCGAGCAGGTCCTGCGGGTCGGCGAAGACCGGGTCGGCGCCGGCCGCCCGCAGCTCGTCGCGGGCGATGCCGCCGCTGCACAGCCCGATGCACGCCAGCCCGGCGCCCCGCGCGGCGTGCGCGTCCCAGACGGCGTCGCCGACGAACACGGCTTCCTCGGCGCGCACCCCGGCGCGGTCCAGGGCGACCCGCACGATGCCCGGCTCGGGTTTGGCGGTGTCGACATCGCGGGACGACGTGGTCGCGGCGATGACGTCGTCGCAGTCGAGCACCTTGCGCAGGATCTCCAGTTCGTCCTCGGGCGCCGAGCTGGCCAGCACCACCTGCAGTCCCAGGTCGGCGACCCGGCGCAGCAGGGCCCGCGCCCCCGGTAGCGGCTTGAGCAGCGGCGTCAGCTCCCGGTAATAGCGGCGGTGCTTGTCGCGCAGCCGCTCCCCGACGTCGTCGGGCGCGTCGCCGGACAGCGTCCGCACCAGCGTGCTGCCGTCCATGCCGATGCAGCGGTGGATTTGCCAGGACGCGACGGCGATGTCCTCGTCGTCGAACGCGCGCTGCCAGGTGTGCACGTGCAGGTAGTTGGAGTCCACCAGGCTTCCGTCCACGTCGAACAGGACGGCGGGCGCACCCGCCCCGGCGCTCAGCGCAGGCTCCGCGGTGTCATGCACCCGGCATACCCGGCACGGGCGCGGCTGACACGCCGGCGTTTAGCTCCCCGGACGGCGGGTACGCACTGCGGAGATCCGCCCTGATGCCCCGAGTACCGCTGTGCCACGCGAATATCGCTGGCACACAATGATTCTCGACGAGGAATGACGTTGGACCACCGCAACAGCGACCCAGTCGATCACGCGCGCACCTTCCGCCAGCACGCCGGCGAAACCTTCACCTACGGCGCCAATGTGCCCGGATTGGCCGGTTCGGCGGTGGCGGTCGTCGCAATAACAGTCGGCGTGTTCGCCGTGGCGGCCGGACACCTGACCGGCGGCGCCATCGCCCTGATCGTGGCCGCGGTGGTGGGCGCGGTGAGCGCGGGCTGGCTGCTGCGCACCCACCGCAAGGTGCGCGACGCCGAACTGCGCTGGCACGCCGCGCATTCCGACCGGCCGCCACCGCCGCCCAGCAGCTGAGCGGCGCCGGGTGAAATTTCTGCGCTGAATCGGTGTAAGGCGTGCGCGGACGGGGTACTGCCTGCGCCACGGGTGAGGACAGCGAAAGTGCGTCAACCCGTTCCGAGCAGGAAGGAACTCCGATGGCGACCACCACTGACTACGACGCACGCCGCGTATCCGACAACGACACCCCGGACAAGTCCTCGCTGCGCGAGCTGGCACCCGCCCTGCACGGGGCCGGCACCACCGTCGTCGACGACGACCCCGACGACGTCCACTTCTTCGAACTCCCCGGCGCCGATTTGTCCGGCGAAGAGCTGTCGGTGACCGTGATCCCGCAACGCGCCGACGAGTTCACCTGCTCGAGTTGCTTTTTGGTGCAGCACCGCAGCCGGTTGCGGCGCTCCGCCGCAGGGCTGCCGGTCTGCGCCGATTGCGCGTAACGCGCGGCGGCCCGCCGTCCCCGCCCCGGGCGGCTGCGCCGATTTGTCACACGGTTGCGCTACGTTTTCGGGCAAAGCCGGCCGCGTAGACGTTGAGGGGTCATGGACAAGGCACTCGGGGCGCTGCTCCTGTTGGGGCTGGGCGTGCCTTGGTATTTCACCCAACACACCACCGGCAGCCTGCCCGCGGGTTGTGCGGCCGGGCTGGCCGGCCTGGCCGCGGCGGTCGGCGCGCTGTGGTGGCTTTCCCTGCAGCGGGACCGGTTGCGGGCCGACGCCCACCGCCGCCGTGACGTCAAACACGCCCGCGCGGGGTTGCGTGCCATCGACCGGATGTCCGGCAGGGAGTTCGAGGACTTCGTCGCGGCCCAGCTGCGCGTCGCCGGCTACGTCGTCACGCCGACGGCGGGCACGGGCGACTACGGGGTGGACCTCATCGCCAAGAAGGACGGCGTCCGCATGGCGGTCCAATGCAAAAGGCTGGCGAAGGCCGTCGGGGTGGCCGCCGTGCAACAGGTCGTCGCCGGGGCACGCCAGCACGGCTGCGACCGCACGGTGGTGGTGACCAATCAGACGTTCACCAAGGCGGCCCGCCGGTTGGCGATCACCCACCGCTGCCGGCTGGTGGGGCGGACCCAGCTGCGCAGCTGGACGCGGGTCGCACCCATCCGGTTCCGGGGTCCGCGGGTGTCGTGAACGCCGTTGCGCCCCAAAGACTTACGCACTTTCCGGCACCCGGGCCGCCTCATCGTTGGGTGGTGTCGTCGATGACGCGGCGGGCGATGTCGCGCAGCGGGGTGTTCATGCTCTGCGAGAGTTTGATCAGCGTGTTGAACGCGGTTTCGTCGTCGAGCTCGTAGCGTTCCATCAGGATGCCCTTGGCCTGTCCGATCATGTCGCGGGTGCTCAGCGCCTCCTTGAACTGCTGGGTTCGCACCACGTTGCTCCACGCCAGCGAGCCCAGCGTGGCGAACAGGGCGGCCATCCGGCGGGAGTCGTCCGAGAAGGCGTGCGGGCGTTCGGCGTAGAAGTTCAGCGCCCCCATGCTCAGCTCACCGGCGTACATAGGCAGCGACAGGATGCTGCGGATCGGGGTGCGCGCCAGGGCGTCGGCCTGGTACTTGGGCCAGCGTGAGTCGGTCCGCAGGTCGTCGACCACCACGACCTTGCGGGTCCAGGCGGCATGCAGGCAGGGCCCTTCCAGATACCGTTGCTGGAACTCGTCGAGCAGCCGGGCGCAATCGTCGGTGACCGAGGGCGTGCTGACCTCGTTCTGCCGGCTCGTCACCGTGATCCCGGCCTCCTGGGCGCCCGGCACCCACCGGGCCGACGCGGCGGTCAGGTCGTCGAGCACCTGCGGAAAATCCGCGGTGTCCGCCGAGTAGATGGCGCGCAGAACGTCGTTCAGCAGGGTGAGATCGTCAAAATTGGTCACTGAGTGTCGCCCTCATGAGTTCGAGACCGGTGGCAGGCAATACCCGTGCCGTTTTGAGCAGCCTGCGGTCCCGCGAGGCAATCACGTGCAGTGTTTGACGGCGACGAATGTCAATGCTGTTTGCTCAGCATTACGGTGAGATCCACTATATCGCCAGGGTTTCGGGAGTTTGCGGGGGATACCCGCAGCGCGATTCGCGGCGATGCTGTCGGTGCCGGCGCCTACGCTGCGCCTCATGACCGAACGCATTGATCTGATGGCCGACAAGGCAATCGGTGTGCTCATCGACTCCGTGCGGCAGGTTCCGCCGGCGAGTTGGGAGCGCCCGTCCAACCTCGCGGGGTGGAGCGTGCGTGATCTGGTGGGGCATGCGACCGGGAGCGCGGCCAAGATCGTCGCGCTCGTGGCGGGCGAACAGATCTGGCAGGGCCCATCCCGGCCGTCGGAGTGGCTGCGTGACGATCCGGTGCGATATCTGCGTGAGCTGGCGGACCGACTGCGCGCCGCCCTGCCGACGGCCGACCTCGACGCGCCGCGGACGTCCCCGCAGGGTGAGGTCCCGCTGCGCCGGGCGCTGATCTTTCCGGTGTGCGACCTGGCCCTGCACAGCTGGGACATCCACCGCTGCCTCGGCCGACAAGTCGAGCTGCCGCCTGACCTGCTCGCGCTGTGCCAGGGCCTCGTCGAGTCGCTGCCGGAGGAGATGCTGCGCCGGCCGGGGGCTTTCGGGCCGGCCCAACCCGCGCCGGAGAATTCCTCGGCGACCGCCCAGCTGATGGCCTTCCTCGGACGGTCGGTCGAACCGCCCAGCTGACCCTTGAATCACACGAGTCGGGGTGGCGGGATTTGAACCCACGGCCTCTTCGTCCCGAACGAAGCGCGCTACCAAGCTGCGCCACACCCCGCTTGAAGCTCCGACAGCCTATCGCACCGGGCTGGCGGCTGGCCAAACCGCGGTGTGCCGGGTCACTGCCACGCGCAACTGCGCTCGAATTCGGCCAGCGCCGCGGCCGGTCCGGTCGGATCCAGCCCCTGCGCCGCCACCCACTCGTCGTCGAAGTAGGTGTCGGCGTACCGGTCGCCGCTGTCGGCAAGCAGCGTGACCACCGAACCGCCGCGGCCCTGCGACACCAGCTCGGCCAGCAGGCCGAACGCCCCCCACACGTTGGTGCCCGTCGAGGGCCCCACCCGCCGGCCCAGCACGGCGCTGACGTGGCGGGCGGCGGCGACGGAGGCCGCGTCCGGCACGGCGACCATGCGGTCGACCACGCCGGGCAGAAACGACGGCTCGACCCGCGGCCGGCCGATGCCCTCGATCCGCGACGACCGGGACGCCACCACGTCGTCCCGGCCTTCGGCGTAGGCCGCGAAGAACGCCGAGTGCTCCGGGTCGACGACGCACAGCCGGGTGGCGTGCCGCCGGTAGCGGATGTAGCGGCCGATGGTCGCGCTCGTCCCGCCGGTGCCCGCGCCGACCACGATCCAGGCCGGCACGGGGTGTTTCTCGTCGCGCATCTGCTCGAAGATCGACTCGGCGATGTTGTTGTTGCCGCGCCAGTCGGTGGCCCGCTCGGCGTTGGTGAACTGGTCCAGGTAGTGCCCGCCGGTCTGCCGGGCCACCCGCTCGGCCTCGGCGTACACCTGGCTGGAATCCGCGACGAAATGGCAACGGCCGCCTTGTGATTCGATCAGCGCCACCTTGGCCGCGCTGGTCGACTCCGGCATCACGGCGACGAACGGCAGCCCCAGCAGGGCCGCGAAGTAGGCCTCGGACACCGCCGTCGACCCCGACGACGCCTCGACCACCGTGGTGCCCTCGCCGATCCAGCCGTTGCACAGCGCGTACAGGAACAGCGAGCGCGCCAGCCGGTGCTTGAGGCTGCCGGTGACGTGCGTCGTCTCGTCCTTGAGGTACAGCGCGACGTCGGCGTCGCCGGCCCAGGCCGACGGCAGCGGGTAGCGCAGCAGATGGGTGTCGGCGCTGCGCCGCGCATCGGCCTGGATCAGCCGGATCGCGTTGTCCGTCCAATCGCGTGGCAGGTTGCGGACCGCGATCCGGGTCCGCGTCACCGCACCGAAGCTGTTGGCTGCGAACGGCTCAGGTCGCTGACCGCGTCGCGGTCGCCCATCGGGGTGGCGATCAGCGTCAGCAGGGTGGCCTCCGGCCGGCAGCAGAACCGCACCGGCGCGTACGGCGAGGTGCCCATGCCCGCGGAGACGTGCAGCTGCATGTGCGCGCCCCAGCGGGACGGCCCCTTCGCGCGCGAGCGGTCCAGCCCGCAGTTGGTCACCAGCGCCCCGTAGAACGGCAGGCACACCTGGCCGCCGTGGGTGTGCCCGGCCATCACCAGTTGGTAGCCGTCGGCGGCGAACCGGTCCAGCACCCGCGGCTCCGGCGAATGCGTCAGCCCCAGCCGCAGGTTGGCCGCCGGGCTGGCCGGCCCCGCGATGGTGTCGTAGCGGTCCCGGTCGATGTGCGGGTCGTCCACGCCCGCGGCCGCGACGTGCAGGCCCGCCACCTCGAACTCGCGCCGGGTGTGGGTGAGGTCGAGCCAGCCGCGCTCGGTGAACGCGGCCCGCAGGTCCTGCCAGGGCAGCGGCTCGCCGCGGACCCGGTGCGACGGGTTGGTCACGTAGTTCAGCGGGTTCTTCAGGTGCGGGCCGAAGTAGTCGTTGCTGCCGAACACGAAGACGCCCGGCCGCGACAGCAGATCCCCCAGCGCCTGGATGACGGCCGGCACGGCCTTCGGGTGGGCCAGGTTGTCGCCGGTGTTGACCACCAGATCCGGTTCCCAGCCGGCCAACTCGCGCAGCCACGCCTGCTTGCGGCGCTGGCCGGGCGTCATGTGCAGGTCGCTGATATGCAGCACCCGCAGCGGTGTGGAGCCCGGACTCAACACGGGCATGGTGATCTCGCGCAGCACGAACGCGTTGCGCTCGATGATCGCGGCGTACCCCAGGCCGGCGACCGTCGAACCGAGCGCCGCCGCGCCGGTACGCAACAGGATGGGCAGGGCTCGGCGCCGGCCGCGAGGCGGCCCGGAGCGGCGCCGGGCAATCGAGACGTGAGCATCAGCCATGAATCGCAGCCTACTGCCGGTCGCCGACTGGCCGCGTAACCCGCGCGTCACGGCCCGTTACGGCGGCGGTTGCCCGGGCGCCGGCGGCGGCGGCGCCAGCAGCGGAATGGTGATCGGCGGCAGCCCCGGAATCTCGACCACCTGCGAACCGACCGGCGGGGGCGCGCCCTCCGGCGGTGGCGGCGGGGCCGGCGGGATGCCGTTGCTGACCTGGATGGTGATGATCGACCCGGGAATCGTCGCGCCGCTCGGTGTCGTGCCGACCACCTCGCCCTGCTTGGCGCTGCTGTTGACGAAGTTGTTCTGGTCGGCGACCTGGAAACCCGCCTCCTTGATGCGCTGCCGCGCCGCGTCGATGTCCAGGCCCGCCACGCTGGGCACCCGCGACCCCGGCGCGCCGTCCACGTAGCGGGGATCGGTGGGCGGCAACTGCACCGGACCGAAATTGGTGGCGATCGGCTTCATCGCGGTGAACCAGGTGCGGGCCGGCTCGTTACCGCCGTACAGGTCGCCCTCGCCGCAGTGGCGCAGCGGGGCCGAACACAGATCCGTCGGATTCGGCGAGTCGTCGTAGATGTAGTTGGCCGCCGCGTAGTGGTTGGTGAAGCCGACGAAGCCCGACGACCGGTGGGCTTCGGTGGTGCCCGTCTTGCCGGACATGGGCAGGTCCCAACCCGCCGCGCCGGCCGAACCGGCCGCCGTGCCGCCGCCCACCGCGTCCTTGCTCATCGCGTTGGCCATGGTGTTGGCCAGGCCCTCGGGCACCACCTGATCGCAGGTCTCGGTGGTCACCGCCACCTCGTTGCCCTTGCGGTCGATCAGCTTGTCGATCGGATTGGGCGGGCACCAGGTGCCGCCGGAGGCCAGCGTGGCCGCGACGTTGGACAGCTCCAGCGCGTTCACCTCGATCGGGCCCAGCGTGAACGAGCCGATGTTCTGGCGTTTGACGAAGTCGGCCAGGCTCTCGTTGCTGTCCGGGTTGTAGTCGCGGGCGGTGCCGGGGTCGGCGTAGGAGCGCAACCCCAGCTTGATCGCCATGTCCACCGTGCGCGTCACCCCGACCTGCTGGATCAGTTTGGCGAACGCGGTGTTGGGCGAGGTGGCCAGCGCCTCGGTGACGTTCATCGAGCCCTTGTAGTTGCCGGCGTTGACCACGCACCAGGTGTCCTTCGGGCAGCCCTTGGCGCCGCCGCTTCCCATGCCCTTGGCCTGGAACCGGCCCGGCACCTCCAGCGTGGCGTTGATGCCCATGCCCATGTCCAGCGCCGCGGCCGTGGTGAAGATCTTGAACACCGATCCCGCGCCGTCGCCGACCAGCGAGAACGGCTGCGGGCGCATGGTCTGCCCGGCGTCGACGTCCAGGCCGTAGGTGCGGTTGCTGGCCATCGCCATCACCTTGTGCGACGTCTTGCCGGGCTGGATCACGCTCATCACGCTCGAGATGCCGGGCAGCGTCGGGCTGGCGAACTTGTCGATAGCCGCCTTGACCGGGATCTGCACGTCGGGGTCCAGCGTCGTCTTGATCAGATAGCCGCCCCGGGCGACCTGCTCCTTGCTGATCCCGGCGCGCGAGAGGTACTCCTGCACGTAGTCGCAGAAGTACGCCCGGTCACCGGCCGCGATGCAGCCGCGGGGCAGCTCGTTGGGCTGCGGCAGGATGCCCAGCGGCGCGGCCTTGGCGGCGCGCAGCGCGTCGGCCTCCTGCGGGATGTTCTCGATCATGGTGTCCAGCACCAGGTTTCGGCGGGCCAGCGCGCCTTCGGGGTTGGTGTAGGGGTTGAGCGCGCTGGTCGACTGCACCATGCCTGCCAGCAGCGCCGCCTGCTGCCAGTTCAGGTCGGAGGCGTTGATGCCGAAGTAGGTCTGGGCGGCGTCCTGCACGCCGAACGAGTTGTTGCCGAACGACACCAGGTTCAGGTACCGGGTCAGGATCTCGGGCTTGGTGAAGGTCTTGTCCAGGGTCAGCGCCATCCGGATCTCGCGCAGCTTGCGGGCCGGGGTGGTCTCCACCGCCGCCCGCTTCTCGGCGTCGGTCTTTGCGGTCACCAGCAGCTGGTAGTTCTTGATGTACTGCTGCTCGATGGTGGACCCGCCGCGGGTGTCGACGTCGCCGCGGGCGTAGCCGGCCAACCCGGTCAGGGTGCCTTTCCAGTCCACCCCGTTGTGGTCGGCGAACCGCTTGTCCTCGATGGACACGATCGCCAGCTTCATCGTGTTGGCGATCTTGTCGCTGGGCACCTCGAAGCGGCGCTGCGAATACAGCCAGGCGATGGTGTTGCCCTTGGCGTCGACCATCGTCGACACCGCCGGCACCTCGCCCTCGAGCAGCTGCGCCGAGCCGTTGGCGACCACTTCCGAGGCGCGGTTGGACACCAGTCCTATTCCGCCGGCGACGGGAAACAGCAGCGCGGTGGCCACCACACTGGCCAACAAACAGAACCCCGCGAGCTTCAAAACCGTGAGCGCGGCCGGGGGGCGGTCTGACATGGCTACTACAGTAGCGGCCCGCAGTCACGCCGCCACGCTGCAAGTTCACCGATTAATCGGGCCGATCGGGGGGCCGGCGGCGCGGGCGCTGAGCAGCACGAAAATTTGCAGTTGCGTCAGCGATCCGGATCGAACATGGTGTGCGAGATCACTTCTTCGCCTATCCTTCGGAGCGAGACGGGACGCCCGTCCCAAAAAAAGCGTTATCGGACTGTTGCGCAATTGGCAGCTGACCACCTAACTTAGACACACGGTGAGATTCAGGTAACACCGAAGCACACAGTGTGGCGTAGATCGCAAGGGTTGGATCTGCACCCCAGGAGGGCGGTCGCGACGGGCGACCGGTAGGGAAGGGAACAGTTCGTGTCACCAACACGGCCGGCGGCGCGTAGGACAAACATTGCAGCCGCTCAAGGGGTACTTCGCAGTGTCGATGCCGAGGAGCGCATCGCCTGGGTCTCGAAGGCACTGTGCCGGACCACCGATCCGGATGAACTGTTTGTGCGCGGTGCCGCCCAACGCAAGGCCGCAGTGATCTGCCGGCACTGCCCCGTCATGCAGGAATGCGGGGCGGACGCGCTGGACAACCGGGTCGAGTTCGGGGTCTGGGGCGGCATGACCGAGCGGCAGCGCCGCGCGCTGCTCAAGCAGCACCCCGAGGTGGTGTCCTGGGCGGACTTCTTCGACAAGAGGAGAAACCGCAGCGCCGGGTGACCGGCGCCGCCGACCGCCCGCTGTTCGTGATTACGGTACTGTTACGCCCGATCCCGGGCCGTTCAGCGGGCGGTTGCCCGGTTCGACGTGATCTGGTCGGCCAGCGCGCGCAGCGCTTCCAAGTCCGAAACATCAAACGGCAGTGAGGGAACGCCGATCACCGGCACGTGCGGGTTGGCGCCGGTGAAGCGGGACAGCAATCGGATTTCCCGCTTGGCGGTCTGCGCCCGATCGGCGTGAATCCTCAGCACGGCCGCGGCCAGCGAGGTGGTTTCGGGGTCGCCGTCGTGCTCGAGCATCTCGGTGCCGTCGATCGCCCGCTCCGCGGGCAGCGAGCACAGCGGCGGATGGGTGCGGTTGAGCACCAGCCCGGCCAGCGGCATCCCTTCCTGGGACAGCCGGTCGACGAAGAAGGACGCCTCGCGCAGCGCGTCGGGCTCGGCCGCCGACACCACCACGAACTGGGTGCCCCGCCGTTTCAGCAGCGCGTAGGTGCGGTCGGCCTTTTCCCGGAAGCCACCGAAGGTGGCGTCCAGCGACTGCACGAACGCCGCGGCGTCGGCGAGCATCTGTGAGCCCAGGATCGTCGACATCGCCTTCATCGCCAAACCCATTGCGCCGGTGACCAATCGGCCGATTCCGCGGCCCGGCGCCAGCAGCAGCCGCCACAGCCGGCTGTCCATGAAGCTGCCCAGCCGTTTCGGGGCGTCCAGGAAGTCCAGCGCGTTGCGCGACGGCGGCGTGTCCACCACCACCAGATCCCAGCGATCCTCGGCCAGCAGCTGCCCCAGCTTCTCCATCGCCATGTACTCCTGCGTGCCGGCGAGTGAGCTGGCGACGGTCTGATAGAACTGGTTGTCCAGAATCGCTTGTGCGCGACCGGGTCCGGAGTACTGGACCACCATCTCGTCGAAGGTGCGCCGCATGTCGAGCATCATCGCGTGCAGCTCGCCGGGAACCTCGGCGGCCAGCGGCACTCGTTGCGGCGTGTTGCCGAGGTCGTTCACGCCCAACGCCTGGGCCAGCCGCTTGGCCGGGTCGATCGTCAAAACGCAGACATTGCGCCCGTATTCGGCGGCGCGCAGCGCGATGGCGGCCGCGGTGGTGGTCTTACCCACCCCACCCGCGCCGCAGCACACCACCACCCGGTTGGTGGTGTCGGCCAGGATAGCCGCCATATCAAGCTGTTTGGGTGTGGTACTCATCGAACTCCTTGCTGGGCAAGCGATTCCGATAGCTCGTAGAGGCTGCCCAGGTCGACGCCGTCGGAGATCGCCGGGAGTTCCAGTCGGGCCACGTGCAACGCGTCGAGCTGCTGTGCGATCTCGGCGCGGGTGGCGATCACCGTCGCATGCTCGATGGTCTCCGTCAGCAGGCCGGCGAAGTCTTTGTCGTCCAACGTGATTCCGGCTTTTTGCAGCCCAGCCCGCACCGCGTCGGCGTCGATGTCGCCCTCGGCGGCCTTCGCAAGATCGGCGGGCTGCAGGTAGGCGGGAATGTTGCGGTTGACGATCACGCTGCCGATGGGCAGCTGCATCTCGGCGAGTTCCTCAATGGCTTCCAACGTCTCCTGCACGGGCAGCGCCTCCAGCAGGGTGACCAGGTGGATAGCCGTCTGCTCGGAGTGCAACAGCCTGACCACGCCGTCGGCCTGCGAGTGCACCGGACCGCCCTTGGCCAGATCGGACACCGCCTTGGTGACGTCGAGGAAGCGGGCGATCCGCCCGGTCGGCGGGGCGTCGACGACGATCGCGTCGTACACCGGCAGCCGGTTCTTGTCGACGCGGATCACCGTCTCTTTGATCTTGCCGGTGAGCAGCACGTCGCGCAGGCCGGGCGCGATCGTGGTGGCGAACTCGATGGCGCCGATGCGGCGCATGGCCCGGCCCGCGATGCCCAGGTTGTAGAACATGTCGAGGTATTCCAGGAACGCGGCCTCGATGTCGATGGCCAGCGCGTTGACCTGGCCGCCCCGCTCGGCGGTCGCGATCTTCACCTCTTGGTAGGGCAGCGGCGGAACATCAAAGAGCTGCGCAATGCCTTGGCGGCCTTCGACTTCCACGAGCAGCACCTTGCGGCCCCCGGCTGCCAGCGTCAGCGCCAGCGCGGCCGCGATGGTCGATTTGCCGGTACCGCCCTTGCCCGTCACGAAATGCAAGCGGGCCTTGGTCAAGCGCGCCGGCCAGCCGACGGCAGCTCCGCCGCTCGATGTGGTTGCCACCATCGCATGCTAGCCCGACCGGGCATTGGCCTGGCCGGAGCGGTTCACCTGCCACCGATAAGCTCGCGGGATGAGCCAACCGACCGCATGGGAATACGCCACCGTCCCACTGCTGACGCACGCCACCAAGCAGATCCTCGACCAGTGGGGTGCCGACGGCTGGGAGCTGGTGTCCGTGCTGCCCGGCCCCACCGGCGAGCAGCACGTCGCCTACCTCAAGCGCCCCAAGTAGATGAGCGCTGCACCGTCCTGGAAGGCCCGGCTCGCCGAGCTCGGTCTGACGCTGCCGGAAGTGGTTGCGCCGCTGGCCTCCTACGTCCCCGCGGTGCGCACCGGCAACCTGGTCTACACCGCCGGCCAGCTGCCGATGCAGGACGGCAAGCTGGCCGCCACCGGCAAGGTGGGCGCCCACATCAGCCCGGACGAGGGCCGCGCGCTGGCGCGGATCTGCGCGCTCAACGCGCTGGCCGCGGTCGACGCGCTGGTGGGCATCGACGCGGTGACCCGGGTGGTCAAAGTCGTCGGGTTCGTCGCCTCCGCACCCGGGTTCAACGGCCAGCCCAGCGTCGTCAACGGCGCCTCTGACCTGCTCGCCGAGGTGTTCGGCGAACACGGCGCGCATGCGCGCTCGGCGGTCGGGGTCGGTGAGCTGCCGCTGGATGCGCCGGTGGAAGTGGAGCTGATCGTGGAGGTCGGCGCGCGGCCGTGACCGAGGTTGCCGAGTCGCCGACCCATCCCGCATACGGCAGGTTGCGGGCGGTCACCGACACGGCCTCGGTGCTGCTGGCCGACAATCCCGGTTTGCTGACGCTGGAGGGCACCAACACCTGGGTGTTGCGCGGGCCGGGCAGCGACGAGCTGGTGATCGTGGACCCCGGGCCGGACGACGACGAGCACATCGCGCGGATCGCCGCGCTGGGCCGCATCGCGCTGGTGCTGATCAGCCACCGGCACGGCGACCACACCGACGGCATCGACAAGCTGGTCGAGCGCACCGGCGCCACCGTGCGCTCGGCGGGCAGCGGCTTTCTGCGCGGCCTGGGCGGTGAGCTCACCGACGGCGAGGTGATCGACGCGGCCGGGCTGAGGATCAAGGTGATGGCCACGCCCGGGCACACCGCCGATTCGCTGTGCTTCCTGCTCGACGACGCCGTGCTGACCGCCGACACCGTGCTGGGCCGCGGCACCACCGTCCTCGACAAGGAGGACGGCAGCCTGACGGACTACCTGGAATCGCTGCGGCGGCTGCGCGGCCTGGGCCGGCGGGCGGTGCTGCCCGGCCACGGCCCGGACCTGACCGACCTGGAAAGCGTCGCGCAGGGCTACCTGGAACACCGGCGGGAGCGGCTGGACCAGGTGCGATCGGCGGTGCGGGAGCTGGGCGAGGACGTCAGCGCCCGCCGGATCGTCGAACACGTCTACGTCGATGTCGATGAGAAGCTGTGGGACGCCGCCGAGTGGTCGGTGCAGGTGCAGTTGAATCACCTGCGCTCGGAGCCATCGGCGTAACCGCCTTGGCGTGAGTCACTCCGGCCCCATGGGTCCCGGCTCCAGAGGGACGGAGTGCGTCAGAGTTCCGCTAGCGCCGCCGCTAGCGGATTTCGAAGTCACCTGATGGGTGACGGGGCGGTGCAGCTGAGGCTGATGTGGCGAAGCTAAACGGTCCGGGCGCTTAGCGCGCCCGGGCTTCGCCCGCGCTTACCTCGCTCGGTGTGGGAGGCTCGCTCGGTTGCGCCCGGGCTTCGCCCGCGCTTACCTCGCTCGGTGTGGGAGGCTCGCTCGGTTGCGCCCGGGCTTCGCCCGCGCTTACCTCGCTCGCCGCGCCAGCCGCTCGGAGTCCGAGATCAGCACGCTCTTGCCCTCCAGCCGGATCCAGCCGCGGTGGGCGAAATCGGCCAGCGCCTTGTTCACCGTCTCCCGCGACGCCCCGACCAGCTGCGCGATCTCTTCCTGGGTCAGGTCGTGGGTGACCCGCATGGCGCCGCCCTCCTGGGTGCCGAAGCGCTGCGCGAGCTGCAGCAGCTGCTTGGCCACCCGGCCGGGCACGTCGGTGAAGATGAGGTCGGCCAGGTTGTTGTTGGTGCGGCGCAACCGGCGGGCCAGCACCCGCAACAGCTGTTCGGCGATCTCGGGGCGGTCGGCGATCCACGCGCGCAGCGCGTCGCGGTCCATCGACACCGCGCGCACCTCGGTGATGGTGGTGGCGCTGGACGTCCGCGGGCCCGGGTCGAAGATCGACAGCTCACCGAACATGTCCGAGGGGCCCATGATCGTCAGCAGGTTTTCCCGCCCGTCGGGCGAGCGGCGACCGATCTTCACCTTGCCCGAGACGATGATGTACAGCCGATCCCCCGGTTCCCCTTCGGCGAAGACGGTGTGTCCGCGGGGGAAGTCGACGGGTTGGAGCTGCTTGGTCAGTGCGGTGACTGCGCTGGGCTCAACCCCTTGGAAGATTCCTGCCCTTGCCAGGATCTCGTCCACGTTGCCTCTTCAACTTTCGCAAGAAATTTATGTGATACGGGCAGGCTAACCCCTTGCTCGCGTGACGAGTCTAGAGGAACGCCATTGTGTCTAACGTGCCAACGCTACACACGATTGGCGTGTCGAGGTGCCCTAAACTGCGGATTGACGTGCGAATGGCCGCCGATCCTGGTCGGCAGCGTCATCTCGTCGGGGTCGACGAAGCCGGCGGCGAAGGACGGCGCGGCGTGCCGCGGACCGCCGCTGCGCCCGCCCGGCGCCGGACCGGCGGATTGCTGGGCCTCGCGCCGGTGCAGGTATTCCAGGGCCTCGGGCATGCCCTCGGCGGCCAGCGTGTGCATGTCCACGCCGCCGGTGCGCTCGAGGAATTCGTCTACATCGGCCACCGCGGCCGGATCCCGGACGAGCTCCTTTTCCAGCCGCCCCAGTCCCAGCGCCGCCAGCATCAGCAGCACCGGTACACCGGCCACCAGCAACCACGACACACGAAGAGTAAACATGGCCTTGCATGAACACGAGGTCTCGGCCGGATCACGAAATAAGTACTCTGTCGTAGGTGACAACGGCTAAGTCGTCGGGGCGTGCGAAGTCGACCCCGGCCCCGCTCGGCGACGCCGCCGCCCGGCGCTGGTCGACCGAATCCCGAGTTGCCTTGGTGCGACGGGCGCGGCGGATGAATCGCATTCTGGCACAAGCGTTTCCGGAAGCGCACTGCGAGCTGGACTTCACCACGCCGCTGGAGCTGACGGTCGCCACCATCCTGTCGGCGCAGAGCACCGACAAACGGGTGAACCTGACGACGCCGGCCTTGTTCAAGCGCTACACCTGCGCGCTGGATTACGCCCAGGCCGACCGCGACGAGCTGGAGAACCTGATCCGCCCGACGGGCTTCTTCCGCAACAAGGCCTCCGCGCTGATCCGTCTCGGCCAGGCCCTGGTGGAACGGTTCGACGGCGAGGTGCCCGCCACCATGGCCGAGCTGGTCACCCTGCCCGGTGTGGGCCGCAAGACCGCGAACGTCATCCTGGGCAACGCCTTCGGTGTCCCCGGTATCACCGTCGACACCCATTTCGCCCGGCTGGTGCACCGCTGGCGCTGGACCGCCGAGAAGGATCCGGTCAAAATCGAGCACGCCGTAGGCGAGCTGATCGAACGCAGCGAGTGGACCATGCTCAGCCACCGGGTCATCTTCCACGGCCGCCGGGTGTGTCACTCGCGCAAACCGGCCTGCGGGGTGTGCCTGCTCGCCAAGGACTGCCCCTCGTTCGGGCTGGGTCCCACCGAACCGCCGCTGGCCGCGCAGTTGGTGCGCGGGCCGGAAACCGAGCATCTGCTCGCCCTGGCCGGGCTGTAACCGCGCCGACAGCACGGGGACCGCATGCCCATCCCGAGGCCGACGCTGACCCGGAAGGTTCGCTGGCACATCGCGATTCTCGCGGTGGTGGTGGCGCTGATCGTCGCGCTGCTGGCCCAGCTGCGTGACGACGCCGCGACGCCCGGCCCGCCGGCCACCGGCCGGGCGGTGGCCGACCGCGAACACCGCGACGCCGACACCCCGGCCTCGCTGGCCGGTCCCCGACAGCGCGCCGACCTGCCGCCGTGTCCGGCCGCGGGAACCGGTCCCGGCCCGGCGGCGCTGCGCGGCGTGACGGCCGAGTGCGCCGCCGACGGTTCGGTGGTCGACGCCGGCCGCGCGGTGGCCGGGCGCCGGGTGGTGCTCAACTTCTGGGCCTATTGGTGCGCGCCGTGTGCGGCCGAACTGCCCGCGATGGCCGAGTATCAACGACGGGCCGGGGCGGAGGTGACGGTGCTGACGGTGCATCAGGACGAGAACGAGACCGCGGCCCTGCTGCGACTGGCCGAGCTCGGCGTTCGGCTGCCGACCCTGCAGGACGGTCGGCGCCGGGTCGCGGCCGCGCTGCGGGTGGTAAATGTGATGCCCGCGACGGTGGTGCTGCGGCCGGACGGTAGCGTTGCCCAGACGCTGCCGCGTGCTTTCAGCACGGCCGACGAGATCGCGGCCGCGATCGGGAACGACAGGGGATAAGCGGAAAAATTGAACCGACTGGAGGGGCCGTGAGTGCTGGGGGTTCGCCCCTGCGGAATGGGGACCCCGCCCCGGCGCGTGGGACCGTTCCGCTGACGCCTGACGCCTGCCCGTCCTGGCTGCGTCCGCTGGTCGACAACGTCGACGACGTCCCCGACGCGGCCCGGCGCCGGTTGCCGGCCGACGTGCTGGCGATGATCACCACCAAGGCCGCGTCGGCGCTGACGAGCGTGCGCGGCGCCGCGCGGGAAGCCGCGGTGCTGGTGCTGTTCTCCGGCCCGGAATCCGGGCCGCCCGGCGGAGGCCCGCCCACCGACGCCGACCTGCTGGTCACCGTGCGCGCGTCCACGCTGCGCCACCACGCCGGGCAGGCGGCGTTTCCCGGCGGCGCCGCCGATCCCACCGACGACGGCCCGGTGGCCACCGCCCTGCGTGAGGCCCGCGAGGAGACCGGGATCGACGTCAGCCGGCTGCATCCGCTGGCCACGATGGAGAAGATGTTCATCGCACCCTCGCAGTTCCACGTCGTGCCCGTGCTGGCGTATTCGCCCGACCCCGGGCCGGTGGCCGTGGTCAACGAGGCCGAGACCGCGCTGGTGGCGCGAGTTCCGTTGCGCGCCTTCATCAATCCCGCCAACCGGCTGATGGTGTACCGCGGCGACTTGGGCCGCCGGTGGGCCGGGCCGGCGTTTCTGCTCAACGAGATGCTGGTGTGGGGCTTCACCGGCCAGGTGATCTCCGCGCTGCTCGACGTCGCGGGCTGGGCCCAGCCCTGGGACACCTCCGATCAGCGGGAGTTGGACGCGGCGATGGCGCTGGTCGGCGAGCGGGGTGACGCACTCGAATGAACCTGAATTCGATGACCCCGTCGCAGTGGCTGGACGTCGCGGTGCTGGCGGTGGCCTTCATCGCGGCGATCTCGGGCTGGCGGTCCGGCGCGTTGGGGTCGCTGCTGTCGTTCGTGGGCGTGCTGCTCGGCGCGATCGCCGGGGTGCTGCTGGCGCCCCACCTCGTCAGCCACATCGCCGCGCCGCGCGCGAAACTGTTTGCGGCACTGTTCTTGATCCTGGCGCTGGTGGTCATCGGCGAGGTCGCCGGCGTGGTGTTGGGGCGCGCGGTGCGAGGCGCGATCCGCAGCCGGTCCATCCGCACCGTCGACTCGGTGATCGGGGTCGGCGTGCAGCTGGTGGTCGTGTTGACCGCGGCGTGGCTGCTGGCGACGCCGCTGACCCAGTCCAAGGATCAGCCCGAGCTGGCCGCCGCGGTGCGCGGTTCCCGAGTGTTGGCCAAGGTCAACGAGGTTGCCCCGCCGTGGCTCAAGACGGTGCCCAAGCGGCTCTCGGCGCTGCTGAACACCTCCGGGCTGCCCGCGGTGCTCGAGCCGTTCAGCCGCACCCCGGTGATCCCGGTCGCCTCACCCGATCCCGAGTTGGCCAGCAACCCGGTGGTGCAGGCCACCGCGCCCAGCGTCGTCAAGGTGCGCAGCTTGGCGCCCAGTTGCCAAAAGGTATTGGAGGGCAGCGGATTCGTGATCGCGCCCGACCGGGTGATGACCAACGCGCACGTGGTGGCCGGTTCCAACAGCGTGCAGATCTACGCCAGCGGCAACCCGCTGGACGCCACCGTGGTGTCCTACGACCCGTCCGTCGACATCGCGATCCTCGCCGTCCCCAACCTGCCGCCGCCGCCCTTGCCGTTCGCCCAGACCGAGGCGAAAACCGGGGCCAGCGTGGTGGTGCTGGGTTATCCCGGCGGCGGCAACTTCACCGCGACGCCGGCCCGGATCCGCGAGCTGATCAAGTTGAGCGGACCCGACATCTACCGCGACCCGGCGCCGGTCACCCGTGACGTGTACACCATCAGAGCCAGTGTGGAGCAAGGCAATTCGGGTGGACCGCTGATCGACCTGAACGGCCAGGTGCTCGGCGTGGTGTTCGGCGCGGCCGTCGACGACCCCGACACCGGCTTCGTGTTGACCGCCGACGAGGTCGCCGGTCAGCTCGCCAAGATCGGCGAGACCAAGACGGTGGGCACCGGGTCCTGCGTCAGTTGACGGCCGGGCCGTGCACGTCCTCGAGGAAGCTCGTCAGGTGCCGGTTGATCTCCTCCGGCGCCTCTTCGTGGCTGAAATGCCCTGCGCCCGCGACGGTTACGTAGCGGCCCTGCGGCGCGTAACGCCGGGTCCGGTCGACCGGGTCGGCCAGCACGTAGGGGTCTTCCTCGCCGCGCAGGTGCAGCAGCGGCACGCCGAGCTGCCGGCGCATCGACCGGAGGAACCGCCGTCCCTCGTCGCGCAGCTGGCTGCGCACCGCCCAGCGCTGGTACTCCAGGGCGCAGTGCGCCGCCGCCGGGATCTGAATGGCCGTGCGCAGATGGCCGATGGTCTCGGAAAAGTCTTCGGACGCAAGCCATTTCGCGCAGCTGCGGCTGCGGACCAGGCGCTCGATCTCCGCCCCGCCGTCGCGGGTCAACAGCCGCTCGGGCCACAGCGGCACCTGGTATCGCAGCAGTGTCGGCAGCAGCGCCCCGGCCTGGTCGCGGCGCGCCAACGTGGACTGCCGCAACGCCGCCGGGTGCGGTGAGCTGATCAGCGCGACGGCCGACACCAGCCGCGCGTGCAGCAGCGCGGTGGCCCAGCAGGCCAGGCCGCCGTCGGCGTGGCCGACCAGCGTCGCCGAGGAGTGCCCGAGCGCGCGGATCAGCCCGGCCGCGTCGCCGGACAGGGTCCAGCCGTCATAGCCGCGGGGCGGCTTGTCGCTGCCGCCGTAGCCGCGCAGGTCGACCGCGACCACCCGGGCGCCGGTCAGCCCGCGCAGCTGATGACGCCAGGACCACCAGAACGATCCGAAGCCGTGCAGCAGCATCACCAACGGCCGCGCCGTGGCAGGCAGGCCGCGGGCGTCGCCGACGGGCAGGGCCTCGACGACGTGAAAGCGGATGCCGTTGGCGTGCACATCCAGATGGCGCCACGGCCCGTCGATGCGGGTTACCGACGGATCCGGCGGCGCCATCTACCAACCCGACGGGTCCGCGGCGGCGCCGTCGCCGGGCTTGGCGTGCTTGCCGTGGCTTTCGGTGAGCGCCCGGGCGCCGGCGGCCTTGTCGTGCCCGGGCGTGAGCGCGGTGCGGGTCTCCTTGACCGACTCGATGGTCTGGCGCGGCCCCCGGATCCGGCGCACCTTGAGGAAGCCCAGCAAAGCTAGCACCGCCCCGACCACGACCTGGACCCCGAACACGATCAGGAACGCCACCCAGCGCCACAGCCAGGTGTCGAGCAGCTCGGCGACGAAGAAGAAGAAAAAGAAGGTGGAGTAGAACAGCACCACCAGCGCGGCGATGAAGAAGACGCTGCCGGTGAGCCCCTTCTTGACGTCCCGGGTGATTTCGGCGCGAGCCAGTTCGACCTCGGCGCGCACCAGGGTGGAAACCTGGGTGGTCGCGTCCTTGATCAGGTCACCGATCGTCGGCTCGGCAGGCTTGGCATGCGGGTCGGTCAACGGGATCGTGGTCAGGGTGCTGGGCACCCCGTTCTTGCCCTCGACTTTGCTCACAGACGGTCCTCTTTCGTCGTTGCCCGGCTCGCTGTCGTCGCGGTTTATGTTGCCACGTGGCGGCCGGACAGAAGAAGCCAGACGATTCCGGCCGATCTCGTGGCACCGGGCTCGGTGCCACGAACAAGACGTCCGGGCCGATTACACTCGGCCAAGCCGGTCGCGGGATCCGGCCGACCGATAGGAGTGGGTTGTGCGGAGGGCACACCGATGCTGCCTGGTGGCGATGGTTGCCCTGCTCGTGGCGGTGACGGGTTCGCACCCCCGCGCCGCCGCGGCGGACGTCAGGATCCCGCTGGGCGGTGGGGCCGGCATCGTGGTCAACGGCGACACCATGTGCACGCTGACCACCATCGGCGGCGACGCCGCCGGCGACCTGATCGGCTTCACCTCGGCGCACTGCGGCGGCCCGGGCGCGCAGGTGGCCGCCGAGGGCGCGGAGAACGCGGGCATCCTGGGCACCATGGTCGCCGGTAACGACAACCTCGACTACGCGGTGATCAAGTTCGATCCGGCCAAGGTGACCCCGGTGGCCAACTTCAACGGGTTTTTGATCAGCGGCATCGGTCCCGACCCGGCCTTCGGCGAGATCGCCTGCAAACAGGGCCGCACCACCGGCAATTCGTGCGGCGTCACCTGGGGCATGGGTCAGACCCCGGGCACCATCGTGATGCAGGTGTGCGGCCAGCCGGGTGACTCGGGCGCGCCGGTCACCGTCAACAATCAGCTGGTCGGGATGATCCACGGGGCGTTCAGCGACAACCTGCCGACGTGCGTCATCAAGTACATCCCGCTGCACACCCCGGCGGTGGTGATGTCGTTCAACGCGATCCTGGCCGACATCAACGCCAAGCACCGGCCGGGCGCCGGGTTCGCCCCGCTGCCGGGCTGAGGAATTGGCCGAACGTCACGCCAGAGTGACGCCGGCCGTCGAGCGTCACGCCAGAGTGACGCCCGGCGAGGGGCTGGGGCGCGCGCGCCGGCTACTTCGCCGCCCGGATCGCGTCGAACACCCCGGGGTCGAGCAGCGTTGAGGTGTCGCCCAATTCGCGGTTCTCGGCGATGTCGCGCAGCAGCCGGCGCATGATCTTGCCGCTGCGGGTCTTCGGCAGCTCGGGCACCACGTGCACCTCCCGCGGCTTGGCGATCGGGGAGATCTCCCGGGCCACCTCGGCGCGCAGCTCGTCGACGATCCCGTCGTCCACCTGGTAATCGGCGCACAGCACGACGAACGCGCAGATGGCCTGGCCGGTCGTGGCGTCGGTGGCGCCGACCACCGCCGCCTCGGCGACGCCGTGGTGTCCGACCAGCGCCGACTCCACCTCGGCGGTGGACAGCCGATGCCCCGACACGTTCATCACGTCGTCGATGCGGCCGACCACCCAGATGGCGCCGTCGCGGTCGTAATAGGCGCTGTCCCCGGCGAAATACCAGCCCTGCTCGGCGAACCGCGACCAGTAGGTCTCGACGTAGCGGTCGGGGTCGCCCCAGATGCCGCGCAGCATCGACGGCCACGGTTGGTCCAGCACCAGGTAGCCGGTGACGTGCTCGCCGTGGTGGATGCCCGGCACCAGCTGGTCGCCGTGGTCGTCGACGATCCTGGCCGAGATGCCCGGCAGCGGCCGCATCGCCGAACCCGGTTTGGCCGCAGCGACTCCGGGCAGCGGGGAGATCATCGTGGCGCCGGTCTCGGTCTGCCACCAGGTGTCGACGATGGGCAGCCGGTCGGCGCCGATCACGCTGCGATACCAGCGCCACGCCTCGGGATTGATCGGCTCGCCGACCGAACCCAGCAGCCGCAGGCTGGACAGGTCGTGCGCGTCGGGGATTTCCCGGCCCCACTTCATGAACGTGCGGATCAGCGTGGGCGCGGTGTAATAGATTGTCACGCCGTACTTTTCGATGATCTCGAAATGGCGGTGCTGGGTCGGTGTGTCCGGGGTTCCCTCGTAGAGCACCTCGGTGACCCCGTTGGCCAGCGGGCCGTAGACGCCGTAGGTGTGTCCGGTGACCCAGCCGATGTCGGCGGTGCACCAGAACACGTCGGTGTCGGCCTTGATGTCGAAGACGTAGTAGTGCGTGTAGGCGGCCTGGGTCAAATAGCCGCCGCTGGTGTGCACGATGCCCTTGGGCTTGCCGGTGGTGCCCGAGGTGTACAGCAGAAACAGCGGCTGCTCGGCGGGGAACGGCTCGGGGGTGTGTTCGGGCGCGGCGGCGTCGACGACGTCGTGCCACCACAGGTCGCGGCCGTCGGTCCAGGACACGTCAATTCCGGTGCGCCGCACCACCACAACGTGCTCGACCGGGCTGTCGGGGTCGGCGACCGCCTCGTCGGCGGCGTCCTTGAGCGGCGCGGGCTTGCCGCGGCGGAACTGCCCGTCGCTGGTGATCAGCAGCTTGGCCGCCGCGTCGGCGATGCGGGCCTGCAGCGCCTTGGCGGTGAAGCCGGCGAACACGACGCTGTGCATGACGCCCAGCCGCGCGCAGGCCAGCATCGCGATCACCGCCTCGGGGATCAGCGGCAGATAGATGGCGACGCGGTCGCCGGCGACCAGACCGAGATCGGTCAGCGCGTTGGCGGCCTTGCACACCTGCGTGTACAGCTCGGAATAGGTCAGACTGCGCTGATCGCCGGGAGATTCGCCCTCCCAGTGGATGGCGACCCGGTCGCCGTGGCCGGCCTGCACGTGGCGGTCCACGCAGTTGTAGGCGACGTTGAGCGTTCCGTCCGCGAACCACTCGGCGAACGGCGCCCGGGACCAGTCCAGCACCTCGGTGAACGGTGTGGCCCAGGACAACCGGTTGGCCTGCTCGGCCCAGAACGCCAACCGGTCCCGCTCGGCCTCGCGGTACAACTGCTCACCCGCATTGGCCTGCTCGACGAACTGCGGCGGCGGCGGATACGACGCGGGGCTTGCGGGGTTGCTGGCGGTCACGGGCTTCACTCCTGGGTCGAGGCGTCAACCGTCAGAGAGCCTAGCCTCACAAGGTGAAAAGCAAAGCCTTCGAATCGACGTCGAAGGGCGCCGGCGTGCCGGATAATCACCGCTGTGCCGGGTCACTCGCGGGGCCTTCGCCGATCAATCGCCAGCTTTGCCGCGCTGGCAACGAGTTACGCCGCCGCCACCGCGGCGGGGTGGCCCGCCGCGGCCCTGCCGGCCGACACCACGGACACGCCGACGCCGTGCTGGTCGGATCAGATCGCGGTGACGGCCGCACCGGCGCAGGGCGCGGTCGGCCACCGCGCGGTGACGCTGGTGTTCACCCTCGCCGGCGGCGCCGAACCGTGCACGCTGACCGGATACGCCGCGGTGGACTCGGGTGCCGGCGGCGCGCTCGTCCACGCGCAGCCCACCCCGCGCGGATACCTGGGCGGGCTGCCGGCGGGCGTCGATGCGCCGCCCACCGTCATCCTGTCGATCTCCACGCAGGGCCAGGCGATCGTCGAGGGCGTCGCCGTCGACGCCGACGGGCAGCCGTGCCCCACCTACACCGATCTGCTCGTCAACCCGCCCGACACCACCGCGGTGGTGACGGTTCCGGCCACCATCGAGGCCTGCGAGCTGCAGGTGCATCCGATCACCGCGGTCTGAACGACGTCCCCTCGCCTCTGGTCGGGCAGTAGACCCGCGCGGGCACTTCACCGCCGCGCCGCTTCACGCCCTAGGATCGGGTGTCATGCGTGGGATGCGGACCCCGGTGGCCGTGCTGGCCACGGCCGCCGCCGCGCTGCTCGTGGTCGCCTCGCTGGCCGGTTGCGGCGGCGGGGTGCTGAGCCCGGACCTGGTGGTGGTCAACGGCGGCGAACCACCGAACCCCCTCGTTCCCACCGGCACCAACGACAGCCAGGGCGGCCGCATCCTGGATCGACTCTTCGCCGGGCTGATGTCCTACGACGCCGCCGGCAACCCCGCACCCGAGGTGGCCCAGTCGATCGAGAGCGGCGACAACGTCAACTATCGCATCGTCTTGAAACCCGGCTGGAGGTTCACCGACGGCTCGCCGGTGACGGCCCATTCCTTCGTCGACGCCTGGAACTACGGGGCGCTGAGCACCAATGCCCAACTGCAGCAAAGCTTTTTCAGCCCGATCGACGGGTACGACGCGCTGGCCGCCGGGCAGCCGCAGCAGACCACCATGACCGGGCTGCGGGTGGTCAACGACCTGGAGTTCACCGTCCGGCTCAAGGCCCCGACCGTGGACTTCAAACTGCGGCTTGGCCACAGCGCGTTTTATCCCCTGCCGCAGGCCGCCTTTCGCGACATGGCCGCATTCGGGCGGCACCCGATCGGCAACGGCCCGTACCAGCTCGCCGGCGGCCCCGACGGCCCGGCGTGGGAGCACAACGTGCGAATCGACCTGCGGCCCAACCCCGATTACCACGGCAACCGCAAGCCCCGCAACAAGGGGCTGAGGTTCGAGTTCTACGCCAACCTGGACACCGCCTACGCCGATCTGCTCTCCGGAAACCTCGATGTGCTCGACACCATCCCGCCCAGCGCCCTGCCGGTCTACCGGCGCGACCTGGGGGAAAGGGTCACCGCCGGGCCGGCCGCGATCAACCAGAGCCTCGACACCCCGCTGCGGCTGCCGCACTTCGGCGGCGAGGAGGGCCGGCTGCGCCGCCTGGCGCTGTCGGCGGCCATCAACCGGGCGCAGATCTGTCGGCAGATCTTTGCCGACACCCGCAGTCCGGCACGCGATTTCACCGCCCGGTCGCTGCCCGGCTTCGACCCGAACATCGCCGGAAGCGACGCATTGGACTTCGACCCCGAGCGGGCCCGCCGGCTCTGGGCGCAGGCCGACGCGATCTCGGCGTGGAGCGGCAGCTACCCGATCGCCTACAACGCCGATGCGGGACACCAGGATTGGGTGGACGCCGTCGCCAACGGCATCAAGAACGTGCTGGGCATCGATGCGCTCGGCGCGCCGCAGCCCACCTTCGCGGGTTTTCGAACCCAGATCACCAACCGCAGCATCGGCTCCGCGTTCCGCTCCGGCTGGCAGGGCGACTACCCGTCCATGATCGAATTTTTGGCCCCGCTGTTCGCCACCGGCGCCGGGTCCAACGACGTCGGCTATTCCAGCCCGCGGTTCGACGCCGCGCTGGCAACCGCGGAGGCCGCGCCCGACCTGCCGCAGGCAGCAGCGCTGGCCAACGACGCGCAGCGAATTCTCTTCCACGACATGCCCGTTGTTCCGCTGTGGAACTACATCAGTGTGGTCGGATGGTCGGGGGAGGTCAGCCACGTGACGGTCACCTGGAACGGGCTGCCCGACTACGAGAACATCGTCAAGGCTTGACATGGGTTGGTACATCGCACGCCGGATCGCCGTCATGGTGCCCGTATTTCTGGGCGCCACCCTGCTGATCTACGCCATGGTTTTCCTGCTGCCCGGCGACCCGGTGGCCGCGATCGCCGGGGACCGCCCGTTGACGCCCGCGGTGGCCGCGGCGCTGCGGGCCCGCTACCACCTCGACGATCCGTTCCTGGTCCAGTACCTGCGCTACCTCGGCGGGGTGCTGCGCGGCGACCTGGGCCGGGCCTATTCCGGGCTGCCCGTCAGTGATGTTCTGGCACATGCCTTTCCGGTCACCCTGCGGCTGTCGTTGATCGCGCTGGCCGTCGAGGCGGTGCTGGGCATCGGGTTCGGGGTCATCGCGGGGCTGCGCCAGGGCGGCCTGTTCGATTCCGCGGTGCTGATCACCGGCCTGGTCATCATCGCGGTCCCCATCTTCGTGCTGGGGTTCTTGGCGCAGTTCGTGTTCGGGGTGCGGTTGGGCATCGCGCCGGTGACGGTGGGCAACGCCGCGACCTTCACGCGGTTGCTGTTGCCCGGAATCGTGCTGGGCTCGGTGTCTTTCGCCTACGTGGTGCGGTTGACCCGGTCGACGGTGGCGGTCAATGCGCATGCCGATTACGTGCGCACCGCCACCGCCAAGGGATTGTCACGGCCCCGGGTGGTGACGGTGCACATCCTGCGCAATTCGCTGATCCCGGTGGTGACGTTCCTGGGGGCGGATCTGGGCGCGCTGATGGGCGGGGCCATCGTCACCGAAGGCATCTTCAACATCCACGGCGTGGGTGGGGTGCTCTACCAGGCCGTCACCCGGCAGGAGGCCCCCACCGTGGTGTCCATCGTGACGGTGCTGGTGCTGATCTACCTGGTCACCAACCTGGTGGTGGACCTGTTGTACGCCGTGCTGGACCCCCGGATCCGTTATGGCTGAACGGATCAGGGCGCGGGGCGGATTCTGGCGCGAGACGTGGCGCCGGCTGCGGCGACGTCCGAAGTTCATCGGCGCGGGATTGCTGATCCTGGTGATCCTTGCCGTGGCGCTGTTCCCCGCGCTGTTCACCGCCGCCGATCCCACCTACGCCGATCCCGCCCAGAGCCTGTTGCCGCCGTCGCGCACGCACTGGTTCGGCACCGATCTGCAGGGCCACGACGTGTACGCCCGCACCGTGTACGGGGCGCGCGCCTCGGTCACCGTCGGGTTGGGCGCCGCGGCGATCGTCTTCGTGGTCGGCGGCGCACTGGGCGCGCTGGCCGGCTTCTACGGCGGCTGGATCGACGCGGTGGTCTCCCGGGTCACCGACGTGTTCTTCGGGCTGCCGCTGCTGCTGGCCGCGATCGTGCTGATGCAGGTGCTGCACCACCGCACGGTGTGGACGGTGATCGCGATCCTGGCATTGTTCGGCTGGCCCCAGGTGGCCCGGATCGCGCGTGGGGCGGTCCTGGCGGTGCGCGCCAGCGACTACGTGCTTGCGGCTAAAGCGTTGGGCATGAGCAGGTTTCAGATCCTGATCCGGCACGCGCTGCCGAACGCGCTGGGGCCGGTGATCGCGGTGGCCACCATCGCGCTGGGTCTTTTCATCGTCACCGAGGCAACGTTGTCCTACCTCGGCGTGGGGCTGCCGCCGTCGGTGGTGTCGTGGGGCGGCGACATCAACCTCGCCCAGACACGGCTGCGGGCCGGTTCGCCGATCCTGTTCTATCCGGCCGGCGCGCTGGCGGCGACCGTGCTGGCCTTCATGATGATGGGCGACGCGCTGCGCGACGCCCTCGACCCGGCGTCGCGGGCGTGGCGGGCATGACCACCCCGCTGCTGTCGGTCGAGGGCCTGCATGTCGGGTTCGGCGAGCACGCCGCGGTGCGCGGCCTGGATTTGCGGGTACTGCCCGGCCAGACCGTCGCGGTGGTGGGCGAGTCCGGGTCCGGGAAATCCAGCACCGCCGCCGCGATCCTGGGACTGTTGCCGCCCGGCGGTCGAATCACGGCCGGGCGCATCATGTTCGATGGTGTGGACATCTCGGCCGCCGACCGCCGCGCACTGCGCTCGATGCGCGGCCGGCAAATCGGCTACATTCCGCAGGACCCGATGACCAACCTGAACCCGGTTTGGAAGGTCGGCTTCCAGATCCGGGAAGCGTTGCGGGCCAACACCTCCGACCGCGACACCCGGCGTCGCGCGGTGCAGCTGCTGGAAGCGGCGGGAATGCCGGACCCGGCGAAACAAGCGGCCCGCTACCCGCACCAGCTGTCCGGCGGCATGTGCCAACGCGCGCTGATCGCCATCGGGCTGGCCGGGCGGCCGCGGCTGCTGATCGCCGACGAGCCGACCTCCGCGCTGGACGTCACGGTGCAGCGCCAGGTGCTCGACCACCTGCAGCGGCTCACCGCCGACCTCGGCACGGCCGTGCTGCTGATCACCCACGACCTGGCGCTGGCGGCAGAGCGCGCCGAGTCGGTGGTCGTCGTGCACGACGGTGTCGCGGTGGAATCCGGTGCGGCGCAGTCGATACTGCAGGATCCGCGGCACGAGTACACCCGCCGGCTGGTGGCCGCCGCACCGGCGCTGACGGTCAGCGGCGGCGCGCGGACCGGCCCGCGGCAGCCGGACCGCACGCAACCGGAGCCCGCCGACATCCTCGTCGCCTCCGACTTGACCAAGCTGTACCGGGAGCCGCGCGCAACATTGTGGCGGCGCACCGAATTTCGTGCCGTCGACGCGGTGTCGTTCCGGCTGCACCGGGCCCGCACGCTGGCGATTGCCGGAGAGTCGGGGTCGGGGAAGTCCACCCTGGCGTTGATGGTGCTCGGGCTGTTGCCGCCCACCTCGGGCACCGTGGTTTTCGACGGCACCCGCATCGACGACACGTTGTCGGGCGACCAACACCTGGCCTTCCGCCGCCGGGTGCAGCCGGTGTTCCAAAACCCTTACAGCAGTTTGGATCCCATGTACTCGGTGTTTCGCGCCATCGAGGAACCGTTGCGGATCCACCGCGTCGGTGACCGCAGGCAGCGCGCCAAGGCGGTGCACGACCTCGTCGACCAGGTGGCGCTGCCGTCGTCGGTGCTGAACCGGCTGCCCCGCGAATTGTCGGGCGGGCAGCGGCAACGGGTGGCGATCGCCCGCGCGCTGGCGTTGCGGCCGCAGGTGCTGGTCTGCGACGAGGCGGTGTCCGCGCTCGACGTGCTGGTGCAGGCGCAGATCCTGGAGCTGTTGGCCAGGCTGCAGGCCGAGCTGGGGCTGGCGTATCTGTTCATCAGTCATGACCTGGCGGTGATCCGCCAGATCGCCGACGACGTCCTGGTGATGCGCGCCGGGCGGGTGGTGGAGCAGGCGCCCACCGAAAAGCTGTTCACCGCCCCGGCCCAGGACTACACCCGGCAGCTGCTGGATGCCATCCCGCGACCGCGGCGCGGCGGAGATAGGTTGTCAAGCTGTGACGGCTGATCCACTGGCGCCCCTGATGGAGCTGCCCGGCGTCGCCGAGGCCAGCGACCGCGCCCGCGACGCGCTGGGCCGCGCGCACCGGCACCGGGCCAACCTGCGCGGCTGGCCGGTGACCGCCGCCGAGGCGGCCCTGCGGGCGGCCCGCGCGTCGTCGGTGCTGGACGGTGGGCCGGTTCGGCTGGAGGATCTCGCCGAGGCCGGGCAGATCAGCGATCCGGTGTTCGCCGGGGCGCTTCGGGTGGCCCAGGCGCTCGAGGGCGGGGAAGGTCCGGTGGTCGGCATCTGGCGGCGGGCGCCGCTGCAGGCGCTGGCCCGGCTGCACATGCTGGCCGCGGCCGACCAGGTCGATGACGAACGGCTGGGTCGCCCGCGGGCCGATGCCGGCGTGGGGCCACGGTTGGAGTTGTTGGCGGACTTGGTGAATGGCCGCACCCGGGTGCCGGCGCCGGTGCTCGCCGCCGTCGCGCACGGCGAGCTGCTGACGCTGCGGCCGTTCGGCAGCTGCGACGGCGTGGTGGCCCGCGCGGTGTCGAGGTTGGTCACCATCGCCAGCGGGTTGGACCCGCACGGGTTGGGGGTGCCCGAGGTCAGTTGGATGCGTCAACCCGCGGCGTACCGGGATGCCGCGCGCGGCTTCGCCGACGGCACGCCGGAGGGGGTCGGTGCCTGGCTGGTGCTGTGCTGCCGGGCGATGCGAGCCGGCGCGCAAGAGGCGTTGTCGATCGCCGACTCGATGTCGAATCGATAGCTGCCGGGGTAGCTGACGGGCCGTTGGATCGGCGCCGGAATGCGGCCCGAAAAATGTAGAGCGGGCGACGTTCCGAATATTCGGTCCGCCGCCCGCTAGCACGGGACTCGGTTACCAAGCGTGCATCTCGGGGCTGCGTGGGTTGGCCTCGGCGATCTCACGACGCTTCCGGTTGCAGCCCCACCCAAAGGGCCGTCGACACCTTCCGCAATTCGCAATTACGCAGGCCCGCAACACTTCTGCCATTTTCGCGGCTATGACTCCGCGTGGGTGCCGAGCACCGTGCTGGGCGCCCGGATCGGGAGATCGAACCTTCTCTTCCGGATCGACCTTGGCCTCACCGGGCTTCCGTGGTTCCTTTGTACTACTAGACCCTGCGCACAGCAAGGCCCAAATGTCCCCAATGCCGCGAAACGAAATGACCCGTGCGGCCAGTGCGTTTGCTGTGCGGGCGCGGCCGGTCGGCTAGAACGAGTAGCGGCGCAGCAGCGAGTAGGTGACCGCGCCGGCGGCCAGCGCGCTGATGCCCACCGCGGCGGTGGTGGCGATGGCGGCGCCGGACGGCGCGGGGATACGGTCCCGCAACGACACCGGCCGGGAGAACGACATCACCGGCCAGCCGCGTTCCAGCGCTTCGCGGCGCAGCCCGCGGTCGGGATTGACCACGCTGGGGTGGCCGACCGCCTCGAGCATCGGCAGGTCGGTGATCGAGTCGGAGTAGGCGTAGCAGTGCTCCAGCGGGTACCCCTCGCGGGCGGCCAGCTCGCGGATCGCCTGGACCTTGCCCTCGCCGTAGCAGTAGAAGGCGATCTCGCCGGTGTACCGCCCGTCCTCGACGACCATGCGGGTGGCCATCGCGTGGGTGGCGCCCAGCGCCCGCGCGATCGGCGCGACGATCTCCTCCCCGGAGGCCGATACCACCACGACGTCGCGCCCGCACAGCTTGTGCGCGGCGATCAGGTCGGCGGCCTCGGCGAACACCAGCGGGGTGACGATGTCGTGCAGCGTCTCGTTGACGATCGACTTGACCTGTTCGACGTCCCAGCCGGTGCACATGTTGGTCATGTGCGCCCGCATCCGATCCATCTGGTCATGATCGGCACCGGAGAGCAGATAGATGAACTGCGCGTAGCTGGACTTGAGCACCGCGCGCCGGTTGAGCAGGCCCTGAGCGAAAAACGGTTTGCTGAACGCCAGCGTGCTGGACTTGGCGATGATCGTCTTGTCCAGGTCGAAGAAGGCCGCCGTGCGGGCGTGCGGGACGCCACTCGGCGCTGACTGCTCGGGGGCTGACTGCTCCGCGGCCGGGTCGAAGACGGTCACCGCCCCAGCATAGGTCGACGGTCCCGCCCGGCCGCGATCCCGCACCGGAAATGGCCGCTCAGGGCCGTACCGGGGGCCGATGAGGCAGTGTTTTCGCGGCTCAACGTGTTTTTTCGGAAAATGATCTATTGCGTTACTGCCGACTGTCATGTGTATAGTAAGCATTACTCGGCCTGAGCCGAGGGTGTATCAGCCCGACCCCCCGGGGCTGATGCACGACGACCCTCGCCTCCTCCCCCCCTGGCGGGGGTCGTCCCTTTTCTCGGGTCTTTCCGGGCTGTTTCCCCCGGGTTTGGCGCGCTCCGACCGGTCCTGGGCGCGTTGCGGAGAATCGGCCCGCCGTCGCTGGCGGTGCGCGCCCGCGCCGGGTTTGTGCACAGTGGCGTCTCTATCCCCAAATCCGCATCTGGCACTGGTGTGCCAACGTCACGGCCCCGCACAGTGGACGGATGACTGGCGGCTCCGGGGCGCAGTGCCCCGATTACCCGGCGGGTTCGGCGGGTGTGTTGGCGATGCTGGCCGAGCCCGAGCTGCGCGCCGAGCTGGATCGGGTGGCGGCCGCCGCCGGGGTGCGGGTGGTGCACGCCGGCGACGCGGCCGCGGTGAGTCGTAAGACCTGGGCGGCGGCCGCGGCCGTCGTGCTGGACGCTGCGGCGGCGGCGCGCTGCGGGCGCTGGGCGCTGCCCCGCCGCGATCACGTCACGGTGCTGACGGCGGCCGAACCCGCGACGACGACGTGGGCGGCGGCCGTGCGCATCGGCGCCGCGCGGGTGCTGCGGCTGCCCGAACACGAAGCCGACCTGGTCGGTGAGCTCGCCGAGGCGGCCGAATCGTCGCGCGACGACGGGCAACGCGGGCACGCGGTCGCCGTCATCGGAGGCTGCGGCGGCGCCGGGGCCTCCCTGCTCGCGGTCGCCCTGGCCCAGGCCGCCGGCGACGCGCTGCTGGTGGACCTCGACCCGTGGGGCGGCGGGATCGAGCTGTTGCTCGGCGGCGAGAACACCCCGGGGCTGCGCTGGCCGGACCTGGCGCTGCAGGGCGGCCGGCTCAATTGGGCGGCGGTGCGCGATGCGTTGCCGCGGCACCGCGGCGTCAGCGTGCTGTCGGGAACCCGGCGCGGTCACGAGGTGGACGCCGGGCCGGTGCACGCCGTCGTCGACGCCGGCCGCCGCGGGGCGGTCAGCGTGATCTGCGACCTGCCCCGCCGATTCACCGACGCCGCGCAGGCCGCCTTGGGCGCCGCCGATTTGGTGGTGGTGGTGAGCCGCTGCGACGTGCGCGCGTGCGCGGCGACCGGGGCGCTGGCCCCGGTCCTGGCCGCGGTCAACCCCAACGTGGGCCTGGTGGTGCGCGGGCCATCTCCGGGCGGACTGCGGGCCGCCGAGATCGCCGGCATCACCGGGCTGCCGCTGCTGGCGGCCATCAAGGCGCAGCCGCAACTCGGCGCGCAGGTGGAGCGCGTCGGCCTGCGGTTGGGGCGGCGGTCCGCGCTCGCGGTGGCGGCCCGCCAGGTGCTGGGCGTGCTGCCGCCGGCCGGTGCGCGGCGAAAGGGCAAGGCGGCGTGAGCAGTTCGCTGATCGACCGGGTCCGCGAGCGGCTGGCCGGCGAAACCGTGCCGCTGGGCGCCCCGCTGCCCGCGTCGGTGGTGGCCGCCGCGATCCGGGCCGAGTCCGGCGGGATGCTCGGTGACACCGAGGTGCTGGCCAACCTGCGCACCCTGCAGACCGAGCTCACCGGCGCCGGCATCCTGGAACCGCTGCTGTGCGCGGACGGCACCACCGACGTGCTGGTCACCGCGCCGGACGCGGTCTGGGTGGATGACGGTAACGGCTTGCGGCGCAGCGAGATTCGCTTTCCCGACGAGGCCGCGGTGCGCCGGTTGGCGCAGCGGCTGGCGCTGGCGGCCGGCCGGCGTCTGGACGACGCGCAACCGTGGGTGGACGGCGAGCTGACCGGCATCGGCGCCGGCGGGTTCGCGGTGCGGTTGCACGCGGTGCTGCCGCCGGTGGCGGCCGCCGGCACCTGCCTGTCGCTGCGGGTGCTGCGGCCGGCCAGTCAGGACCTGGCGGCGCTGAGCGCCGCGGGCGCGATCGAGCCGGCCGCCGCGGCGCTGGTCGCCGACATCATCGCCGCGCGGTTGGCGTTTTTGGTGAGCGGGGGAACCGGCGCCGGCAAGACAACGCTGCTGGCCGCCATACTGGGCGCGGTACCGCCGGACGAACGGATCGTCTGCGTCGAGGACGCCGCCGAATTGGCGCCGCCGCACCCGCATCTGGTGAAGCTGGTCGCACGGTGCGCCAACGTCGAAGGCGTCGGCGAGGTCCCGGTGCGCCAGCTGGTCCGCCAGGCGTTACGGATGCGGCCCGACCGCATCGTGGTCGGCGAGGTCCGCGGCGCCGAGGTGGTGGACCTGCTGGCCGCGCTGAACACCGGGCACGACGGCGGCGCGGGCACCGTGCACGCCAACAACCCCGGCGAGGTGCCGGCCCGGCTGGAGGCCCTCGGTGCGCTCGGCGGGCTCGACCGTGCCGCGCTGCACAGCCAACTCGCCGCCGCCGTGTTATCTGTAGGGCGATCCGGGGTGTGGCTGACTGTGTCTGATGGTGAGATTCGACCTTGCGCATGTCGTCGGGAACAGCCTTATCTGTAGAGCTGTACCTGACGGTCGCGCAGGCCGGGGCAGACTTATCTGTAGGGCGATCCGGGGTGTGGCTGACTGTGTCTGATGGTGAGATTCGACCTTGCGCATGTCGTCGGGAACAGCCTTATCTGTAGAGCTGTACCTGACGGTCGCGCAGGCCGGGGCAGAACTCGACGTGACGGAAGAGGCTTACAAGGCCGGCTGGGACTACCCGCCGCGGATGGGCGCACTCGGTGTGATCAGCCCTCGCACGTGCCCCCGCTGTCCGGTCAACCGCATCTTGTGGTGGGCGATCGCGGGGAGCGTCCCGGGGAGTGGTGTAAGTGATGGCGGCGTGTCGGTCCCTGACGTAAGAGGGCCATCGCGTGAGTCTCTGTGGTGAAACGACCAAGAATCACTACCGAGAGGAACATCGCGATCGGGAGCGTCCCGGGGAGTGGTGTAAGTGATGGCGGCGTGTCGGTCCCTGACGTAAGAGGGCCATCGCGTGAGTCTCTGTGGTGAAACGACCAAGAATCACTACCGAGAGGAACATCGCGATGGCCCTGGACCAGTCTGCCTTGCTGGAGGTGCTCGACGCACTGCGCACCGCCGATGCCGGTGAGCGGATCACTCAAGCCGCCGAAACGATCTACCAAGCCTTGATCGACGCGGAGTTGACCGCGTTCATCGGGGCTTCTCCCCATGAGCGCACCGAGACCCGCTCCAATCAGCGCAACGGCTCGCGTCCGCGCACGCTGTCCACGGTCGCAGGGGACCTGGAACTGCGGATTCCCAAGCTGCGCACCGGGTCATTTTTCCCGGCGTTGTTGGAGCGGCGTCGCCGGGTCGATCAGTGCTTGTTCGCGGTGGTGATGGCACGCTGTCCACGGTCGCAGGGGACCTGGAACTGCGGATTCCCAAGCTGCGCACCGGGTCATTTTTCCCGGCGTTGTTGGAGCGGCGTCGCCGGGTCGATCAGTGCTTGTTCGCGGTGGTGATGGAGGCCTACCTGCACGGCACCTCCACCCGCAAGGTCGACGATCTGGTCAAGGCACTGGGTACCGATACCGGGATCTCCAAAAGCGAGGTCAGCCGGATCTGCAAAGACCTCGACACCGAGGTCGCGGCCTTCCGGGACCGGCCGTTGGGTGATCAGCGCTTTCCGTATGTCTTCCTCGACGCCACCTACTGCAAGGCCCGGGTGAATCATCGGGTGGTGTCGCAGGCGGTGGTCATCGCCACCGGGGTGGCCGCTGACGGGCGCCGCGAGGTACTGGGCTTTGAGGTCGGAGACTCCGAGGACGGGGCGTTCTGGACCGCGTTTTTGCGGTCGTTGAAATCCCGCGGTCTGGCCGGAGTCCAACTGGTCATCTCCGATGCCCATGCCGGACTGCGCAGTGCCATTGACGCCGTGCTGATCGGGGCCGCCTGGCAGCGGTGTCGAGTGCACTTCCTGCGCAACGTGCTCGCCCAAGTGCCCAAGGGCTCCGCAGAGATGGTCGCCGCCGCGATCCGCACCGTCTTCGCCCAGCCAGACGCCGAGCACGTGCGCGAACAACTCGACACCATCGCCGGCATGCTCGGCCGCCAGTTCCCCAAGGTCGAAACCATGTTGCGCGAGGCCGCCGCCGACATCACCGCCTTCGCCGACTTCCCGGTGGCCCACTGGAAAAAGATCTGGTCAACCAACCCACTGGAGCGATTGAACAAGGAAATCAAACGCCGCACCGACGTCGTCGGCGTGTTCCCCAACCCCGCCGCGCTGTTACGGCTGGCCGGCTCGGTACTCGTTGAGGCCCACGACGAATGGCAGGTCGCCGACAAGCGCTACCTCTCCGAGACCAGCCTCGCTCTGCTCGACGTCAGTGACCAAAGTGCCGAAACCATTGCCCCCACAGCC